>NZ_CP104174.1:4278076-4583653 GCF_025200925.1 Bradyrhizobium sp. CB1015 | reverse complement strand
CGATCGCCCTTGGAGACCGGACGATAACGTTGACGAAGTCGCCCGCCTGCGTCCGAGGCGAACACGTCATCGATATCCCGCGGCCCAGAGCCCTCGATAGCATCGTGACGGCCCCGCAGTTCCCGGGCCTGTTTAGCCGGATCAGGGCGCAAGTTTGATGCCGAATTCGTCAATCATCTCGGCAGGAAAGCCACAGCCGGCGATCGTTCCGTCGCCGCTATTCATTGTGCGAACAGCGGTCGCCGTCGTGCTAGTCGGGGTGTGGCTGGCGGCCGCGCGGGCATATCCGACGCTTGTCGCGACGCCGCAAGCCACGCTCCAGAGAGTCATGGAGCTAATATCGAACCGGGATCTCTTCCCGATGATGGCGACAACTGCAGGAGAGGCTGGCATAGGGCTCCTATTGGGTGCGGGTCTCGGTGTTTTGCTGCCGTTTCTCGTCCAACTGTCGGCGCGGCTTCAGGCGGTCATCGAGCCGTTCGCCCGAGCAGCCGTCGGAATTCCTAAGCTGGCGCTGAGTCCCATTCTAATACTCTGGTTCGGTATCGGCCTTGGATCGAAGATTGTGCTCGTTGCTTTGATGACCTTCTTCCTGGTCTTCGTCGCGACATCAGCCGGAATACGATCCATCGGCCCGAACCTCGTCCAGACAGTATCGATCTTCGGTGCAAGCAAGCTCGAAGTGGCGCGCGAGGTGATCTGGAATAGCGTCCAGCCGTTCGTGTGGACGGCGCTGCGGGCCGCGCTTCCATGGGCCATCAATGCCGCGCTTGTTGGCGAGTTTCTCGCGGCTGAAAACGGCGTAGGTCATTACATCGAGCAATCCTACAACTCCGTGGACATTGCGGGCGTCTATGCCGGCATAACCTTGATCGTACTCATCGTCTTCGCGTCCGACGCAGTGCTCATGGCTTTGCAGCGGCGTTGTCTTGCGTGGCGTCCGGTCGATCGGGATGTCGTTTTGCATTAATCGGGAGACGAATAATGAAGCTCTACTTTGCGCCCGGCGCCTGCTCGATCGGCATTCACTATCTGCTGCAAGAAATCGGGCGCCGTTTCGAATTGCGGAAGGTCGATATTCGCAACGGAGAGAATTTTCAGGCTTGGTACACAGCGGTCAATCCGAAACGCAAAGTGCCGGCGCTCGAACGTGCAGACGGGTCGGTGCTCACCGAATTCCCCGTGATCGCGCGATATCTCGCCGAACAGACGCCTTCGGCAGGCCTGATGCCGGCTGGCCCGGAGACGCTGCTGAGCGCAAGTGAGCTGACCGAGTTCATCGTTTCGACCATCCACATGCAGGGCTTCTCGCGCGCGTTTCGTCCGGGCAAATTTGCGATGGCCGAGGCGGATCATGAGGCGACCCAGGCGCGTGGCCGGGAGATCATCCAGGAAGGATTTCTCGTCGTCGATCGTCACCTGCGACAGAACACAGGGCCATCATTCGCCGATGGCGCGCTCTTCTACACTCTTTTCTGGGCTTGCGAGCGTCTCAAGCTCGACGTCCCGCCGGCGTGCGCCGCTCGGTGGAGCGAATTCAAATCTCGCCCTTCCGCGCGACGTGTGTTCGCAGCGGAAGGCATAGACCTTTAGGCCAGCGACGCTGGCGCGGACAAGCAAGGCGACGCATCGATCTGGAAAACGGCGGAGGAAACGGTCATGGCAATCAAATCATTGGGCTACGTGGGCGTCGAATCGACCAAGCTTGAGGACTGGGAGAGCTTCGCGACGCGGCTGCTCGGGATGCAGAAGGTCGATGCAGCCGCCAAGGTTCGGGCGTTTCGCATGGACGATCGACAGCAGAGGCTTGTCGTGACCGGCGCTGAGAATGATGGTCTCGGCTTCCTCGGCTGGGAGGCCGAAAACAAGGCGGATCTCGACGAGTTGTCCGCGCGTCTGGATAACGCCGGTGTGGCTGTTTCCAAGGGGACGCGCGCGCTCGCGGATGAGCGCCATGTCGCGGACCTCATCTCATTTCGCGATCCGGGCGGCCACCGGGTGGAAGTGTTTCATGGACAGGAGATTTCGCCCGACCCGTTCAAGCCAGGCCGGCCCATCTCGGGCTTCAAGACCGGCCCTCTCGGAATGGGGCACGTCGTGATGAACGTCGCCAAGGTGGATGATCTGTTGCCGTTCTACCGTGATCTCCTGGGCTTCCGCGTCACGGACTACGGTCTGTCGCCATACCCGCTCTACTTCCTGCACGTCAACGGCCGCCACCATAGCTTTGCCATGGTCGGTTCGGGCAAACGCAGTTTCCACCACTTCATGGTCGAGATGCAGAGCTTCGACGATGTGGGACAAGGCTATGATCTCGCCCAGCTCGAAGAGGGGCGGATCGCCTATACGCTTGGTCGGCACACGAACGATCACATGACATCTTTCTATGCTCACTCGCCGTCTGACTTCTTCGTGGAGTACGGTTGGGGCGCGCAAGTGATCGACCCCGGGACATGGCAGCCTTTCGAAACCTTTGACGGGCCGAGTCTATGGGGTCATGAGCGACTGCACCTTCCTGAGGAGCAGCGAGTTCGCATGCGCAACATTCGACTAGATGCTGCAGCCCGCGGCGTGAGGGTCCCGGATCCGAACTGCGCCTGGCTCGCCTCGGTCGTGGCGCAAGAGCCCGTGTAAGCCAGGAATAAGTACGACGGCGGGCGCAATCGCGTCGGCGAGATGAGCTGGCGGGCATTCCGATCCCTCGCCTGTGGCTGATAGGCGGAATCTTGAGCTTTGCCAACACGCTGCTGCAATCCGATGTGCATCACGGAACGGGACTGCGAGGCGCCCGTCGCAGCGATGATGCTGCGCAGGATGGAAAGCCGCCCGCCGAGATCCTGGCACTCTGTTCGAACTCAGCCATCCATTATCACGGCGATTCCCCCTAAGGAGCGCCATGAACTTCCCGCGATCCGGTGAACCTCTGGCTCTGTGTCTCAGCCCATTCTGACCCAAGTTTTGCGAATAGTGGTCCCGGATGTTCGATCCGGCGTCCGGCCGGTATTCGGTCCAGATACTCCGCCGAGGGGAAGGCCGGCACTTCGTCGAGGTCGCCAATTGCCGTAAGCACCCTCTCCGCCGCCTCTGGAATGATCGGCCACGCTGCCCGGGCACAGATGCCGATCAGGTTCACGGCGGTCCGGACCACGCCGGCCGCGCTACTTGGATTTGTCTTGATGAGCGTCCACGGCGCCTTCTCGACCAGATGGACATTGGCCGCCTTCCAGATCGCCCGCACAGCGTCGGCCGTTCCGCGCAACGCCAGAGCGTTGTGACGATCCCGCAAATGATCTAGCAAGCCGGACAACTGCTCCGGCAGGCCGGGATCGATCGGCCCGTCTGGCACAACGCCGTCGTAGCGCGCGGCGACGAAACTTAGAACGCGCTGAACCAGGTTGCCGAAGGTGTCCGCGAGGTCGTGGTCGACGTCAGCCGCGAACCTGGCGAAGGAAAAATCGGCATCTGAGCTTTCCGGCGCGTTCGCGGTCAGCCGCCCGAGCCGCCCCACATTCATGTCAAAGGCGGCGGCAAGGACGCCAAGATCTGGCTGGAACCTGCCATCTCGATTGCGGACAGTTACGGCTTTAATCCGCGGGAACTTTCGAATATCTTGCACGTCGTCGAAGACAACCGCGATCTACTCCTGAAGGCTTGGCATGACCATTTCGGCAACTAGCGTTCGCTTCGACGAACACACGATGTGGGTCGAACTGTCGGACGGCCGGACGCTCGGTGTTCCGCTAGCCTGGTTTCCGCGCCTGATGCACGCAAAGCCTGCCGAACGCGAGCAAGTCGAACTCAGCCGCGTCGGCCTGCATTGGGAAGCGCTGGACGAAGATATCTCGATCGCGGGCCTTCTCGCAGGGCACGGCGATGTCACGCGATCCACCGAACATGCTGCGTAGGCGAACAGATCTGCGCGATAGGAGCCGCCCGCGGTTAAGGTGACGCGGCTCGCCAAATTGCCTTTGCGGCCGCCCCCTTCCCCCTAAACTCCCTCCCCCACCGGCATGGGTTCCGACGGGCCCGGTAGAAGCGGAGTAAAGTTATGCCCAAACCGGAAAGCTTCCCGATCGAGAAGATCTTCGTTCCCACGAAGCAGAGGAAAGCTATCAAGCCCGAGACCGTCGCGGAGATCGCGGAAAGTATTCTGGACATCGGACAACAGGCCCCCATTTCCGTTCGGCGCGACGGAGACCGTCTGGTTCTGGTCGAGGGACTGCATCGGTTAGAGGCCTGCAAGGCGCTCGGCGAGACGACCATTCTCGGGGTCGTCGTCACGGCGGAGTTTGCTGAGCACAAGCCGCAGCTCGCCGAGCGACCCGAAGTCGAGGCAGAGCGCATCAAGATGGCGCGATTGAAACAGTTGCGCCTCGAGAAGGAAGCCGCAGAGGCATCAGCGGCTGCCTTGAAGGGCGTCCACGCAAGGGAAGCGCCGCGCACCCGTCCGGCGAAAGGCGTCCGCGACAATCCGAAGGCGTCATTGGGCCGGACCGCGAAATCGAAACCCAAATCATTGTCGGACTGGATCACGCAGCAAAAGGGCAGCGGCGGCCGCTATTGATTGTCGGCTCCGGAATTTCTAGTGCAGCCCGTGGGATGGGTAGAGCACTTGCGAAACCCATCATTGGATGGTGGCAGTCGATGGGTTTCGCTACGCTCTACCCATCCTACGAGCTATGCTAAGGCGGCAACAAAGGCGGCGATCCCGCAAGTTTCTGGATCGGCCGCCTTTTGGATGAATCAAAAATGCATCGGCAATATCTCGCCACATCGCCGCCACGCAAGCGACAGCCCACAATCGCGATTTCAGCGCAAACGCGACGGAGGCTCGCGGCTTCATCGATATTCAGGAGCCATTTGCAATGTTGAGTGCGGTGGGAAACAAACCAACGGGAAAATCCGGCCGGCGCGGCGGCAAGAAGAAGGCCGGACAACGCGCCGGGGCCGGCGAGCAACCCGCAAGTGCAGCGCATCAATTGCCGGAAGCCTCGGCGGAGATCAGGCAAGAGACCGAGCAAAAGGTCGAGCAAGAGCCGAGCCGACCGATCAGTGCGGAGATACCTTCGGCTGCAGCCTTGCCGGACGAGGCTTCCGGGATGGCGATCGCTGCGAGCCCACCCGTCGCACCGGTCGAACCCTTGGAGGCCAGCACGCAGGCGATTGCCGACGCCTATAGCGACTACATCAGGACGTCGCTTGAGCAAGCCTGGAGCTTCCTGGGAAAGCTCGCGATGGCGCGTTCACCCGTCGAGGCCTTTGAGCTTCAGATGGAATACGCGAAACAGGCGTGCGATTCGTTTGTCACCGAATCCCAGAAGATCACCGAGTTGCATGAACAATTGACCAGACAAAGGGTCATGCATCTCGAGGGGTTCGTGGCCAGGCTCACCCAGACGACGCTCGAAATCCGCGCGATACGTCACTAACGGCAGCTGCGTATTGCGGCGCCGCGGGGCCGGAGGCCCCGGGGATGGGCAATATCCTTGCGAAACCCATCATTCGTTGATGGTCCGCGCACCGGGATGACGGAGGTGGGTTACACCGAGCGATTGCGCTTTGCGCCGTCGCGGAGCTAACCCACCCTACGACTAAAGGACCGCCTGGAGTTCAGTACCCTGACTTCGAGCCGGTGGTCGGCCTCGTGCTCGCGCCCGTGGTTTGACCTGTAGTTTGTCCTGGAGCGTAGCTCGACGCGCCGGGGGTGGTGCTCTTCGTGGACTTCGCGTGCTGCTTCTTCTTGTGCCCAGGAGCGTAGCTGGAAGCGCCCGGCTCGCCCGTCTTGGAACCCGTTTGCTGCATCTGATGACCTGGCGTCTTGCTCGATACACCCTGAGCAAACACGGCTGGGGCTGTAGCCATGACAACGGCAGCCGAAAGCGCGATGATCATTGCTTTCATGTTGTCCTCCTCTAACAAGCCCCTCAAAGGAAACGGAATGAACCAGCGCCCGTTCCCCTCAGCGAACGCTCATGGTGCGACCAGCGCTGCTCGACTGGTCCCTTTGGCCGCCGCAACGCCATGAACGGGTTTTTCGCAACAGAGCATGCCGCAGGGCAAAACCGATCACGACTGTTCGATCAGGATCGGTGAGCCGAGCTCCTCGAAACGAAAGAGCTGAAACACCCGCTGGCCATTGAAGTCGAGCACTCTCAAATCATCGGTCTCGTGCAGGTTGCTTTCAACCGCCTGAAAGTGCCCACCGTAGCGCTCCCTGGCGAGCGACAAGGGAACCTCGAACGCGACGAACTTGCCGATACCTTTTTGCCTGAGCACCCCAAGAAGTTTCAGATCGTTCAGGGACTCATGCGAGGTGAGAACAAGCAGCGGACCGCTCGCCGTAAGCAGCAAAAGCGATTTCATCGGATCCTCCTTTGCACCCTACCTGATCTTCGCCAGGCACTCCTTCAGGCGCTCCAGCTCGGTACGAACCTGCGCCTCCATGGCGTCTTGCAATGCGAGGATGCCCCTGCTGGACAATTCTGCAGAGGCCTTTCTGTCCAGATTCTGCTTCCAATCCCGGATGCCTTGCTTAGTGGCCCGTTGGGCCTCCGACGTCGTCTTGGCGTATTCCTTCATGCAGGCGTCGGCCATTGCGCATGTCTGGCACTCTTGGGCGGCGGCCGGACTTGAAAGAAGCAGGGCGAGTATCGCGGTAGGGACCCTCATTGCGGTTCCTCCCACGATAGCATAGCACGTCGTAGGGATACCGGGGGAAACTGCTCCCGGTTGTTTCAGCGCCAGAAGATTCAAAGCGATCGCACGACAGCGCCGTGTCGCGCATCGTGCGCCGAGCCCGCCATAATTTCTCCTTTGCACACGCGTTGTGTCGGACAGCGGCGAGACTTATCCTTCCCAAAGATCGGACTGCCTCCCATTGACGCCCGACCGGATGGAGAGCGCATCGGTGCCTGACACGAACGACCACAAACCTGATACCGGCAAGACCGATAGCGCCAAGCCTGATAGCGCCAAGCCTGGTACCGCCAAGTCGGATGCGGCGCGCGCCGACGGTGGGCTGGCGCGGGCCTACGACCGGATCAAGAGCGCAGAAGAAGACCTTGCGCGGCTGGACCGGCTGGTTTCCGGAATGGAACGCAACAGCGAGCCCCCGCGGACCTCGCACGCAAGCGCCGCTGCGGCGGCAGCCGCCACTTCCGCAAACAAGGCGGCGGCTGATGCCAAGCCTCTAAATACCAAGCCTCGCGATCAGGGCCTGAGGGGAGACCGGGCCATGATGCGGGCTTTGGCTATTCTCGTGATGGCGATCGGCCTTCTCGGTGCCGCCGTCGCATCGCAATATGGCGACGAGGCCAAATCGATCAGCAAGTCGATCATGGCGCGATGGGCTCCGCCGGCCGCGAGCAGTTCCACGCAAACGTCCACGGCGGAAAGCCCGGCGCAGCCGGCGACGGTGCTGCTGGCGGCCGCGGACGAGCCGAGCCCGGTGCCTGCGCCGCCGGGACCCAAGGAGACGGAAAGCGCTCCGAAGCCTGCCGCCACGGCGGCCGAGCCGTCATCGTCCGAGCTCGCGCAATCGCTCAGGGCCATCACGAGCGAGCTTGCGAACATCAACGGCAAGCTCGAGCAGCTGAAGAGCCGCAGCGAGCAGACCCTGCGCGACCAGGCCGCCACCATCGAGCAGCTCAAGGCCGCGCAGGAGAAGGATGCGGCGGACAATGCGCGCCTCGCCGCGCAGGTTCAGGCGCTGCAAACGCAGCTGAGCGCATCATCGGCGTCATCCGCCTCTGCAGCCGCCAAGCCCGTCGTGCGCAGCGTGGTGAACAACGATGCGGCTGCGCGTGCCCGGGCGCACGTACCGGACGCCGCGCCACGGCGACCCAGGCCGCCGCCGCGAGGCCCCTGGATGCCGCCGCCCTATATGGCCGGCCCTTATTACGGCGATCCGGATTGGTGAGCCCGCAAGGGGCCTGCTTGAGAGCGTAGCCCGGATGGAGCGAAGCGTAATCCGGGACCAGTGCAGCTCGGGGCAAGTCCCCGGATTGCGCTTCGCTTCATCCGGGCTACAGGCGTGCCTTAGGGTGGGTTACGCCAGCGGGCTGCGCTTTGCGCAGTCGCGGAGCCAACCCACCCTACGGACCTACGCCCGCCTCACCGTACTTCGCTCATCGTCACCTTGGCCGCTATCCCCGTCAGCTCGGGCTCCTGCGGCGCAAGCTCCTCATCGGACGATGGGCCAACGGAGACTTCAGTCATTCTGCGTTTGACCTGTTCGCAGGTCTTGCGAACGTCTTCGGTGAACAGCGCGCATTCTTCGATACGCTTGAAGATCTTCCGTCCCTCTTCACGATAGCCCGCCGCCGTTTCTCGCATGAAGGCGATCGCATCATGAACCTGGGCCGTCAGCGCCTCGCATTTTTGCGCGGCGTCGATCAACTCGGTGCCCATGGCCTCGATCTCTTTTGCAGCGGACTCATAGTCGCGAATGACCGCTTCTGCACTGAGCGCACCGACGCGCGACACGCCCGCGGTGTGCTCGACGTAATCAGGCAGATTAATTGAAGTAATGGAGCTTCCCGACCGGATCGAACTGATGTCGGCTTCGAGTTGGACCAAGTTCACTCCGTCCCGTCTGTGCAATTGTTCGACACTTGCCATGACTGTCCTCCCAATACGCGCCCAGAACCCCAAGCAGCATTGGGTTTATTACGGGGATAAGTGCCGTTCTACCTCAATGTATTCTTGACAGTCTCTACTTTGCCATTTTTTCCTAATCGAAGCTCTGCACGCAGAGATGACGAGCCATCAAAATTCAACTTGTCCGCGCACCAGCTGGAGAAATGTCGTTTTCTCAAGCACCTGGCCTGTCCGCACCAATTGCTCAACGAGACTGGCCCGGATCGAGCGTGGCGGAATCGAGGGCTGCCGCACGCGCACAACCTGTCATCGGCGGCGCCTCACGCCATCGGCGAGTATTCGGTTCTGCGTGGGCGCCGGCCGATTCGTCACATCATTAATCCACTTCATCTTTTAGGAATCAAATCGCGAATCTCCGCAAGCGCCTCTAGAGCCATCTCGCAAGCTCTATCGATGAACTCCTCCCCCCGTGGTGTCGCGTTGATCAGGCTTCTCATCTCCGCTTGATACTGGTGCTTCGCGAGGTTCAGCCGGTTCTGCGCAGACGACACGACCGAGTCGGTGACGGCGGGAGATTGCGCGATCTCGCCCAGCGCTGAACGATCATGCAGAAAGATCGCGGCGAGATCGAAGGCGTCGCGTGCCGTCTAGGTCGATGCGCGATAGACCAGCTTCTTGGTCGCGATTTCCGCGGGCCGCTCCGCCGCGATGCTGCGCGCGCCGAATTTCAGTTCATAGGTCGGATTGTCGATGTAGGACGGGGCGTTCAGAAAATCGATTTCACCGACGTCGCGCAGGATGAGCTTCAGGTACCTGCCAGGCCATTGCCACGTATCACACAGCGACTTCGTCACCGGGTTCACATTCGGCGCGAGCTTCTTCAAGGCCGTGCTCGAGTCCAGAAAGATATCGACGTCGTAGCTGATCCGGTGACCCAGGATCTGCGCGAGCGCGGTGCCGCCGCCGAACGTCCACGGTCCGGCACCGCCCTCCAGACTATCGAGCGCGACCAATGCCTTTTCCAGGAGATCTTCCCATCTCGAAGGAAGCCATCTCCCTGACCCATCTCTCATTCTCGGACTCCGTGACCTGCCAGGCGTCGATGGCCTTCGACAATTCGTCGAACGTCACGATATGATCAACCACCAGCTGATGGATGACGGAAACATCGACCTCGTCGAACAACGCCTGCACGTGCACGCGCCATTTGCGCTCGAAAATCTCCCCTTTCAGACATGCGAGCAGAGTCGCTTCGTCGATCCCGACGGGCATCGGCGTGTTGATCGTCGTCACGGCTGAGGTCAGGTTCGCGAGCGCATCCTTCGACATTCCCGCAATATGGGGAATTCGGGGAAAGTCTCAACCGGTGCCGCCCAGTGCCGTAGGGCAAAGGGCGCCCTTGCGCCGTGCCTACCACCAATACGGCCAGCGCCATCCCTCATAGCGCACGTAGGACGGCACAAAGGGCGGGCCGTAGGGATCGACCTTGTCGTCCTCCGGGCGATAGCGATAGCGCGGGACGATGTTGTAATCCCACGGCGTTGGCCGCAGCACGGGCGCCGTGACGATGAGCCGCTCTTGTGGTGCGCGAACGACGACGGCTTTTCGCGCCTTCGCCTCCGCACCTGATGTTGCAAGGCTGCTCAGCACCAGGGCGGTTCCGAGCGCGCAGGCGGCGGTCATCTTTGTCATGCGTTGGTCTCCTTCGCTCAAAGAGTGCAAAAGGATGCCAGGCAAGGCAAGCAAATTTCGCGCGAGATTTTTCTGCGGCCATCCTTCGAGACGCCCGCTTTTGAGCGGGCTCCCCAGGATGAGGGCAGAGTGCGCGGCAGCAGCTTCAGCACGCGAAGATCCCGCTGAGCCTCACCCTCTGAGGAGGCGCGCCAGCGCCGTCTCGAAGGACGAGGCGCGCGCTCTGGCATTCAGCAAGCGTAACGCGAACGGACGGAGACGGGGTGACGGACCGCCCCACCCTACGCCGCATCCACCTCCTCGGGCGCGGCGCCCGCCACGAGCCGGTCGAGACCGACCATCAGCAAATCGGCGATATGCATCAGCAGGTACAGCGGAATGTCCGCCTCGCCCTGCTCGGCCTGCGCCAGGAAGGCAGGCGTGACACTGAGGTGCTCGCCGAGCTGCGCCGTGGTGTAGCCGCGGGCCTCGCGCGCCGCCTTGACGCGCGCGCCGATGCCGCGGCGGTGCCGGGTCTGCTCCTCCGCGGTCATCATCAGCGCCTGTTCGTCCGCGCTCGCATAGCCGTCCGCGAACGCGCTGCCGATCAGCCGGCCCTTGCGCCAGGCGATGCGGCAGCCCTTGCGCAGGCCGCTCCTGAAGATCAGCGTGAACTGCTCGGCGACCCACAGCGACGCATTGAGCTCCACGCGCGCGCCGGTGCCGGAGACGTCGCGGATCGTGCAGGGCACGCTGAGGGTGCTGCCGCTGCCGTTGTCGAATTCGACGATGCCCGTCCTCAGCGTGTGATGCCTGACCGCGGCGCGATGATCGCTCATGACGGCTCCCGAAGCACGAATCTATTTGGGCGAAGATAGCGCAGAAGGTTCTCCATACTGCTAAGCTTTGAACCGACGGCCGAAGCCATGGTAAATGAATTGCTCCCGACGATCGTATCGGCGAAGAGCGGGTAGCCCGGATGGAGCGAAAGCAAAATCCGGGACCGGCGTTGCGTCGTTGCACGACCGCCCCCGGATTGCGCTGCGCTTCATCCGGGCTACTTGCCTCTCATTCGCGCGCGCGGCGCAGGGCCTCTTCCAGCTTCTTCCTCTGCTTGTCCCAGCGCTCCTGCTCGGCCTCGGCGCGCGCGGCGAGTGCGGTGCGCTCGGCTTCGATCGCCTCGGCCTTGGCTTCGTGCTCGCGCCTTGCCTCGTCGAGCGCCGCTTCCGCCGCGGCAACCGCCTTGTCGCGCCGCGCGCGCTCCTTGGCGCGGGCGGCCTCTTCCTTGGCACGCGCTGCCTCGCGACGTCGCTCCTCTTTCTCGAAGGCCGCGGCGGCCTTGCGGGCCGTTGCATCATGGATCTCGCGGGATGCTGTCCGGGCCGTCTTGGCAGGACGCTTCTGCGATCCCGATTTGCCTTTCGATTTTCTCCTGGGCCTCGCCTCGCCCTCGCCAAGAACGGTCGGCAGCTCCGCGCTCTCGGTGAACGGGCCATCCGAGCCGACCGGGCGCCTGAGCACCACGCCCGGCTTCGCCATGGTCGCGGCGACGACATCAGGATCGTCGGTCTCCTTCGCAACGCCCTGATGGAACAGATTGGAGCTGGCGCCCCATGCGGCAAGCGCCGCCTTCATCGAGGGCGCGGCGATCGCCTGATCGTAGAAGCCGAGCGAGGTCTGGTAGGTCTTCAGTTTCTTTGGCATGTCGCTCCGATGTCGGCGCAGCTTTCCGCGAGCGAGCGTAGCCCGGATGGAGCAAAGCGCAATCCGGGGTGCCGCAGGCTCGGCCCCGAATTAAGCTCGCGCTCCATCCAGGCTACGCACGTCCCAGCAGCGCGTCGTAGCCTTGCGCGCTGAACGCCAGCAGACAGAAGCCGTGCCCGAACGGATCGGCGAGCATCGCGATCCGCCCATAAGGCGCATCGCGCGCGTCCGCCTCGAGGATCGCACCCGCAGCGAGCGCACGCTTGAGGGTTGCGTCGACATCGTCGACGATGACGTCGATATGCACCGGCGTCCAGTGCCGCTCATAGCGGCGGCGGTCGCCGCCGGCGCCGACCGTGCCGGCCTGCTTGGTCAGGAGATACACCGGCGCCGGCCAGCCGAGCAGCTCGACGAAGTCGGCCCCGAAGCGGCGGCCGACCGTGAGGCCAAAGGCTTCAGTGTAGAACGTCGTGGCTTTCGCCACGTCGGGAACGTCGATGTTGAGGAGAAAGCTCATGAGGGGCTCGTCGCAGATTGCGGAGCGAGCGTAGCCCGGCTGGAGCGCAAGCGTAATCCGGGATGGTGCCGCACCCGACGTCCCCGACTGCGCTCCATCCGCTGCGCTCATGAAGCACCCCGCAACGGACGAGCGCCACCATCGCATCATGCCATTGTTTTGCCCGACGAGGCTGGGCAAGAATTGGTCGTTGGCGGGCTCATGCCGGAACGAAGCGGCCGATTTGGAGCGGCGGTCGGATATTGGTCCAGAGAGGCTCTGGAGCAACCAGGATGTGCTGGAGGAGGGCTGCGAAGATACATTGGCAAACAGCAAGCCTCTTTGCGAGGGCAGCCAGAAACCCGTCAAATCCAAGGATGTTGAGCGCACGGGTGAAATTGTAGCAGAGCGCCATCAGGCTCCATTCGCCGCGGACCTTGTCGAAGCCGCGGACCAGGAAATGACGATAGCCGGCACGGCATTTGAGCGTGCCAAACGGATGCTCGACAATCCCCGAACGACGACGCATCAGCTCGCCCGCACCCTGCATCCGTGCGCGGTGGCGTTCGAGAACATCTTCATGCTCCCAGCGACCAATGGTCCGGTAGGTGGTGGTCGGTGAGAGACAGCGGACCTTGAGCGGGCAGCTCCTGCAGATTGCTACACGGGCCGCGTAACGGATCTCAATGCGGCCGCTGGTGTTCTTTTGTCTGCTCTTGAACGGATGCAGCGGCTGGCCCGCAGGACAACGGTAGGTGTCGGTTGCACCATCATAGTTGAAGTCCTTGAGCGCAAAGCGGCCTTGCTTCTCGAGCCGCGCGCTACCTTCGGGCAGCGGTACATAGGCAATGATACCCTCGTCCTCGCAGGCCTTCAGTTCGACACTGCTGTAATAGCCCTCATCGGCCAGCGCCTGCAGTGTCTCGGCTCCAAGAGCCTTTTTGGCCGCCTTGGCCATCGCAGAGAGCTGTCGAACATCACTGCTGTCGTTGACTACCTCACTCGCGACAATGAGCTTGTGCTTGTCATCAACCGCGGTCTGCACATTGTAGCCTGCAATGCCCTGACCATTCTTGACCAGAAGCCGGGCGTCCGGATCCGTCAGCGACATTTGCGTCTCGCCACTCTCTTCCAGCCGAGCCAGATCGGCCTCGGCACGTGAACGCTTCGCCATCAGCGCCGCGACCTTCGCAGCGATATCACCGCCATCTCCTCGCGATCTGCTCGCCAAGCCGCTTGCGCGTAAAGATGGAAGCCTTGCTGGCGTCGCCGTGGAACAGGGAACCATCAATCGCTACGATCGTGCCGCCCACAAGCCCAAGCTCCCGAGCCAGCAGCACGAAGCTGCGGTTCGCGGCCTTCAGCGCCTTCCAGTTCTCCTTGCGGAAGTTGGCAATCGTCCGATAACCCGGCTTCAGTCCCTTCAGCAGCCAGATCAGCTCCAGATTGCGGCCAGATTCCCGCTCTAGCCGTCGCGACGACCTGACCTGGTTGATGTAGCCGTAAAGATAGAGCTTCAGCAGATCGGCAGGATCATACGGCGGCTGCCCGACTTCTTCCGCGCCACGATCCGCGTTACCGAAACCAAGCTTTGCAAGGTCGAGCGCGCAAACGAAGCTCTCGATTGCCCGCACCGGATTGTCCGGCCCGACATAGTCCTCAATCCGCGCAGGCAGAAGACTGGGTTGCTCCCGGCTCTCGCCGGTCTTGAATGTGCGATTCGCCATAAGACGAATCCTACATCAACTCTCAAAAAACGACGTTCTTGCCCAGCCTCGACGGGTCAAATTTTATTCGGTATTACCGAAGGAAAACAAAACCCGCACGATTCCATGGGGATCGCTACTGTGCATGGGGTTGTTTTCAAAAAATCTTGGCCCGGCCCTCAATTGCCCTTCAGGCTCAGGATGTAGGCCGCGAGCACCTCGGCCTGCTCCGGCGAGATCACGAGGTTCGGCATGTTCTGGTGGCTGGTCCGCCAAAACACCTTGAGCGACAGCGCGGTGGTGCCGCTGCGGTCGGCGATGGATTGGAAGCTCGGCGCCTCGTCGAAGAACCCGGCCATGTGCGGCTCGATCGCGTGACACGACTGACACCAGGCCTGCGCCAGGCGATGACCTGCGGCGATCGCGCCCGAGCCGGGTCTCGGCGCCCCGGCGGCGGTGTGGACGACGCTGAAGAGAAACAGCACCGACAACGCGATCAGGATGACGATGCCGATGGAGATTCGAGCACTGTGCGACATCGCCCAACCTCACCGCGATTGACTGATCGAGCAGCCTAGATTTGCACCGCAGGGCCAGCTTGATCTGCGTCAAGAAAGCGCCTCAGCACGTCACAAGATCGGTGTGACCGAATCCCTTGGAATAATCGAGCAGCGAGATCACCGTCGGCGTGAGACGGATCAGCCGCACCTCGGACGGCTTCGGCACGGGAAGGCCGGCGGCCTTCTGCTCGGGATAACGTGCCATCAGCAGCGCGATCGCCTTCTCGGCTTCGGCCGGATCGGTCACGGCCACCGCCCGCGCCGCCATGGACAGGCCGGTGATCTCCATCACTTGCGCCGGATCGTCATCGATCGCCAGCGACACGCGGTCGTCCCGCGAGAGGTTCTGCGCCTTCTGGCTGTCGGTGCCGCAGAGGAAGTAGATGGTCAAACCTTCGTTCGCATAGCCGACTGTCGTGACTTGCGGCCAGCCATCGGGGCGAAGGGTCGCAATCCGCATCGTGCGGTGCTGGTCCAGCAAGGTCTGGATCTTTCGTCTGAGCGTGTCGTCCATCGCGCGGCCTTTCGGTGGTCATTTCCGAAGAGACGATACGACCCTCGCGGGCAGTGCCCGTTGATGCAGCTCAACGCGCGCCGTTGCTTCATTGAAGGGCTCGCGCTGGTGTCAGCAGGCATCGCTCGGTGGTATCGCACCGGCAGGTGCCGCCGGCCCTGCGCCGTTCGCAGCTTTTCCTTGCTTTCCCGGTTCCCGCCTCTAGGGTCGCGCCGCGAACGAACCGCGAGACAAGACCCGTCATGACCGACACGATGAAATGCCCGACCTGCAATTCCGAGCACGCCTATCAGGACCGCGATCTTTGGGTCTGCCCGGAATGCGGCCATGAATGGAGCGGCGCGGCGGACGCAGCCTCGGATGCGGCGCAGGATGCGAGCGTGCGCGATGCCAACGGCAATGTGCTCGCCGACGGCGACAGCGTCATCGTGATCAAGGATCTCAAGATCAAGGGCTCGTCCTCGGTCGTCAAGGGCGGCACCAAGGTGCGCAACATCCGCCTGCAGGACGCCAGCGACGGCCACAACATCGCCTGCAAGATCGACGGCATCGGCGCGATGAATCTGAAGTCGGAGTTCGTGAAGAAGGCGTAGCTCGCGCTCCAAGGGAGGTGCTCAGCCACCGAGCACGTTGCCCCAGCCATCAAAGAGAAAGCTCTTCCAGGCCACCGTTCCATCCGCGCCGGGCCGGCTGGCGCGCCGGTAGTCATCTGCCTGATCGGCGGTCCAGGTAATGATCATGTCGGAGAGACGATCGTGCAGGATGGCGGGCTCGGTGGGGTCGAAGGCGTCCATGGGACGAAGCGAGGGATGCGTCATGGCGCCTCCAACGCACCAGCAACAACAAAGTTGCGGCAACGCCGAATGGAACCCAGCGTTGCACTTCGGCAACACCTGCCTCGAAAAGCCCGCACTCGCCGATTTGCGCCATTGCGCCGCCACACCGTGGCCCGAACAATCGACGTGCTGCGTGCCTTTCCGTGCAAGACTGTTTTGGTCAGACTGTTTGCATCATCACTGTTCGGGCAAGATGGTTCGAGCAGACCGTTTGGAGGCAGGGATCATGAACGATCGGCGGTCTCTTCTGGTGGCGGTGTCGTGTCCCTCGGCCGTTCTCGCCGGGTGGCTCGCGTTGTCTCTCTCCGCCTATGCGCCTGCCCTCATCGAGAACAGCGGCGCCAATGCAGCCGCCATCTCGCGCGCCAAGGATCTCGGCCGTATCGACCTCGCCGACGTGCCGCGCGCTGCGACCATCGAGGATGGCCTCGCCTTGACGGCCGACATCGCTGCCGCCGTCGCTGCGGCGCCCGCCCCTGCCGCGCCAGCAGAGGCAGCGCCCGAGGAGCCCGCCTCCACCGTCAAGCTTGCCTCGGCCGACCCGGTGCTGATCCTGCCGGCGGAAGCAGTGCCCGGGCCGCAGATCTCGCCTGAACCGGAGCCTATCGTCAGCGAGGTTGCCCCGGCCCCTCTGCCCGAGCCCGTCAAGCTCGCATCGGCCGATCCCACCGAGATCGTGGCGACGGATGCGTTGTCCCCCGAGGCGATCGCGAGCGGCCCCGTCGCGCCTGCGGCCAAAGCGTCTCCGCCCGCCGACACCGTCGCCGTGCTCGACGAATGCTTCGTCATCGAGGCCTGCATGGATCGCTATCTCTGGGCGCTCTACCAGCGCACGCCCAAGGAGGACTCGATCAAGGTTCAGGACCGGCGCGCCGTCACCATCAAGCGCAAGGGCAAGACCGTCACGGTGATGCGCAGCTTCACGAAGCTGGTCGATCAGGACTTCACCTGGAAGGATCCGAAGGCGGCCGAGCGCGCCGGCATGTCGATGATGGACTACGTCATCGGCGGCATGGACAAGAGCTTCAAGCAGAAGCTGTTCCGCATGATGCTCGCGGCCGAAGCCGCCGGCCTGTCGCCGGGTATCACCAGCGCGTTTCGCGACGATTATCGCCAGTCGATCGCGAGCGGCCTGAAGGCTGCCTCCGACCGGTCCTATCACGGCGGCAGCACGCGCGGCGGTTATGGCCACGGCATGGCGGCCGATATCGTCAGCACGCAGGGCAATAACCGGGCGCAGCGCTGGGTCTCGACCGAAATCCTGTGGAAGTGGGTCGATGCCAACGGCAAGGCATTCGGCATCGGCCGGCCCTATCTCGACCGCGATCCGCCGCATGTCGGCCCGATCGACGGGGCGGAATATATCTCGAAGCGCGGCACCTCCGATCGCAAGGACGTTGCCAGTGCCAAGTCGAAGAAGCCGCGGGCGGTCGCGAGCGCCAAGCCGCCGAAGTCCCACGCCGCGCGCGAGCAGAAGAGCCCGGCCAAGCCGCAGAAGTCGGCGCAATCGGCCGTCAAGCGCGCGACCTGACCGTTTACGACTTGTGCTCCGCCGTCGGCAGCGGCACCAGCTGCATCTCGGCCGAGCCGGCGTCCTGCGTGCGTACCAGCACCGCAAAGACCGTGTCGACCGCGCGCCGCACCGCCGAGTCCATCGCTTCGCC
This sequence comes from Bradyrhizobium sp. CB1015, assembly GCF_025200925.1. Taxonomy (GTDB): domain Bacteria; phylum Pseudomonadota; class Alphaproteobacteria; order Rhizobiales; family Xanthobacteraceae; genus Bradyrhizobium. Next base: position 4,565,904 of record NZ_CP104174.1, on the reverse strand, counting down.
CTTGGCCAGATGCGCCGCGATCAGCCCGGTGAGGAGATCGCCGGTGCCGTAGGGACGGATCGGCAGGCGCGGCGTCGCAAAGCGCGACAATCGCCCGTCGCTGCACAGGATCGTCTCCACCTGCCCCGCTGCCGTGTCAGCGAGGGTGCAGCCGGTGGTGACGATGGCGCAGCCTGCCCCTGCCAATACCGCACACGCCGCGCTAAGGCCCTGGGCGTCGGCAATTGTGACCCCCGAGAGCAGCTCGAGCTCGAACTGGTTCGGCGTCGTCAGGTTCGCCGCCGGCAGCAGCCGATGGCGGACCACGTCCAGGATGCCGTCCGCGACATAGACACGGCCGTCGTCGCCGATCACGGGATCGCAGAGATAGACCAGCTTCGCATTCCGCGTGCGCGCCCGCTCGACGAAATCGGCGATCACGCCGGCATTGCCGGGCGAGCCGAGATAGCCGGTGACGAGCACCGCGGCCTCGTCGACCAAGCCGCGCTCCTCGACTCCTTTGAGGAGATCGGCGACCAGCTCGGTCTCCAGCACCCGCCCGCGCAGGCTCGGATAGCGCGGATGGTTGGACAGCAGCGTCGTCGGCACCGCCGCAACGTTCACGCCCTCCGCCTGCATGGCATAGGCGGCTGCGCTATTGCCGACATGGCCGTGGACCACCTGGCTCTGAATGGAAATGACGAGCATGAGAGAGGTCCGTAGAGTCAAACGTCGGGTGTGGCAAGAGTAGCTGGATGGAGCGCAGGTCACCGGGTGGCATCGGCAATGTCGCAGGTTCGTCATTCGCACGTGATATTCGCGACAGCCGCGCGGTATCTTCCTCACGCCGAGAGGCTCATGACGTCCGCCTTCAACGCCTACACGGCTCTCGCCCTCGCCATCGTGTTCGAGGTCACCGCGTCGGCGTTCCTGCAGCAGTCCGCGCAGTTCACCCGTCCCTGGCCGACGCTGGCGATGGTGCTGTTCTACATCGCCTCGTTCTACGCGCTCTCGGTGGCGATTCGGGTGATCCCGTTGAGCATCGCCTATGCGATCTGGGGCGGGGTCGGCATCATCCTCACCGCCACCGTCTCCTTCGTGCTGTTCCGTCAGATCCTGGACGCCGCAGCCTTCGTCGGCATCGCGCTGATCGTATCAGGGGTGGTGATCATCAACCTGTTCTCGGAGACCACGGTGCGCTGATGCGCGCGGCTACCGGCTCTGAACGGGCATGGCCGGACGCGGAGCGGACCGGGGCGCCTTTGCACCGGGCTTGGCCGAACCCCGGGGCGGCGGCTCGTCAACCGATGCCAGGTAAGCGGCGAGCGCTTTCGCCGAATCGGAGCTGGTTACGTAATGATCCCTCAGGAACCAGGACAGCGTCAGGCTGAAGCGTCCCTTGGCCAAGCCGCGCGGGCTGCGGTGGCAGGTCGCGCAGCCTTCGGCGAAGAGCTTGGCGGGCGACTTGCCGGCATCCAGATTTTGCGCGACGGCGGCCGTCGCCGACAGCATCGCCGCCGCTAGAACCAGCAGAGGCGCAGTCAGGTCGCGCCCCACCATCACGCCGCGGACAGTTGATCGAATTCGGGCGGCGCGTAGGCCTTGCCATCCTGGTCGGTGATGACCACCCGCCATCCTTCGCTCGCCCACACTTTCGCCTTCGCCACGATGAGCAACCGGCTCTCGCGGGCGAAACTGTACTTCTCGTTGTCGCGTTCTGCGACCATCTTGTAGGCCAATTCGCATCCCCTTGCGTCGCCCTGCACCCGGCCTTCTCGTGGCAGCGGGCTTTGGCGGCAATTCGCCGGGAGCGTGGCAATTTGGTGCCGTCCACGAGGCCTGTGGCCGGCCCCGTGCCGTCGCAACAGAGCCGATCTCGCTACCTCGGATCGGCGCTAGTGCACGCGGATGATATGGGGGCGGCCGAGATTGATCAGGCCCTGCACCGCCGAGAGGCGGTCATTGAGGGCTGCGATTGTGAGCAGCAGATTGTTGCGACGCTCGTCGAGCATACCCATTTCGGCGCCCGAGAGCTTGATGCTCGCCCGCTCCTTGTGGATCTCTTCGAGGGATTGGCGCAGTCCGGCAATCAAGTTGGCCAGCTGCTTGGCCTCCTTGGTCATCGATCGCTTCGCGACATTTTGCTGACGGCGCGTCTCCGCTTGGCTCTGTCTCATCGTCATCCTCCGGTGCCCCGCTGCCCCGAGTGGATGCTTACAGCTTTGGATAGACATCTTACGATCGATGAAATCTGCCCGCGAAGAACTTTCTTAAATTGTACGCGCACGGAACCCGACGGCGCGCGCAAGCGGAAAGCCCGGCACGAGGGCCGGGCTTTCGTTGGTGCTAGTGCTTCTGGTGCCCGCCGCCGGGCCCGCCCGCCGGTGCAACGCCGCCATGCGGCGCGGCATTGATGTGCGGAGCGCCGCCGCCACCGCCGTGCTGCGCGGCAGGCGCAGCGGCACGCGGCGCCGGCATCTGCGCATGTGCGTTCATCGGCGAACCGTGGCTGACGCTCGGCTGCGCCGAATGCGGCACCGCGGGCCGCGCGGCCGGCGCGGCCGATACGCGCGGGGCTTCATGCGCACGCGGCATCGGCTGCGTGCGGACGGCGGCACGGCCTGCAGCCTGCTCGTGCATCATGCGCGCCTGTGCGTCGCGTGGATTGCGGCTCTGCACATTGACCCGCTCATGCGCGATGCGCTCGCTGCTGCCGGCGCGCGCCCGGTCGGTTGCTACTCCAGCGTCGCGCTTGGCGATCGCTGCGTCGCGCCTTGCGATCGCTGCGTCGCGCTTTCCGATCGCAGCATCGCGTTTTGCGATCGCAGCGTCGGGCCGCGCGGTGGCGGCGTCACGTCCGGAGATTGCGGCCTCGCCTTTGCCGCGCACGCCGCTGCGCTCCAGTGCAACCGCCGCATCGCGCGTCGCCGCGCGACCGATGCGGGCTGCGCGCGGATCGAGCGTCATGCGCGTCGCAAAGCGCTCGTGCGAGCTCCAGTAATTATTCCAATAAGCGTGGCGGTGGTACCAGGGCCGTCCCGCATAATACTTCGACCAGTAGGAGGTCAGCACGAACGGCACGACGGGCACGTCGATCTCGTCGATATAGTCGGGCAGATAGACGTAGTGATTGCGGTAGAGATATTCGAGATATTGCGACGACACCCAGCCGCGATCGTCGGAGAAGCTGACATCGCACCAGGCCTTGCCGCGCAGGCAGCCATGGATGTTGACGCGGGCGCCTCCGGGGATGCGATCGACCAGGGGAAAGCCCGTGCCCGGCCCGGCACGCAAGCCGGTCGAGACGGTGACGATGCCCGGCGCGGCCAGCGCGGCCGTCGGGATGAACAGCAATGCGGCAACCAGAACGCTTCTGAATTTCATGGCGTGTTCCTCCTCTTTCGAGACGGAACGCGCAGGCGGAACGAGCGTTCCGCACGTCATCACCGCATCCGTAGAAAGATTGAGAACGCGCGCACGCGCGAAGTTCAATATTCATCCGTCGTTCATCGGCACGGCGCTTTCGGCGTCAGTCCACCGGCAGCATGAAGGCGTCGAAGAACGAGGCGAGCCCGGCAAAATCGTCGATCGGCAGTACGGTCGCGACATACTGGTCGGGCCGCACCACAACCATGCAGCCGGCCGCCCGATCGATGCCGCGCATCGTGAAAACGTCATGGCCGCTCTTGAGATCCGGGCAGAACATCTTCTCGTAATCGTACAAGCCGTAACGGCCTTTGCCCGGGAGCAACATCGGCGGCATCGCCTCGATGGCAAGCTCGCGATGGTCCTGCTGAAACACCGCGCGCAGATCGATCACGCTGTCGATGTCGGCGCCGAGAGGCGTGTATCGACGGACAGGTGATTTCCGGGACTCCGCGAGGAAATTGCACAAGGCGCGAATGGCCGAGCCCGACGTTGCGGGGTTCTCAGCAGGCGAGAACGCGTAAATGCGGAAGCGGCCGTCGGCCTCTGCGGCATGGCCGAGATGCACCGGCTTGGCGTCCGTCAGGCGGATCACCGGCGCGGAATGGAAGCGCTTGCCGACGATGAGGCCCTGCGCGAGGTGCTGATGTGTGGCCGCGCCTGTCAGCACCGAGGGCCTGTAGTGCGTTGCCGTGCCCGCGGTGTAGCGTCCGTGCCGGACGAAATAGTCCTGCGTCTTGGCGGCATCGGCGCCGCCGGCCTTGGCGGCGGAGGCGAGGATCCCCGCCCATTCGCGATCGAAATCGATCAGCTCCTTCGCGACGGCCTGGCGCTCGGCCGAATAGGAATGCAGGAGGCTTGGCGCACACCGGCTCCGCAGCACGGCGGCGAGCTTCCAGCCGAGATTGAAGGCATCCTGCATCGAGACGTTCATGCCCTGCCCCGCCTTCGGGCTGTGGGTGTGGCAGGCATCGCCGGCGATGAAGATGCGCGGCAGGCGCGTATCGATCTCGCCCTCCGGCACGTCGTCGAACTTGTCGGTGAGGCGCTGGCCGATCTCGTAGACCGACCACCAAGCGATTTCCTTCACCTCCAGCCGATGCGGCTTCAGAATCCGCTGCGCTTTCGCAATCACGTCATCGGCGGTGATGTTGCGATTGGCAACGCGTTCGCCGACATCGAGCTTGGCGAGCTCGACATAGATGCGGACCATGTAGCCGCCTTCGCGCGGAATGATCAGCAGGCTGCCGTCCTTGGCCGACTGGATCAGCGACTTGAAGCGGATGTCCGGAAAATCGGTTACGGCCAACACGTCCATCACGCCCCAGGCGTGGTTGGCGGAATCCCCGTGCAGCTCGCGACCGATCGATTTGCGCACCGTGCTGCGGGCGCCGTCGCAGCCGACGACGTAGCGGGCCTTGATCGTCTCGACCTTGCCCTCGTTTGCGGCATCGACGCGTTCGAGGCGCACGGTCACGGCATGATCGTCGGCGCCGGCGGCCGGATCGACATTGAGATCAAGCACGCGTCGGCTGTAATACGGCGCGAGCTTCGCCGGCGATTTGCGCATGACGTCGAGAAAGCAATCATGGACGCGCGCCTGGTTCAGGATGACGTGCGGGAATTCCGACAGCCCGTCCTCGACGTCCTGCACCCGGCCGCTGCGGACGATCTTCTCCGGCGTCCCTTCATCCGGCTTCCAGAACGTCGTCTCGTTGACCCAATAGGCCTCCTTCAGCACGCGCTCGCTGAAGCCATAGGCGTGGAACATCTCCATGGTGCGGCAGGCGATGCCGTCGGCTTGACCGACCAGCAGGCGGTCCGGCTTCTGCTCGACGATGCAGGTCTTGATGTCAGCGAATTGCGCGAGCTGAGCGGCGAGCGTCAGGCCGGCCGGCCCGCAGCCGACGATGAGGACGTCGACCTCGCCAGGCACGGCGCCCGCTGCCCCCGATGCCTGAACGCGCGCGGCAGGATCGGCGATTTCAGGGTCGCCCGGCTGAAATCCATTGAGATGGAATTGCATGAGCACCTCTCCCGCCGGTTTCGGTTTGGATATTGCTCAGTATGCTGACTATCAGTATACTTGTCAACGATCCGCAGCGCCCTGCCCGCAGAGGAGATTTCGGTGAAAGATAACAACGACATGCCCGGACATCTGGCGCGCCGCTTCCAGCAGATCGCGGTCGCGGTGTTCCTGGCCGAGGTCGAGGACGCCGGCTTCGATCTCACGCCGGTGCAATACGCCGCGCTTGCGACCATCAAGGCCAATCCGGGGCTGGACCAGGTGACGCTTGCCGGATTGATCGCCTACGATCGCACCACCATCACCGGCGTGATCGATCGCCTGGTCCAGAAGGGTCTCGCGGAACGCCGCCCCTCCAGCCGCGACCGCCGCGCGCGCGAGCTCGAGATCACCGACGAGGGCCGGCGCACGCTACGCAAAATCACGCCGGCCGTCGAATCTGCGCAGCGCATCATGCTGCGCGGCCTCAGCGCGAAAGAGGGCGAGGAGCTGATGCGGCTGCTGCGCAAGGCCATCGCCGCCGGCAACGAGCTGAGCCGCGCCCCGCTGCGCGATGCGCAGGTCTGATCCGGCCACGTCCGTAATTGTCGCAGCGCACGAAACCAGGAACTAACCTTCGGCTGCTAACGTCGGCCGCATTGGGCGCCTAACGCGCGATTAACTTTGCGGGGCGGAGTTTCGGATGTTCAGGTTCCTCGTTGTGGCCGCGGCCATCGCGCTCTCGACCGGTCACGCGCTCGCCAACGGCCATGGCGGCGGCGATGCCCCGCCTCCGCCGAAGCCCGAGGCGACGATTGCGCCGGCGAAGGTGGTCCTGACCAAGCAGGGTCCCAAGCTCGTCGATCTCAAGGGCATGACGCTCTACTATTACGAGCGCGACACCACCGGAAAGACATCGAACTGCAACGGCAAATGCACCGAGAGCTGGGTGCCGCTGGCGGCGACGGCCGATGCCAGGGCCGTCGGCGACTTCACCGTGATCAGCCGCAACGACGGCAGCAAGATGTGGGCGTACCGTTATCGCCCGCTCTACACCTCGCCCGCAGACAAGGCGCCGGGCGACGCCAATGGCAATGCCACGACGCTGCAATGGCGGGTCGCCCGGCCTGAGTAGCCGCGCACAAACAATCCACGAGAACTCGAGCCGGCGGGTCGCGCGGCCTCACCCGCGCCAGCGTCCACCCGCCTCGGCCTGCGCGCTCTGCCCCGGCGGCAGCACCACAACCATCGAATTGAGCTTGACCCGGTCGTAGAGATCGATGACGTCCTCATTGCGCATCCGGATGCAGCCGGACGAGATCGCCTGCCCGATATATTCGGGCTGGTTGGTGCCGTGGATGCGGTAGAGCGTGTCCTTGTTGCCGACATAGAGATAGATGCCCCGCGCGCCCAGCGGATTGGCGGGACCGCCGGGAACGCGCGCCGGATACGGGCCGAGTCGCGCCTGGATATCCGCGGTGGGGATCCAGTCCGGCCATTCCGCTAGGCGACCGACCCGCGCGACGCCGGAGAACGCCATGGCTTCCTCGCCGACCGCAACGCCGTAACGGATCGCCTTTCCCTCGGGCAGCACGTAATAGAGGTAGCGCGCGTCGGTATCGACCAGGATCGTGCCCGGCTGCTCCTTGCGGTGGTAATCGACGATGTGACGCAGATATTGCTCGGGCACGTTCGCCTTGGCGTAAGGCGCGTGCGCGAGCAACTGACGGTCGCGCGGCGTCATGCTCGCATCCGTCGATGGCGAAAGTGTCGTCTGCATGCAGCCGCCCAGCGGCAACAGGGCTGCGACGAACAAAACGAGTAAAGATCTTGGCACCGCCGGCCCCCCGATAGCGGAATAACAGCGCCCCCAGCGTCGCCACATATTGCCAAAATCGTGCTGAAAACAAGGCGGTGCGGGAACACATGCGCGTGTTCGGCAAATTGGGTTCCATCACCACAAACGGCGGAAGACTGTCGCATCATCTCCATCCCCTCGCCTTGCTTTGGTCAAACCCGGCTGGACTCGTGCGTCATGGGGACCGGCATGGGACCGGCATGGGCTCACCTCGGATCAGCCCCGCGCCAATGCGGATGACTTAAACCTCGAACACTGCGCTTCAAAGGAGCTGCGATGCTCGCGACGCTGAACGCCAAGCAAATCGTCGATGAGATCGTGAAGGACACGGTCAAGGACAACGATCCGCACGACGCGGTCCAGATCTCGCCCGAGATCGTGCGCGCCTCGCGCGCCACCAGCGTGTCGCTGGCGCCGGAGATCGCACCGCGTCCGGAGCCCAAGTTTACCCCGGAGCCCAAGGTCACGCCGAAGTTCACTCTGGAGCCGGCGTGCCCGCCCGAGTCCACCATCAACGTCGTCTACGGAAAATCTGCCGCGGCACCGTCGATCGACACGGCTGTCCGTCTCACGCCCAGCGATGGTCCCGTGATGAAGAAGCGATCCTCGGTCCGCAAATGGCTGCGCGGTGCGTTCGTCACGTTCCTGCTTGCCGGCGCCAGCGTGGCCGCCAGCATCGCCTGGGAGAAGCACGGCGACACGGCAATGCAGTTGCTGGCCGAATGGACTCCGGCGCTGACCTCGCTGCTCCCGACGACCTCGTTGCTGTCTGCGACACCGCAGCAAAGCGCGCCGGTCGCCGCCGCCCAGGCTGCGCCGCCCGCAGCCGAAGCCACACCCGACCAAACGGCGGATCAATCTGCGACCCCGCCCGCGGCTCAGCTTGCTGCGGTCGCGCCTGCAGCAACACAGCCCGTCGACGCAGCGCAGTCGGTGCAATCGATGACACGCGATCTCGCCGCGATGGCGCAGCAGATCGAGCAGCTCAAGGCCAACATCGCCGAGTTGAAGGCCGGACAGGAGCAGATGGCGCGTGAGATGGCCAAGCCGCCTGCACCGAAGCCGGTCACCGAAGCGCGGCCGCCGGTCGATCCGCGCGCACGCGCTGCTGCGCTCCCGCCCCAGCCTGCGGCGGCGCCGCCGGTTCGCAAGCCCAAGCCGCCTGTGACGCGGACCTATATGCCGGCCTCTTCGCCCGCGCCGCTCGCACCCCCGCCGCCGCCATCGCAGGCCGCCGCCGCGCCGACCACGACGACGCAAGCCGTTGCCGATGACGACGGACCTATCGTGCGCCCGCCGATGCCGCTGCGTTAGAGCATGATCCGGAAAAGTGCGTAGCGGTTTTCCGAAAAAATGATGCTCAAGCAATAACCTGAGCGCGATGACGATTCATCCTCATCGCATCGCGTTTTAGAGCAACGCCGCAGCCTTGCTGTCACGAGTTTACGCAAGCTGTCCGAGTCGATGCGATGCGTTAACCCGGGAAATTACGGGAAGCGATGTCAGGCTCAAGAGAAAAGGCCGTCGGGATCTATGCCGGCGGCCTTCTCTTGCAGCTGCCGGTTCCCGGAGCCCGGTTCTGCTGCAATTCCATGCCTTAATGATCGCGCAGGCATATTTAATAAATTCTTAACGAGCCCGCACGTTGCACATCATTTCTGCGCCATAAGCCCAGAGATTGCGCGCTCTGTACGTTCGATAGATGTCGACTCAGTGGTACCATCCGACATGTGTTGAGACTTGCACTGCAGCTCAGATCGTCACACCGGGGAATTCGGATGCCCTACTATTATTTCGATCTCGTGGTTGGTGAAGAGTTCAAGAACCAAGGTGGAATCATCCTCGAAGACATCGAGGTTGCCTCCGATCGCGCCGATCAATTGGCTTGCGAGCTGTCGCAGGTGAAGCCGGAGCTGCAGCAGAAGGGCTGCGCGGTGCGCGTCACCGATCGCGATCACAACGAGCTCTATCGCACGCCGCTCGATCCGGTGCCGGCCTGGCAGCGCTAGGCTAATCCAGCACCGGCGCCTCGAACCAGTTCGTCAGCGACAATCCGCCGTCGACGACGAAGGCTGCGCCGGTGACGTAAGCGGACAGCTTGTTCGACAGCACCGTGAGCGCCATCGGTGCGAGGTCCTTGGCCTCGCCGAGCCGCCCGAGCGGAATGTGCCGCGCCAGCGCGGGATCGGCGACGAACCCGCCGGCTGCGATCGCGCCGGGCACCAGCGCGTTGACGCGGATGTCGTAACGTCCGAGCGTCTTGGCCAGCTCCTTCACCAGCATCGCCATGGCCGCCTTTGCCGTCGAATAATGCGGCAGGTTGCGCGGCGTACCTGCATGCAGCGAAGTCAGAAACAGGAATGAGCCCGGCCGCTTCGCTGCGATCAGCCGTTTGGCGAGCTCGCGCGCCAGGTGAAAGCCGGCATCGAGATTGACGGCATGCATCTCCTGCCAGGTCTTGCGATCGACCGCGAGCGCGTGATCAACCTCGCGTCGCGGCGGCGAGGCGCTGTGGACGAAATGCGTGACCTCGCCCAGCGCGGAATGTGCGGCCGTCAGCAGCTCATCGCAGGCCTCGAGGCTGGCGAGATCGCCGACCCAAGGCACGGCGAGATCTGGCCCCTCGCTTGCATCGATCGCGGAGCGGACCCGCTCCGCGCTGACATCCGCGAACACGGTGCGGATGCCCTCGCCGACCAGGCCGAGCGCGATCGCGCGGCCGATGCCATTGCCCGCGCCGGTGACGAGCGCGGTGTCGCGTGTGGGGTCGAACGGCGTGCTGAACAGGCTCATGTCGCGCTCCAATGCTGGGGAGCGCAGGTTAGCCCGCCGGGCCGATCGGCGACAATTGTGTCCCGGTCCCATTGCCGAGCGGCGTGCCGGCCGCTAGCCTCTCAAGAAAACGGAGGAGGTCCCAAGGATGCGCACCGGTTTTCTGATGACGGGCCTGTTGCTGTTGGCCGCGCCGGCCCTCGCGGGCGAGGCGCCGCCGCGATCGACCTATGTGACGATGGTTTTGCAGGCCTTCGCCGCCAAGGTCGAGTGCCCCAACACCGATCTTGCCTATCAGGACCTCGTGCAGAGGGCGCAGCAGATGCAGCTGCCCGACGGCACCACCGAGAAGGTGCGCAAGGCGATCGCCTGGATGCACACCGGCGGCAAGATGGGCGAGAAGCAGGACGATGATCTGATGGCTGAGGTCGCGGTTGCGACCCAGGCAACCGACATGGACCAGCGCCGCCTCGGCATGCCCGGCTGGTGCGAAGCCCAGAAGACCAATCTCGCCGGCCTGATCCGCAGCAAGGGCGGCTAAAACGGAATGGCTTTCGGTTGAATCGATGGCCGCGGCTCCTTCACCTCTCCCGCTTGCGGGAGAGGGAGCGCACCTCCGGCGTTGCGGCGATCGAGCCTTATTTCATTCGCGCTTTAGCGAACCAGCGTCACCGCATTAAGCACGCCGCGACGGAACCTCTGCCGCGGCACAAAATCGTCACAATCCTCGAAAGCATGCGGCCTCTTCCGAATTCGAACAGGAGGTCCTGATGCGGAATATCCATTGCGTTTTCGCCGGCGCGATTGCCGCCGCTGCGGTGCTGACTGCGCCCGCACTGGCGAGGAATTCCGACGCCCAGAAGGGCGGGGAAAAGTCCACCTCGCCGTCCTGCAGCGCCTATCAGCAGGCGCCGGACGGCACGTGGGAACCGCTGCCCTGCAAGGAATCGGGCGAACGCGCGCAGCCCCAGACACAGAACCGCACGTCGTCGCAAGGCGCCGATCGCGGCGAGCGTTGAGCACGCGCCTTCAGAGGTCAGCTTTGATGCGGACCGCGCATGATCTTCATGGCGTCCACGATGTGACGCCATTCCCTGGCCTCGTCGGCCTCGCCGCGGCCCTCGCAGGCCTGGGCCTGCTCCGCGGCCTTCGCGATCGCAGCAAAGCCGTGCTGTTCGAGCATCTGCCGGGCAACGGTATGGACCTGGACCTCGGACATCATGGGCGCTCTCCCGTCTGACCAGCCGCGGAGCAACGCTGCCGCGGGTGGTTCACAACGGTGGAGGCGCGGAGCGCGTTCCGTCTGATTGAGTGAGTCGCAAGGAAAGGCGGCCCGCCATGCCCGACGGACCGCCTTCTCACCCACCCCAAAACGAGCGTCTGCGCCCTACGCGACCGCGACCTTCTTGCGCTCGAAGTCGTTGGGCACCTCGATATCGACCTCGAGGGTCGAGACCTCGTCGCCGCGCTCGAGCCGGACGATGACCTTGGTCGGGTCCAGCGTCACATGCTTGGAAACGACGGCGAGAATTTCCTCACGCAGCACACCGAGCAGATCGGGCTGGCCGCGCATTCCGCGTTCATGGGCAAGCAGGATCTGCAGCCGTTCGCGAGCGACGGGTGCCGAGGCCTTCTTGCCGCGGAGAAGTCGAAGCAGACCCATGCTCATGCAGCCCTCCGTCGCAGCAGGCGGTCCATAAATCCTCTGCGCTCGGCAGGAACGTGCATCGTCACGTTCTCGCCGCAGAGGCGCTTGGCCGCGTCCATATAGGCTCGTGCCGGCGCTCCATCGGCATTCGACAGAGTCACAGGCGTGCCGACGTTGGAGGCCTTCAATACGTCCTGGCTCTCGGGAATGATGCCGAGCAAGGGCGTTGCGAGGATCTCGAGGATGTCGTCAATGGTCAGCATCTCGCCGCGCGCGGCGCGGGAGGGATCGTAGCGAGTGATCAGGATGTGCTTCTCGACGCGCTCGCCCTTCTCGGCCCGCACCGTCTTGGAATCGAGCATGCCGATGATGCGGTCGGAATCGCGCACCGAGGAGACCTCCGGATTGGTGACGATCACGGCCTCGTCGGCAAAGCGCATCGCCATGGAGGCGCCGCGCTCGATGCCGGCCGGGCTGTCGCAGATCACCCAGTCGAACCGGCTGCGCAGCTCGGCGATGACCTTGCCGACACCCTCCTCTGTCAGCGCGTCCTTGTCGCGGGTTTGCGAGGCCGGCAGCAGCCACAAATTCTCCAGCCGCTTGTCCTTGATCAGCGCCTGCGGGAGTTTGGCGACGCCCTGCACCACGTTGATGAGATCGAACACGACGCGGCGTTCGGCGCCCATCACGAGGTCGAGGTTGCGCAGGCCGACGTCGAAATCGACGACGACCACCTTGTCGCCGCGCTGCGCCAAGGCAGCTCCCAGCGCGGCGGTCGTCGTGGTCTTGCCGACCCCGCCCTTGCCTGATGTCACGACCAGTACCTTACTCATCTGAAATGTCTCCTTTGCTGGTCAGTTCAGTGCTGTAATTCGCATGGTATTCCCCTGCAGCCAGGCCTGCGCCGGCTTACCGCGCAGGGCCTCGTCGATGTCGTCGGCGGTCTGATAAAACCCGTCGATTGCAAGCAGTTCGGCCTCGATCTTCTGGCAATAGATGCGCGCGCTGGTGTGTCCGTTGACGCCCGCCATGGCGCGGCCGCGCAGCGCGCCGTAGACGTGGATGGAGCCGCCGGCGACGACCTCGGCGCCGGAGCCGACCGAGCCGAGGATAGTGACGTCGCCTTCCGGGAAGATCACGGTCTGGCCCGAGCGCACGGGGTTTTCCAGCAGCAGCGAGGTCGGCTTGGTTTCGGCCTTCACGTCGGCCTTCTTCGGCGCGCTCGGCTCGACCACGCAGCTGCGTCCGCCCGACAGCAGCGGCGGCATCATCGGCGTCAGCCTTCCCTCGTCCACGCCCTCGATGCCGAGCACGCGGATGTTGCGATCCTGCAGGCTGGTGAGCAGATGGCCGATGCCGGCCTGGCTGAGATCGACCGAGGACAGGTCGATCACCACGGGCCGGCCGGCAAAGAAGCCCGGCGAGCGCGCAATCGTGGCGTCGATCTCATGCAGCCAGTCCTGGACCGGAACCGTCGGCGTGAACACGAAAGCCACATAGGAGCGCCCGCGCAGGCGCACCATTTGACGTTGGACCTTTGCTGCAGCCTCCATCACGGCCGACTCGTTCCCCGTTATTGAATGGTTAACGATGCGGCGGATATGGTTAACGGCCGGTTAATTCTCCGTGGGTTACGTAGGCGGGCCCCCCTGCGTGTCCGGACAAGCTGCAACGCACGGGCGTGGCAGCGCAGAGCCGGGACCCAGCGCAACACGGTATGCCGATCGATGGGCCCCGGCTCAGCAGCGCACCGTCGAAGAGACGCTGCGCTGCGTCCGGGGCACGAGAGTGCAAGACTCCGCTCAGCTCTTGTTGCGCATCTTGCCGAGCAGGTAATTGTCGTAAAAATTCTCCGCGATCTGCGTATAGAACAACAGCTCCTTCATATACGCGTCGTGGCTGTCCTTGGTCCGCTTGAACAGGTCGCTCTTGGCGGCGAGCTCGTTCAGGTGGTCCTGGGTGGCGTTGTAGCAGGCCTCCAGCACGGGTTGCGGGAACGCCTTCAGCTCAGCGCCATTGGCGATCAGGCGCTTGAGCGCCGCCGGATTCACGCTGTCGTATTTTTCGACCATCCAGGCGCCCGCCGCCGCGCCCGCCTGGTTGACGATCGCCTGATATGGCTTGGGCAGCGAAGCCCATTTCTCGTCGTTGACGACCACGTGCAGCATGGCGCCGCCTTCCCACCAGCCGGGGAAGTAATAGTACTTCGCGACCTTCTGGAAACCGAGCTTCTCGTCGTCATAGGGACCGACGAATTCGGCGGCATCGATCGTGCCCTTCTCGAGAGCCGGATACACGTCGCCACCGGCGATCTGCTGCGGCACGACGCCGAGCCTTGCCAGCACATGGCCGCCCATGCCTGCGATGCGGAATTTGAGCCCCTTGAGGTCGTCGACGGTCTTGATCTCCTTGCGGAACCAGCCGCCCATCTGGGTGCCGGAATTGCCGCAGAGGATGGCGTGCGCCTTGAACGGCTTGAGCGCCTCGTTGGTGAGGTCGGCACCGCCGCCGAAATGCCACCACGATTCCTGGTGGCGATGGTTCATCCCGAACGGCGCGCCGGTGGCATAGGCGAGCGCCGGCTCCTTGCCGATGTAGAAATAGAGCGGGGTCTGCGCCATCTCGACCGATGCGGTGCTGACCGCATCGAGCGCCTGCAAGCCTGGAACGATCTCGCCGGCGGCAAAAGTCTGGATCTGGAATTTGTTGTCGGTGGCCTCAGCAACATATTTCGCAAAGGTCTGCGCCGTGCCGTAGATGGTGTCGAGCGACTTCGGAAAGCTCGAGGTCAGGCGCCATTTGATCTCGGGCGCGCTCTGCGCGATCGCAGGTGCAGCAACCAGCGTCGTCGCGCCGGCAACCGCGCCGCCTTTTAAGAATGTACGGCGTTTCATGATGAGGATTCTCCCTTGAAGTAAGTTTCAAACATGCGGCTGTGCGGCGACGGTGTTCGCGGACCGTTTGCCCGTTCCCAAAGCGGAGTTCAAGATGCGCGGAACGTCTGTAGCCCGGATGGAGCGCAAGCGTAATCCGGGATGGTGCCGCCGACGCACGCGCCCCTGGATTACGCTTTCGCTCCATCCAGGCTACAAGGCACTCACTTCAAAGTAATTTCGCGCTGACGAACAGCGCGCGCACGGCGTTGGTTGCCTGCACCGCCAGCATGGCGTTATCGGCAGCGCCTTCCAGGGCCGCGACGGCGTCCTCGTGCAGCGAGCGAAATTCCATCCACTCGACCGACTTGAAGTTGGTGAGGAATTGATAGGCCTGGCCGACGGTCGCGATCGCCAACGTGTCACCGTTCAGCTTGATCTTGAACGTCGTGCGCAGCGGGGTTTCGGAACTGGATGGATCACTCATGGGCTGCTTCTGGACGAGGACGGCTTAACGAAGGGGAAACGGCAGCCCCGCCGTCGCAGGCGAATTTCAGGAATCGGTGCTCGCGCGCTGCGAGGCGGTCGCCGCTCCGCGCAGGTTCGGCACCACGACCAGGCGGTTGAACTCGCCATTGTCGTAGGCCTTGATGAACCGATCATAGTCCTTGATCGAGACGCAGCCGTTGGAATCGCCGCGCGGGCCGAGCAAGTAGTTGTGCGTGAGCAGCCCGACGCGGCCGAGCGCGCTGGTACCTTCGACCGGGGTCATGCGCAGCGCACGGACGCCGTGGAATGGTTTTTCGCGCGGCTTCAGATCATAGGTCGCGGGCGGCGTCGCGCCGACCATTCGCCGGTCGACATGCTCGGGGTCGTCCATCAGCGCGCCCAGGCCGGAATGGGCCTCCAGCGCCACGCCGCTCGGCAGGTAAACCGCCTTGGCCGAGATATCGTAGACCGCCGTGCGCGAATCGTAGCCGAGAGCGGCGAGATCCGGCGCCTTGCTGAACAGGCCGTCGCCGGGCGTCAGCGAGGCCAGCCTGATCTTGTCGGTGAATTTTTCGAAGAAATTGCGGTTGTCGACCCTGAGGTTGGTGTCCGCATAGGCTTGGCTGGAGGCGATCTGAGCAGAGAAGTCCGCCTGGACCGGACGCGCGCGCGGCATGGGGATGGCGTCGGCGCGCTGCGAGGACCTCGCCTCCTCGGCCGCGGACCGGTCGTCCTCGGTCAGGATCGAGCGCCAGTCGTCGCCCTGGAGCTTCTGGGCCAGCATCGCCTTGGCGTCCCGCAGCTTGAGCTGGACTGCGTTCACCGCGGAGCGCTCCAGCACCCGCAGGCCAAGCTCGCGCGGCGACGGGCTGGCGGAGGCCGAGGCGAAACGGTCCTCGAATGACGGGGCATTGGCCGGCGGCAACGCGGCGGAGACCAGCGGGGTCGAATCGCTGATATCGGCCACCCACGCGGCGGCGCCAAGCGCCAGCGCGATCGCTGCCAGAGACAGCAGAATCGTCTCAGCCCGCCCGACACGGCGGCGCGACAACAGCCTCTCGGCGTGTGCTGCGTCGGAAACCATCAGATCCCCAAATCGACCCCCGGGGGCTTACCCACCCCACCCGGAGACTCTATACCAGCTACCACATTGGGAGCCAAAAGTTAGGCATAATCGGGGCCGCCAAAGCCCCGCCGGGGTATCCAGAGGCCCCCTAAGGTATCCAATGACCGATCCTTTCGATCTCAATCGCTTTGTCCGAGCCCAGGACCCGGTCTACCGCGACGTCGTGGGCGAGCTGGCTAGGGGCCGGAAGCAGACTCACTGGATGTGGTTCATCTTCCCCCAGATCGCAGGTCTCGGCGTCAGCGCCATGTCGCAGCGCTACGCCATCGGCTCCCGCGCCGAGGCCGAGGCCTATCTCGCCCACCCCATCCTGGGCGGGCGGCTGATCGAATGCACCAGGCTGGTGCTCGCGGTCGAGGGCCGGACCATCAACGCGATCCTCGGCGCGCCGGATGACGCCAAATTCCGCTCGTCGATGACGCTGTTCGGCGCGGTGTCAGACGAGCCCGTCTTCGATCAGGCGCTCGCCCGATATTTCGCAGGCGAGCCTGACGGCGCCACGCTGGAGATCCTGGCGAAGCTTGAGCGGACATCCGGCTGAGCCGGCCGGCCAAAGAGCGTAAACCGCGGATTAACACGGCCACCCTATCGTCCGGGCTAAATAATTCTCCGTTATTTGCCGGACAGATCATGAAAATCGGTACGCTCCTGACCAGCGCCATCGTCTCGCTCTCGACCGCCGGCGGCGGCCTCGCCGTCTACGTCGCCGTGACGAAATACCAGACGATGGAGCGGATCACCGAAGCGCAGGGGCGGCTCGCGATCGTCCGTGCGGTCAGCGACATCCCGCGCTATCTTAATCCGGAGCGCGGCTTTTCCACCAACATCCTCTACGGGCCTGCGGCCATCGACCCTGCGCTGCTGGCCGAGCAGGACAAGCTGCGCAAGCAGACCGACGGCGCCCGCGACAAGATGAACGCGCTGCGCAAGGAGCTGCCCGGCCCGTTCGACGACGGCACCACGATCGGCAGCAACATCGACGGCATCAATGCGAAGTTCACTGGCTTGCGCGAGGCCATCGACAAGGCGCTGGCCGGTCCCGCCGATGCGCGCAAGGACGCCGCCAAGAAGATCGTCGCCGACAATGCCGTGCTCAACGGCGGCGTGACCGCGCTGCTCAACGAGCAGGTCCGCCGCATGGCGATCCTGAACGGTGACGCTTATCGGCAGGCCAGCTACGCCAATATCGCGATGACGCTGCGCGATGTCGGCGGCTTCAACTCCAGCCTGCACAAGAATCTCGTCGGCGGAAAGAAGCCGGCGACCGACGCCGAGAAGGCCGACATCAGCCGCTCGCAGGGCCGCAACGACCAGCTCGTGATGGCGCTGCTGGAATTGCGCGGCAATCCGGCAACGCCCGCCAACGTCGCCGCGGCGCTGGAGAAGTTCAATTCGGTCTATGTCGAGGAGTTCGGCCGCGAGCTCAAGCTGGTGAAGGACGGCGCCGTCACCGGCAAGTACGAGCACGACATGGACACGTATTACGCCGCCACGCAGCGCGGCCTAGGCACCATCATCGAGGTCCGCGACGCCTTCTACGACAACGCGGAGCAGATCCTCGCCGGTGCCTCCTCCGCCGCGCGCACCAGCCTCACGATCGCCCTCGGCGGCCTTGTCGCCGTGCTGATTGCCAGCGTCGGCCTCATCCTGACGGTTCGCCGCCGCGTCTGCGCGCCGATCGTCGGCCTGACGACGCGCATGTCGCGGCTGGCCGACGGCGAGGTTGCGGAGAGCATTCCGGGCGCCGAGCGCTCCGACGAGATCGGCGCGATGGCCACGGCCGTTCAGGTCTTCAAGGACAACATGATCCGGGCCGACCGGCTCGCGGCCGAGAAGCAGGCCGAGAACGACGGCAAGATGCGCCGCGCCCAGGCCCTCGACGATCTCACCCGCGCCTTCGAGGCCAAGGTCACCGAGCTGGTCGGCGGCCTGTCCGCGGCCTCGGCGGCGATGGAAAGCACCGCGCAGTCGATGACCTCGACGGCGGCGCAGACCAATAGCCAGGCCGCAATTGTCGCCGCCGCCTCCGAGCAGACCTCGACCAACGTGCAGACGGTCGCGAGCGCCACCGAAGAGCTGACCTCCTCGATCGCGGAGATCGGCCGTCAGGTCGCCCAAAGCACCGAGATCGCGGCACGCGCGGTCGACAACGCCCGCCGCACCGGCGACACGGCGCGCACGCTCGCCGACGGCGCCCAGAAGATCGGCGACGTCGTGACGCTGATCCAGAGCATCGCCGAGCAGACCAACCTGCTTGCGCTGAACGCGACCATCGAGGCCGCCCGTGCCGGCGAAGCCGGCCGCGGCTTTGCCGTGGTCGCCTCCGAGGTGAAGTCGCTGGCCGGCCAGACCGCCAAGGCCACGACCGAGATCTCCGAGCAGATCAGCGCGATCCAGACCGCGAGCGACGAGACGGTGGCCGCGATTCGCAACGTCGCCGACGTCATCGCCGAGATCGACCAGATCGGCACCGCGATCGCGGCGGCGATCGAGGAGCAGGGCTCGGCGACCAAGGAGATCGCCCGCAGCGTTCAGGAGGCTGCCCGCGGCACCCAGGAGGTCAACAGCAACATCTCCGGCGTGCAACGCGCCGCCGACGACACCGGCGCCGCGGCAAGAGAGGTGCTGGGCGCAGCCGAGCAGCTCTCGACCCAGTCACGCGATCTCGCCGGCCAGTTCGAGCGCTTCCTCGGCGAGGTCAGGGCCGCGTAGGGCGCGAATTCCTAGCCCGGATGGAGCGAAGCGCAATCCGGGACGGTGCCGTTGACGCGCGAGACCCCGGATTACGCTTTCGCTCCATCCGGGCTACCGAACGTCGCTACGCGACGTCAATACGGCGGCGCCTTGCGCGCCCGTTGTGCTTTCGCCGCCTCGATCCACCAGGTCAGATCGTCGGCGAAACGCGGGAACGAGCGCTCCAGGGCCTTGCCGCCGTCGCCGATCGGCTCGCCGGCTTCCGACAGCGTCTGCGCGATCGGCCCGACGCCGATGGTGCTCGACACCACCACCATGCCCATCTCCGAGAGCGTTCCGTGCCAGGCCGTCGCTGCGCGCGCGCCGGACAGCCGGCCGGCCGAATAGCTCACGATCGCGGCCGGACGCCAGAACCATTCCTCCAGGAAGTGGTCGGTGAGGTTCTTCAGGCCGGGCTGGATGCCCCAATTGTACTCGCCGGTGACGAAGACGAATCCGTCGGCGTTGCGGATCTGCCCGGCCAGCTTCTCCAGCGCCTCCGGCGCCGAGCCCTTGGGATATTCCTTGTACATGCGGTCTAGCATCGGCAGCCCAATCGCCTTGGCGTCGATGAATTCGACGTCCTCGCCGCGGCCGCGCAGCCGGTTGATGACGAAATTCGCAAGGCGGATGCCCATGCGGTCGGAACGGTAGGAACCGTAGAGAACGAGAATGCGATTGCTCATGGCCGAACGGTAGCACGAAACCGGCCCCCATCCCTACCCGATTTGTCGCACTATCGTCCGCGACCGCGGTCCAGCGTCTGCGAGGGCGTCTCGCCGAACTGGTTGCGGTAGCTTCTGGAGAAATCGCTGAGATGCCAGAAACCATACGCCAGCGCGACCGCCTTGACGCTGTCGGCCCCGGCAAGAAGGCGTCGGCGCACCAGCCACAGCCGGTGCAGACGCAAGTAGCGGTGCAGGCTCATGCCGCGATAGCGGCGAACGACGTCGTGCATGGTGCGAACGGACAGCCCGAGCTTGCGCGCGATCTCATCGCTATAAATCGGCTCCGACAGGTCGTCAGACAGCAGCGCGCGGATGTCCTGGAACATCCTGAAATTCCGTCCGTCGTTGGGACCCAGGGTCCAGCGCGCCGGAACGACCGTTGCAAAGGCCTCGTCGACGGCTCCGAGCAGGGACTCCTTCATCGCCGCGCCCTTCAACAACAGCTCCTGTGCCTCGATCGGACCGGACGCCTCGGCCAGCACTTCGCGAACCACGCCGCGCAAGCGCTGCAAGCCGACCGTGGAGATTTCAAAAATCTTGAAGCTCGAGAGCGTGATCGGCCAGCCACGATCCCTCACCTCGGGCCGGAAAATCACCGAGGCGATTTGCCGCTGCACCTCCTCGATGGTGGTGTAGGCCGCTCCGCCGTTGCCAATGACCACGACCGGTCGCGCACGTTGCGAGCCGTTGAAGCGAATCGGCACGTTGAGATCGTCCATCGTGAAGCCGATCGCCGTGCAATTCTCCACGAGTTGTGCGTCAACCACCCGCGGAAACGCGCGCGTGAAATTCACGTCGCAGCCCGGCAAGGCGAGGATTGTCTGCTCAGCCGAAATCTTCCGCACAAAAGGGGTGAATTCGAAGTTCAGCCCGCGTATGGCGTTGCGAAATTCGTCGACGTCTGAAAAGCGAAATGTCTTGAGTGCCGACCTCGGCACATCGTCAATGCTGTTCATGGAAATAAGAAACGCCGCGCCGCTCTGGATGTGCGTCCGGCCGCGGGTGCCGGTTCGCTTCCTCCTTGTTAGTTCGTTAGACTCGATCCTGACGTGTACTGATCAATTGGAGCGAGGTCGGTTGAAAGAACAATCCGGGACAACCCTGTCTCGCCGAATTTCGATAGCGTTTTCCACAAGGCCGGCGGCGCTAATATCCCGGCATTTAATTCTCAAAATTAAAAATTAACGGATTTAAGGCGCAATATCGAACGTTGTACAGTCAAATTTTTTCACAATTCAGGCTCTGCCATGATGGCAAATTCGCCTGCTGATAGTTTGGTCGAGTTGGAGAACGCGGTTGCAACATGTCCGCTGGACCGGTGCACTCGCATCCTCTCAGGCATATTGCAACTGCTCACTAGCAGCAGAGACCGATCGCAGGAATTGCTCGCCGACGTCGCCGACGGCGTCCTGCTGCGGCTGATCGAGCGGGTTGAGGCCAGCACCCTGGTTGACGTCAGCAAGATTATCGCAGAGCTCAAAGTGGCTCCGCCGAAGACCATGCGACGTCTCGCCTCGCATCACGATCCGGAAGTTGCCTGCCCTGTCTTGCTCCGATCGCAGTCACTGTCCACGGCCGATCTCAACTCGATCGCAGCCGCGAGCGGCGAACGACAGCAATGTGCGATCGCCGGCCGCGCGCCGATCGATCCGCTGGTGATCGAGACGCTGATCAAGTGTGGCGCCCGCAGCGTTTGTCTCGCACTGATCGGCAACAGGGAGGCAAGATTCTCCGATGCCGCTTACGTTGCGCTGATTGAGAAGTGCCTGTCGGATGACGGACTGACCAAGGCTCTGGCGCTCAGGCCGGACACGCCCGATCGGGTCATGCGGGCGTTGTTGTCGGCCTCGCCTGCGCCGAAATCCGGCATCGCCAAGCTGCCCTGCGCCGCCGCCTATGCAGGCGCGCGACCGGAAATCGTCGCGCTCAACCGCATCGGCAAGCTCAACGATTCCACGGTGAACCGCTTCGCCATTCGCGGCGAGACTGCCAACCTCGTTACGGCGCTGTCGGTGCTGTCGGGGTGTCCGATCGAGATCGTCGAGCATGTCATGACCGACGAGGATTGCGAGGGTCTCGTCATGGCCTGCCGCGCCTCGCGGCTGAACTGGCAGACCACGCTCGCCATCCTGAGCAACCGCTGCGGCACAAGGCTTTCCGTCGCCGAGCGCGAACGCGCGCAGCTCATTTTCGAGACGCTGCTTCTGTCGACCAGCCAGTGGACGGTGCGTTGGGGCGAAATCGCCGCAAACGCCAAGGAGAGCGGTCGGGGACATCGGGACGCAAGAAAGATGGGGGTTAGCTGATGAAGTTCGACGGTCGCAAAGCCTTTCGCGTGAGGATGGACCACAGGCAGCCGGTCAATCTCATGGGGTCCGACGGCACCTGGCGGCGCAGCTGCGTCCTGCTCGACATATCGCAGACGGGCGCGAAGGTCGAGGTCGAGGGCACGCTCGACGTGCTCAAGGCCAAGGAGTTCTTCATGCTGCTGTCGTCGACAGGCCTCGCCTACCGGCGCTGCGAGCTGGTCTGGATCGACGGCACGATCGCCGGCGTCCATTTCATTACCGTTGACGGCAAGAAGAAATCTGCCGGCGCACCAGCGCCCAGGCAGAACGACGTCCAGGACAAATAGAAGTCGAACATCCATCCGCAGTTTTCACCTCCAAATAGTCGCAATCCAGGTCAGACCGTGCAACACGCGCGAACCAGATCCGGCTCCGTCAATGGTGACGGCGGCATCCGAACGACGGCAGCGGCTCGTCCCTTCCTGCACGTGCTGGCCGACACGTCCGACAAGCTCTCGGGCATCTGCGCGATCCTGCAAGAGAGGTTCGCCGTTGCAGGCGAGCGGCTCGACGCCGATTCCAGGCTGTCGCCGACACCGGCCGCCATCGTCATCCGCGCGGAGCTGCGCGACGTCGACAATATCGCCGCCATCAAGCAGCGGGCCGGCAAGCTGGCGAAGGTCAGGAAGCGCATCTTCCTGCTCGAGCACACCTCCCACGTCTGCATTTCGCAGGCCTATGCGCTCGGGGCGACGCTGGTTCTTCCCAGCACGGTCGGCCGGACCAAGCTGCTGGCGGCACTGGCCGATCCGGCCGACGGGCCGTCCGCTTCGTCAGGCGATACGCTGCAATCCGACAACGCCGTCGAGGTCGCGGCAACCGCAATCGCCTCGATGTTCACGGCTGTCACCCTGGGTCAACCGCTCGACGTCGACGGTACCAAGGAGGCCGGCCGCCAGATCGCCGATCGCATCACCCGGCATGGCCTGACGGAGTGGCTGATGACGGTGCGGCGGCACCACGAAGGAACCTATCAGCATTGCCTGCTCGTCACCGGCGTTACCATCGACTTCGGACTGAGCCTCGGTGTCGGCAGGGCCGACTTGGAACGTCTCTACTCGGCGGCCATGTTCCACGACATCGGCAAGGCGCAGATTCCGCTCGCCGTCCTCGACAAGCCGGGCCGCCTCGATGCCGCCGAGCGCGCGCTGATCGAGACGCATCCGGCCGCCGGCCACGCGTTTCTCAAGGACCATGACGGGATCTCGCCGGAGATCCTCGATGCCGTCCGCCACCATCACGAGTACCTCGACGGGAGCGGCTATCCCGATGCGCTCTGCGGCGAGAGCATTGGCGACATCGTGCGGATCCTCACCATCTCGGACATCTTCGCGGCGTTGATCGAGCACCGGCACTACAAGCCGACCATGCCGCGCGCGGAGGCCTACGACGTTCTGTGCGGGATGAATGGCAAGCTGGAAAAGGCGCTGGTCCGCTCGTTCAAGCAGGTCGCGCTCACGCGGTGAGCGACCTGACCCGTCTCGAACGCCGCCTAATGCGTCGCACGATAGCTGGCGCGGCGCGGGATGGAGCGGCAGGCCAGCCCGTCGGCCAGCAGCTTCATGTCCTCGTGCCGGCCGCTGCGAATCAGCCGGCCGAACTCTTCGGGTGTGAAAGGAAGACTTGGATCATCATCGATCGTGTGCCGCAGTCGCGGACCGAACAATCGCCGTACCAGGCTAGCCAGCCGCCGCATATCAATTCCCTCGCGCCAGCAACAAACCTCTCAGTCCCCATATTGTTCCTCCCGCAACTTCGAGATTGCAAGAGGCCACTCGCGACGCCGCACCAAAAAAATTTCCGCCAGAGAATAATCTCCTCTTGCTCGCGCTAATCGGCAAAACCCACGTAACGCACGAACTCGTGGTTGTGCTCGCGGTCCGAGCGAACTGCGTTCGCGGCAAAGCTGTCGTCGGGATAGCCCATCGCGACGCAAGTCATGATGACCTCGTCCTCCGGAATCTTGGCAACCTCGCGCACGATGTCGGAGCGCATGATGCCCTGCCCGTTGATGACCGAGCCGAGCCCGCGTGCTAGGGCTGGGTGTTCATCGACGAGGGCGCGCGCTTGGCGCTCTCGATGATCGCCTCGATCACCGCGCACGGCACCGGCGCGTTCTTGAAGCCACGCACGCTGCGGCGCGACTGGACCAGCGTCGCGTTGCGACGGCCCGCCGGTTGCCGATGCGGCGCGCAAAACCTATGCTAATGGCCAAGCAAGACCAAGAACTCTGTAAGGAAAGCCCATGGCCGCACCGCTCGATCCCGTCATCGCCCAGATCATTCCGCTCATGCCGATGCGCGATCCCACGGTCATGACGCCACAGAGCGCCCGCGATTCCTTGCGCGCACTCGCTGCCTCGCGCGCCGCCATTCCGCCGCCGCCCGTCGATAGCATCGAGAATATCGAGGTGAAAGGCGGCGCCGGTCCGCTTCCTGCACGGGTCTATCGGGTCGGCGCCGCGCCGGCACCGACGGTGGTGTTCTTCCATGGCGGCGGCTGGGTTGCGGGCGATCTCGAAACCCATGACCGGCAGGCGCGCAACCTTTCGATCGAGACCGGCGCGGTGGTCGTCTCCGTCGACTATCGCCGCCCGCCGGAGACGCGCTTTCCCGGCGCATTCGAGGATGCCTTCGCCGCGGTGAGCGACGTGTTTGGCCGCGTCGCGGAATTTGGCGGTGACGCAAAGCGCTTCGGCGTTGCCGGCGACAGCGCCGGCGGCAATCTCGCGGCGACGACAGCGATCGCCTGCCGGGAGGCCGGCATCAAGCTCGCCGCGCAGCTCCTGGTCTATCCCGTCACCGACGTTGTCGGCGCTTATGCCGACGCACGCGAGAACGCGCGCTATCCCTCGCGCGCGGAGAACGCCGAGGGCTACTTCCTCACGCGCGCGACGATGGAATGGTTCTGCGGCCACTATCTCGCCGATCCCGCGCACGCCGGCGACTGGCGCGTCTCGCCGCTGCGGGCCGCATCCCTCGCCGGCGTCGCGCCCGCGATCGTGACCACCGCCTGGTTCGATCCCCTGCGCGACGAAGGCATGGCCTATGCGCGGGCGCTTGAGGCGGCCGGCGTCTGCGTCAAGCATCATGAGGGCCCCGGCCTGATCCATGGCTATTTCGGCATGGGCGACGCCTCCGACGTCGCGCGCGCCGAAGCGCAGCGCGCACGGGCCGACTTCAAGGCGCTGCTCATGCGCGGCGTATAGGGATGCGACAAAGCTCGTCGCCCGTAGCCCGGATGGAGCGAAAGCGTAATCCGGGTTTCCAGCCACATAGGCGATCGAGCGATCCGGTCGGTCTTGCCCCGGATTGCGCTACCGGCCGGCGCTTCGCGCCGACTCGCTAGCTTCATCCGGGCTACGAAACTCGCTACGCGCTCTGCGCCCGCTGCGCCGCGGTGTGCCCCCAGACCTCGTCCCAGTTTTGGCCAGCGGCATCGACCACGCCGCCGTCGGCCTCGAAGAACTTGTTCGGCACCTGGAAGATCGCCAGGATCAACGCGCCGTCCGGGCACCAGGCGGCGTGCCGGCTGCCCGCCTCGCGCCAGATGAATTCGCCGGCCTTGCAGGCAATGCCCTTGGCCGGGCCCTCCTTGTCGACGAGCGCGCCTTCGATGACCCAGCTCTGCTCGATGCCGACATGCTCGTGATCAGGCAATACCGATCCCGGCGCAAAGCGCATCAAGGCGGTCATCAGCCCCGTGCGGCGATCGAACAGCAGCGTCTTGGCCTCGCAGCCCGGAAACCGAGTCTTCTGCCAATCCATGTCTTGGGGTCGAACCAGGTGGGAATGCCGCTCAGCGGCTGCCTGGTCGTGCGGGATCGCGGCGTCCATCACGATGCTCTCTCCATCTCAAGGGACCGACGCTAGCAGGATCGCCCGATGAGGTCAGCGAGCACTGCAACAAAGGCGACATCTTCCGCGCTTTGAAGCGCAAAAATCAGCGGGCGACCGGGCGGCCGGTGCTCATCCTGCTTGATTGCGCCACGATTCCCGGCTCCAATCTCCCGGCCATTTCTGGTTCAGGAGACCCCCATGATGAAGCGGATTTTCCTCGCTGCGATCGTTGCCACCTTCGCAGCGGGCTCGGCTTTTGCGCAAGAAACCTGCGAAAGCAAAGCCATCGGCAAGGACGGCAAGCCGCTGGCCGGCGCCGCCAAGACCTCGTTCCTGAAGAAGTGCAAGCAAGACGCCTGCGCGCCCAAGGCCGTCGGCTCCGACGGCAAGCCGCTCGCCGGCGCCGCCAAGAACAGCTTCATGAAGAAGTGCGAGACCAGCGCGTAAGGCGCTGTCCGTTCCCGACTTTTTCAGCAGACCATCACAAACGAAATGCCGGCATGGCCGGGCAGAAGCGCGTCTTCGCGCGAGATGTCCCGGCCATTTGCTGTTCGTGCCTCCCCGCCGCCAGTTTCCGACACGCGCCGAGCGCGTAAATCAAAGTCGCCGCGACCCTAGACAGAACGCAGCTGCTGACGGATCATGCAGCGCTGAGTGAAACCGGGGCATCGACGAAGCTTCCAGCAAAGGATGGCGAGATGTTGCAGTTTCGAGTGCGTGATCACCTGATGGCGACAATGAGCGTGCTTTTTACGCTGCTCATGACGATTGACGTTGCCAACGCAAGAGGCCCTGGCCTGCCCAACGTCATGGTTCTCGCAACCGGCGGCACGATCGCCGGCAGCGGGGCGAGCAGCACCACCGTCGTCGGGTATACCGCAGCCACGGTGGGCATCGAGACCCTCCTGAACGCCGTACCCGAGTTGAAAACCGTGGCCAACGTCAAGGGCGAGCAGGTCTTCCAGATCGCCAGCGAGAATATGAACAATGATTACTGGCTGAAGCTCGCCAAGCGCGTCAACACGCTCCTCGCGCAGGACGACGTGGACGGGATCGTGATCACGCACGGGACCGATACGATCGAGGAAACCAGCTATTTCCTGAATCTGGTCGTCAAGAGCAAGAAGCCTGTGGTCGTCGTCGGTGCGATGCGGCCATCGACCGCGATCAGCGCCGACGGCCCGATCAACCTCTTCAATGCGGTGATCCTCGCAGGCAGTGAAGAAGCCGTCGGCAAGGGCGTGCTCGTCGCCCTCAACGATCAGATCAACGCCGCGCGCGACGTCACCAAGAACAACACCTCCACGGCAGACACCTTTCGCACGCCTGAACTCGGCTTTCTCGGCTACATGCAGGGCAACAAGCCGTATTTCTATCGGCAATCGACCCGCCGGCACACGGCGGATTCCGAATTCGACGTGTCCAAGCTCGACGTCCTGCCGCAGGTCGATATCGTCTACGGCTACGCCAACATGAACCGGGTCGCGATCGACGCGTTCGTCGCCGCCGGTGCCAAGGGGATCGTGCATGCCGGCGTGGGTGACGGCAGCCTGGCCCGCCCGGCGGTCGAGCCGGCGCTCGACGACGCCCGCAAGAAGAGCGTGGTGATCGTTCGCAGCAGCCGTGTCGGCAACGGCATCGTCGCGCGCAATGGCGAGGCCAAGGACGATGAACACGACTTCGTCGTCTCGGATACGCTCAATCCCCAGAAGGCGCGCATTTTGCTGATGCTGGCGTTGACCAAGACCACTGATACCAAGGAAATTCAGCGGATGTTCTACGCCTATTAGAGCCTATTCACGCTTGAAACGGTAATCGAAAGCGGCGCCGAACGGCTTGATCAGGCCAACCGTCGGCGCCGGAAAATGGATCGGCAGGATCAGCGAACGGATTGCAACTCTCTCGATCCGGTTGTAGCCCGGATGAAGCGCCGCGCAATCCGGGAAAGTCCCTCGCATGGTTCGCTATCGGCGAAATTTCGTCCCCGGCGGCACGTTCTTCTTCACCGTCACGCTGAACGATCGACGTCATCCGTGTTGTTCGATCATGTCGACAAACTCCGCAGCGCATTTCGCGTAACGCGTGCCGAACGACCGTTCGCGATCGATGCGATCGTGATCCTACCTGATCACCTGCATGTCATCATGAAGCTCCCGGACAATGACTCGGACTTCCCGGGTCGTTGGAAGCGCATCAAGAGCGTCTTCACGCACCGGCTGGCAGCTTCCGGCGCACCTATCTGCCGCAATCATCGCGGCGAGTACGCGCTCTGGCAGCGGCGATTCTGGGAGCACACAATTCGCAACGATGCGGATTTCGCGCGCTGCGCCGATTACATTCACTACAATCCGGTCAAGCACGGGCTCGTTGCATCGGCGATTGAGTGGCCCTACAGCTCGCTCCATCGCTACGTTCGCGCTGGTATCCTACCTCCCGATTGGGGAGGAGCCGGCGAGATAAGCGGCAGCTTCGGCGAACGCGGAGACTGATCCCGGATTACGCTTTCGCTCCATCCGGGCTACCGCCCACCACTAGCTCCGCAACCCCGGCGCCTCCTGCCCGGTGCGCGCGACATATTCGGTGTAGCCGCCGCCATATTGGTGGATGCCATCAGGCGTCAGCTCCAGCACGCGGTTCGACAGCGTCGCCAAAAAATGCCGGTCGTGCGAGACGAACAGCATGGTGCCCTCGAAATCCGACAGCGCGTTGATCAGCATCTCCTTGGTGGCGAGGTCGAGATGGTTCGTGGGCTCGTCCAGGACCAGGAAGTTCGGCGGGTCGAACAGCATCTTGGCCATGACGAGGCGCGCCTTCTCGCCGCCCGAGAGCACGCGGCACCGCTTCTCGACATCGTCGCCGGAGAAGCCGAAGCAGCCGGCGAGCGCGCGCAAGGAGCCCTGCCCCGCGGTCGGAAACGCGTCCTCAAGCGCCTGGAACACGGTGCGCTCGCCGTCGAGCAGATCCATCGCGTGCTGGGCGAAATAGCCCATCTTGACGCTGCCCCCTAACGCCACCGTGCCCTCGTCCGGCTCGCTCGCACCGGCCACCAGCTTGAGCAGCGTCGACTTGCCGGCGCCATTGACACCCATCACGCACCAGCGCTCCCGGCGGCGGATCATGAAGTCGAGCCCGTCATAGATGCGCTTTGAGCCATAGCCCTTGTGCACGTTCTTGAGCGCCACGACGTCCTCGCCCGAGCGCGGCGCCGGCGGGAAGTCGAATACGACGCTCTGGCGGCGGCGCGGCGGCTCGACCCGTTCGATCTTGTCGAGCTTCTTGACCCGGCTCTGCACCTGGGCCGCATGCGAGGCGCGCGCCTTGAAGCGCTCGATGAACTTGATCTCCTTGGCGAGCATGGCCTGCTGGCGCTCGAACTGCGCCTGCTGCTGCTTCTCGTTCTGCGCCCGCTGCTGCTCGTAGAATTCGTAATCGCCGGTGTAGGTGGTGAGCGAGCCGCTATCGATCTCGATCACCTTGGAGATCACGCGGTTGATGAACTCGCGGTCGTGCGAGGTCATCAGCAGCGTTCCTTCGTAATCGTGCAGGAATTTTTCCAGCCAGATCAGGCTTTCGAGATCGAGATGGTTGCTCGGCTCGTCGAGCAGCATGACGTCGGGGCGCATCAGGAGAATGCGCGCCAGCGCCACGCGCATCTTCCAGCCGCCGGAGAGTTTGCCGACGTCCCCGTCCATCATCTCCTGGCTGAAGCCGAGGCCGGCCAGAGCCTCGCGCGCGCGGCCGTCCAGCGCATAGCCGTCCAGCTCCTCGAACCGGTGCTGCACCTCGCCATAGCGGGCGATGATCTCGTCCATCTGGTCGGCCTTGTCGGGGTCGGCCATATCGGCCTCGAGCGCGCGCAGCTCGGCCGCGACCTCGCTGACGGGACCGGCACCGTTCATCACCTCGGCCACCGCGCTGCGGCCAGACATCTCGCCGACGTCCTGGTTGAAATAGCCGATGGTGATGCCGCGATCGGTCGAGACCTGCCCTTCGTCGGGCAGTTCCTCGCCGGCGATCATTCGGAACAGCGTGCTCTTGCCGGCGCCGTTCGGGCCGACGAGACCGATCTTCTCCCCCTTGTTGAGGGCCGCGGAGGCTTCGATGAACAGGATCTGGTGGCCGGCTTGCTTGCTGACGTTGTCGAGGCGGATCATGAGTGTCTTTTGGGGGATTTTTGCGTTGCAGCGTCATAGGGCATGCGGGGCATGAGGGGAAGCCCGGGACAGGCCGGGATTCAGCCCATTCGCTCGTCATCGCTCAACTTCAGGGCCGAGACCTCGGCGGCATCTCGACGCCTTCGGCTCTGGCGGCGGCATTCATGCGAACTATATGGTTTGTCAAACGCCCGCCGCATCACTCCCTTGAAGAAGCCCTTGCTGATCTTTCTGTTCCTTGTCTTGGCACCGCTGGCCGCGTCGGCGGCGAGATATTTCTGGCTGGGCGATGGCCGCCAGAACTGGCAAACCGCTGATCGGTCGAGCGCAGGTCTTCTGCCGGCCGCCGCCGATCAACCCGAAGCCGTCCTACGGGTGTTCGGAGCGAGAACGGTGCGATGGCGCAGCATATTCGCTGTTCACACCTGGATCGTCGTCAAGGAGAAGAATGCGCCGACCTACACCCGCTATGACTACACGGCGTGGGGCGAGCCGATCCGCACCAACGGCTTCGCTCCGGACGGGCGGTGGTTTGGCGCTGCGCCGGAAACCATTGTAGCCGTCAACGGAGAGCGCGCCGAGGTGCTGATTCCGAAGATCCGGTACGTGATCGAAAACTACAAGTTTCGGTCCTATGGAGATTACAGCGTATGGCCCGGTCCCAATTCGAACACCTTCGTGCAGGCCGCGCTCGACTCCGTCCCCGAGCTCCGAGCCGTGTTGCCGCCGACCGCGATTGGCAAGGACTTCCCGTACACGGGTAAGTGGGTGGGCCTAACGGCGTCCGGTACAGGCATCTATGCTTCACTTGCCGGATATGTTGGCTTTTCCGTCGGCTGGATCGAAGGCCTGGAGATCAATTTCTTCGGCGCCGTGCTCGGCCTCGACATCCGACGCCCGGCGCTCAAGCTGCCTGGTCTCGGCCGCTTCGGGGTGACGCCCGGTCTTTAGGAGCAGCGATCCCAGCTTGTTTCTCTGGCGATATTGCGATCTCCATCCGAAGGCTCAATCCGTTCACGGCGGCAAAAATGCTGCGACTGAGCCGACGATTTCGCTGCTAGCTGCCGGTTGATGGGATCGGACGAAAATGAAACGGGAGGTCACGGGTATATCCGCTTCGGCTCGACCATCCTGGCCGATGAGGATCAATCCGGCGCCGCCATTTGCCACATTCAGAACGATCGGCTCGCCGCTCCACGTCTTGATCGGCTCCATTCCGATGATGAGAAATTCACCGACAGGTTGGTCGAAATATTGGATGCGCAATTGCGGGCCGACTTCGGCCGCAGCAAGCCTAAAGCCGAGCTGCTGGGCGCGTGCGTATACGTTAGCCAGGGTCACGGTATCGAAGGTAAACCCAAGCTGCGCAGGCGATAAATGGACGAGCTCGACATTCGTCTTCTGAGGGCTGACGGTGAAAGTCGGCCGAGCAAGGATTTCTGCAGCCTGACCACCGACACTGCAGCCCTTGCTAGCGAGCTCGTTGCGCAAGGCAAGTGAGTCGGCGAAGGTACCTATCGCAATCGTCTTCCACGCCGCAACGTCGCGAGCGGACCTGATAGGCTGTTCGGATGCCGGCGCCGAGGGCGTCTTGAGCTTCAGCCGGTTCTGCAAGACATCGCGGGCTGCGCATTGAGCGGACGCGGTGCTCGCAGAAGGAATGACGCAGGCGGCTTGGAGTATGCAAGCCAAAACGTAGGTGCAAACTCGTCTTACGCTCGAATGGCCACTACCTACCGCGCACCGGGCTCGGCTTCTGAAAGTAGACATAGCGATGGCTTTTTCTAGTTGGACAGAAAAGCCCGCCTCCGAGTCAATGGGAAGAACGGAGGAAAATGACGTCAATCAACATTCTCCGGCCGACTTTGAAATGCGTCCGGAGGCGGGGCCTATGGCTAGAATATTCCAATTTCCAAATGGCAGGCGGCAGTCCGTAAGCCTGATAACCCGCCCGCCCCATCAGCCCTTAGGGGCAATGATGTCGCTGGAACATACCACCCAGAACAAATCGGCTCAACGCCAAAGTCGGACCACGAGGCGACGTGCAGCGGGATATTACTCTATGAACAGCAATC
Source organism: Bradyrhizobium sp. CB1015 (assembly GCF_025200925.1). GTDB lineage: Bacteria > Pseudomonadota > Alphaproteobacteria > Rhizobiales > Xanthobacteraceae > Bradyrhizobium. The sequence goes on along the minus strand of NZ_CP104174.1, from coordinate 4,533,851 downwards.
CCCTCTTCTTATCGCCGTCAAACGTATTTACAGCGTCGAACAGCCGCTTCCGCTCGACTAGCCATGGCTGGAAATCGAAATTGACGTCGAGCACGAAAACGAGGTCTTCGGCTTCGAAATAGCCCCCAATTGGGGAATGGTGCCCACCACCAGCACCAAAAATTTGAGCGCGATCGAAATTCACGATGTAGCGTCGCCCCGGATCGTTGGAGCGACGGAGATGCTCCAGAAACTGGTTCTCGCTGAGATCGCGCAAGACCGTAACTTTCCGGCTGGTGTTGGACTGGGCGACGTTGGCCAGCTCATCAAGCGTGAGACCCATTATGCATACGCCTGTCCAGCAGCTCCACGTCCCCGCCAACACCTTGCCTTCCGTCCTTGCCGCCTCGCCAAGGGACCGGTACGCATTTGCAACGGCGGCAGGTCCACAGCGAGAGCCATTTGACTGCCAGTCAACGTGTCTTTCAAATTTGGCTGCCACGGGCAGGCGCCAGGCACGCTCAATAAGCTCCGGAGTACGTGTGACCGATGACGCTATGGCTTCTGATGGCACGTGCGATTGATTGACCACCAGGATCCCGGCACACACCAGACCCAGGGCAATCACCATGCTGCTGATGCTTGCGCGGTGCCATCGCTTCATGGGTCAGAACCTTGGCGGCAATGACGACATTGGCGCGCAGAATGATATTCGCAAGCCAGCTGGCGCGAAGGAGATTCCATGTCCGCGTCCATCCAGGCTGAAGATGCGAACGTCATCTCCGACTGGACAACCCGAGTTCTTCTCTGGTCGAACAGGAAAGTGACAGCCAGTCGGACCCTTTCCGCGGCATCCCCTTGGACGTATCAGCGTCGAGTTCCTGATGCTAGACTTCCTGCTCCTACCGATAAGGAGGACGAAAATGCCCGATAGCGTCTACAAGGTCATTGAACTGGTCGGGACCAGCACCGACTCATGGGAGAAGGCGGCCGCCAATGCGGTCGAGCAAGCTGCTAAATCTCTCCGAGATCTTCGCATCGCAGAGGTCGTCAAGCTCGATATGCAACTGGATGACAAGGGAAAAGTCGAGGCCTATCGCGCCAAGCTCAACGTGTCGTTCAAGTTCGAGGGCTCCTGAGCCTCAGCACCTCGCCCCCTCTCGGGCGAGGATGGCTCATTGGAAAGGAGCGTTGCGCGGTCCGCCCAGCCGGACGCTGTGGCCCATCCCGGAAGTTGGCACTAGTCCAAGCGGGACCGAAATGCTTTGATGCGAAGGGGCGTATGGCGCGTGGTGGCCCCATGTACATGATCATTCGCAAGTACAGCAAGGTTCGTTCGGTAGCGGACGCCGCTCGTCGTGCCAAGAGCGGCGTTGGTGAGATCCTGAGGCAATCGCAGGGATTCAGATCTTACCATGTGCTGGATGCGGGCGACGGTGTCGGTATCGCCGTGATGATATTTGACGACCGCGAAAGCGCTAGCGCAGCGAACGCCAAGATAATGGCATTCGTTCAAGCCAGTCTGCCTGACCTCGACCTTGGAGTTCCCGAAATCGCTGCCGGCGAGGTTTTGGTGAACATAGCGCCCAATGGGTCCTCGGGCATCAAGTAGCCGAAACGCTGCCGGCTAGCCTGATGCCCGCTGATGATGCAGTCTACCTGCCCGCATCGCGTTTGCGGTGATCGCGCCCTGGCACCTGCATTCGCTGGCCAAGAATTAGCGAGCGCGCGTATTTTTCGAGGAGCACGATGGCATGAAGCAACACACCTCCGAAGCATTTGCCACCACAGCCATCGGCTGGACACTCATGCCGATGCGCATCGCGATGCCACCAAGGGATCCCGATGAAGACGAGGAAGACGAAGACGAGGATGAGGAAGACGAAGATGACGAACCGGCGGTCGTGCGCGAGCCGGACGAAGACTAGACTAGCCCGTCTCCGGCAGTCGGCGTTATAATATCTCCCATGGGCTGGGATGCGAACGACATAAAGCTTCTCAAAAGGCTCTGGTCCGCAGGACAGAGCGCGGCGCAGATTGCGCGCCATCTCGGCTGCAGTCGTAACGCGGTCTGCGGTATGCTGAACCGTCTGGGCCTGAAGCGCGGCCACAAGCCGCCCACAGCAAGGCCCCAGATAAGGCCGGCCCCGAAGCTGAGGCCGTCGTCGGCAGCCTGCGCCCGTCCAATCGCGCAGAAGGTGTCCTCGAGTACCGCAGAGAGGAAGCAGCCAAAGAAATTAAGCAGGCAGCAGCTTTACGCCATTCTGGCTGAGGCGGTCAAAAATACTGGCTAGGAGCTCACCACGAAGTCCTTGCGCTCCCGTCAACCTCGGCCCCGCCGCAACCACCAACGACGAGTTCTGAGAACGCTCGGATCAATACTCCACCGCGAGATGGACGAGGCTTGTTAGATGGGCCATCGCTCCTCCATGAAGGCAGCGCTCGCGCTGCCGATCGCCTCGAGCAACGACGCCCCAGCCGCGCGTCAGGATCGTACCGGCTGACCGATCCCAAGAAGATTGCCTTCGCTGTCGCGGAACCACGCACCTCGCTCACCGGTGCCCTTGCTGGCGTAGTTCCCGGTTATCTCGGCAATCCCCTCGACCGTCTTCAGACCAGGCAAATCATATTCCTCGAATTTGACTCCGCGCGCGCGAAGCTCGCGCACTGTTGCTTCGATATCCTCGACTTCCCAGCCCATTTGCGTGTGCGTGCCGGATTGCGCTCCGGCCGAGATGAATATCGCAAACTCGCCATTGGCGCAGACATAGCGCAATCCGCCTTCGCGCTGTTCGACCGGCTCGAGGCCGAGTTTTTCGGAATAAAACGCGCGAGCCCGATCCAGGTCCTTGGCTGGAAGGCGCGCGGCCACCTTCGCTTTCGCTAGCATCCTTCTCTCCTTCGAACACCGAGACAAAAATGGAAGCTTACGACCGCTCAAAAATGCGCTTTCTCGCGCGATGCGCGGTGTCCGCCTTGAAGTTAATTCGGTTGAACCGGGTATTATTTATTTGATTCAATGATTTATTGGGACGCTCGCACTTGACCTGTCGAATGATGCGAGTTCCAATCCAAATGCTGATTTGTGATGAGTCGGGGACTGCCGTGGGTATTTACTTGCTCTCACTCGCGGCGTGCGTTGTCGGGATTCTTCTGTTCATGGCATTCCATAGATAGGGCCGACAGCGGACGCAAGCGTTACCGTGAATCCTCAGCCCCAAGCCGAAATTAATAATCTCGGCCGGTTGATTTTGACTGTGCACGAATGCGCGCGTTCAATTCCAAACATTGGAGGCGAACGTGTTATTCACTTTTTTGCTCGTCGTTCTCGTCGGCGTCAGTGCAGCGGTCCTGATCGCCCATGCGATCGACGCCATGCGTTCGTGAGGTTGGGGCTTGCGATTAGATCCCTTGCGGGTTCAAGTCACACGGCACGCGCGTGGCAAAGTCTGGGATTTCGCTGTCCAAACGGTCCAGCACCTCGAGGACTGGACCGCTCCACAAACCTCCTGACCTCGGGGGACTTTCGGGGCGCTTTTGGATGTAGGTCAGGGCCGCTCCGGCAGCGCGGCGACGAGCCGGCGAGGGTCAGCCGATTTGGAGTACTTTGTTCCGGTGCCTCACCTGAGGTCCCACTCTCCTCGCGTCGCCCCCTTCTGAGAACTCGCGCAGATCACTGCGCCTCACCGACGGTCTGATCAACACAATTGTTTTGTTGCGCCACAGGCTCCTGACGAGCGCACAATCGCGCGGCGACGCGCCTAAACTCGCAATACGAACCAGGCACGGCGCATGAAACCGATCTGAAGTCCAAATCGAAACAAATGCCCATTAATCCGCTGGGAGGAACCGTAATTGACTGCCCTTAAACGATAATTTTGATTATGATTGATAATGATGATGACTCCAGCACGACATTAAACAATATGTTGAAAAACAAAATATAATGGGAGGTTGGAATGGAAGTTGCCCGCCGATTTCGCGCAATGGCGTTGCTTTGCCGACAGACTGCCGCGCGCTATCCCGAGAGAAGCTGGAAGCTGCTCGCTGAGGCTGAGTACTGGGAGCATTTGGCGGCCACTGCTCTGGCTCACTGAGCTTCGGTCGACCGTATTTTCATCCTTTCTCTTTTTATGAACTGCTTCGAGGCGCGCCATGTCCAGTATTCGTGAAGTTTATACTTGTGCCGTTCTGAGCGAGCGACTCCACGCACTTGTGGCGGAGCTTAGAGAGCTCGAAAAGCTTCGAAGCAAGCTCCGACGCGTAGAGGCCAGAACACTCGGCAGAAGACGACGTGTCGGACTAGGTCCTCGGCGGCCAGATCGGCCGTCTATTCAGGATAGAGCGGTCGCACGGATTTCCGTTCGACGTTGAACCTCCGAACTCTTGGATCTCGCGGCGGCGCGTCAGGTGGCGCGCGCGGCGTATCGCCCTCTCGGTGGGCGCAATCTCACCGCGTCCCGAAGTGTGCGGCTCGAGCTTAAGACTGACAGGCCTCCCAGCGCCATCAGCAGCACGCCTAACCAGGGCGGCGCCGAGCTCCGCTCCTCCTCGACCACGCTGATCGCGACAACCGGCAGATCGGACGAAGGCACTGCGTCAGTGGGGGGCCCCGCCGCGAGAGGCTGCTTAACATCGGCTTGGCTAGGCACTGAATGTTCGGGCGTAGCAAGCTCCGCGATGGAGTCCGCCCACGTCGGGGCGGCGCGCGTGCTGAGCTCCGAAGCGGCATCAGCCACCTTGAGTTCGAGCGCCGGCGGCGTCGCCGAAGCCCCCTCGGCCGGTGCCGACCTTAGTAACTCCGCGCGCGCATCAATCACCGCGCTTTGCCTTTGTCGCCCAGCCTCATTCCTGTCGGGACTGGCGCCGCCTTTCGCCGTACGATCACGAACCGACTTTCGCACGACTGCGCTGCCCTCGGCCAGGAACCAGCACTTGCGGTGACCGTCCCGCCGATACACCCAGCGCTGGCGTGGGCCAGACGAGTTGAAGGGCCGCAGCAAGCATTCTGGCTGCACCGACGACGTTGCAGCGGGCTCGGGAGAACCCGTATTGAACAAGTCGGCGATAGGGTTGGAGGACGCAGGTGCCGCCGAAAGAGCTCCAACAAGAACCAAACTGGCGAAGCAGAATCGCAAATGACCGGACATCGAAAACTCCCGGTGTTGTGCCCCCATCCGGCACAAGCCTTCGCGGCAAGATGGGCTCTCATGCGGCTTAAATTTGGCGATGCGATGGATTAATTTTGCGCCTGGCTGTCCGAATTAATGACCCCAGTCGACAGCTGCTGCAGCTATCTGCTCGTATCCGTAGGGGCAAAGCCGATAAAAAAGGCGGGTCTGGTCGAACTTTGTGGATGTGGATGTGGATTCCGACCTGTAGGCCCCCCGCAAGCCGTTGTCCTCACCCTATTAAATGTTCCGCCACGATATAACCTCCGTCGTGCCTTTCTCCCTGCTACCTCGCACTTTAATGTGGATTATACGGCTAATATTTAGATCTCGGGTTGTCTGTCCCTTCATTTTACGGCTTTTGTGACTGGCCTTCTCACCAGAATCGGATCGTGCCATGAATGCCGCGCAATTCAACTCGCTCTCGCTTGACGAGCTCTGGATAGTTCACCAGCAGGTTACGGCCAGCCTTACTGAGAAAATCCTGGTGCAAAAAGCACGATTGGAGGAACGGCTGCACAAGATTGGACTCGCCAACGAGGCCATACGGTTCGATCGTAAGCGCCGTCCATACCCGCCGGTCCGTCCCAAATATCGCAATCCGAACAACCCTGCAGAAACGTGGTCGGGCCGCGGTAGGCCACCTCGCTGGCTGCAACCGCAGCTTCGATGCGGCCGGAAACTAGACGATTTCTTGATCGAGCGGGCTTCGTTCAAAGGCGGCAGACGAGTTTAGCGCCGCGATCCGGTGTGCTGAAAGACGGCTAGCGCAAGGAAGTACTGCATTATGAGCCTTGCGCCTCTGAAACCAAGTGGTTCTCGAGAGAAGGCCGCGCGATCGATAGGACCTTCTCTCCGCCGCCAAGGGGGCGGCGGACAAACTTGGCATACAAACTTGGCATACAAATTTGGCATCAAGGCTCGCACCTCGCGAACGTCGCCTCGGGTCAAAGGCTGCCCTGGGCAGCTCAACGAAATTCCGCTCAGCTCTCGAAAGCGGACAGTGCGAGGCCAGAAAGCCGGTCAAAAGACGACGTTAGAGGCGCCCGGCTGAAAGTGCGGTTTACATCAGTCAGTTCGAGGCTGCCGGCCACGATGATAGCGATGGCTAATCCTGTCAGCTTGTGCGTGCTGTCGTAGGTTATTGTAGGGAAGTCGGTTTTGGTACATTGATGCTGTCATCACCGGCAGCGGTCAACCTGGGCGTCGGTGGCTGAGAGAGACGAGCACTCCCGCCTGTCACACGAGGACACGGGATGGAACGGTCAGACGGCCTGCAGCCGAAGCCTCAGCAATTGGCTTGCCTCCACAAGTTCAGCGAACCACTGCATCCATATTTGACGCTGTTAAACCCCCGTAGAGGCGGACTGATGGCAGTGGACCGATGCATGGAATGCGATCAACTCGTCTGGGCGGACGGCGCCCCCTTTGTTTGACGCTTCAGTTTAGAGGGGGACTTAGGTCCGATTCCGTCATGCTGGACATATTCTTGGTCGAAGACGAAGCGCTCATCCGAATGATGATCGCTGAAATGGTCGAAGAGCTTGGCCATCGCGTCGTCGCAGAAGCAGGGAGCATCGAAGATGCTCAGCCCATAGCCGAGTCGTCTCGGTTCGATCTTGCTATTCTCGATGTCAGCATCAAAGGGCACCCTATTCTACCCATTGTCCACGTCCTTGAGCGACGGAAGCTGCCGTTTCTGTTTGCGACCGGCTACGTATCTCCCGCACTGCCTGAGCCTTTCCGCTTCTACCCGGTGCTGCGAAAGCCGTTCTTGATCGAACAGCTCGGCAAAGCGATCGATGCGATTTCTGTTCGTCGGTACGGCGAAAGCGGATCGACGTTCCTGCGTTCTTCCGTTGGAGAACAGCATTGAAAAGAACGATGAGTGATCCTATCGCGGACTCGCGCTATGTGATCAGAGCGGCTGAAGGTCGCTTTGTGCTGTGGGACAACACGCGTCTCGAGCCGCTATCCAGCCATCGCTCACTGGCCGCAGCCGAACGCACGAAGGACATCCATGCCCGCATCGACCGCCTTATCAGCGTAGGACGAAAACGGCGCGAGCGAGGATGATGGCGGCCCCGCGAAGCGGACACCGATGCCAATGAGCGTGCGCTCTACGCCCTTTGCATCAGCTTGAGCGAGGCTGTCAGCCGCAAGCTTCGCTTCCCCGCGAGCGCGATGCCTTGGAGCTCGCCGCTGTCTTCCGTGCAGGTCCCGGAGAATCCGATCCCGACCTCGAGGCCGCCGATGCTTCGTCGCATATGGAGGGAGCGATGGGTTTCGCTGGCGTTCCACCCATCCTACGAGCTGCTCGCCGGGCGCCGTGAGCCGGTGATGAATCCGTGTCTTTTAAGGAGAGCCATCGAATACGTTCCTGAACCGACGCGCGTGCCGACGAAGGCCGGCTCTGAACATGCGAAAAGCTCAGCGCGAGGAATTCGCATCCGCTAGCCCCGGCGAAGCAGACCTCAAACCGGCGAGCCGCGAACATCGCTGATGGGCCATCAACGGACATACATGCAACAGCAAGGCTCCGCTCACGCGTCGAAGACCAAGCGCGTTCCTGTGTACGAGCGTAAGAGCTTCGTTGGCATCGCTGCGCGCGCGGTTTCGTAAAACGGTTCGCCCGTACAATGCAGCGGAACCACGTAAGTCGGATCGATTTCCTGCAGCGCCTTGACCGTATCTCGAACGTAATCTTCTTGGTACGGTGCGAGATGAAAACCCCCGATCACAGCGTGGATTTTTTCCACGCCGGTTGCGGATTGAGCTTGCCTGATCGCGTTGACCACGCCGCGATGGCTGCACGAAGTCAGGACCACAAGCCCCCTTCCTTTCAGATTGAACACTGTGGAGATCTCGTGCTGAAATTGATCTGGTACGACCGGCGCACTGCGCTCGGCCTCGCTGAGCCGCTCGGGATAACAGCCCACGCCTCGGTCAAAACCAATAGTCATGGCGCTCGGCGATAGCACCTTCTCAAAACTCTTCTGGCTGATCTGTCCCGTGGCCACGGCGTGATCGGCGACCATGGCAGGTTTCTCCGCGAAGGTAACAGTGACGTCGGCCGCCACGAGTGCTTTGCGGTCGATGACGCCGAAGCTGCCCTTCACCGGCGGTGCAGTCCACTCGCGCGCGCAGAAGCATCCTTCGCCGCCGACAAACAAAGGCAGTTTGGGCCTTAGCTTGCCCCTGTGCGCCTGCAGGAAACCGATGAGACCGCCAAAATGGTCCTGATGCCCATGGCTGAGCACAAGGGCGTCAATGGCCGCGGGATCAACACCAAGCAGACCAGTGTTGTTGAGAAGTGCTTCCGGCGTGAAACCGAAATCAACCAGGATATTGCGTGTCTCGTTGCCGCGTCGCGTTTCGACCTGCATCGCAAGGCCGAATTCACTGATCAACGTTCGGCGCGGCGGCTTGTCGCTTAGGCCCCAGCCAAAGTGCTGGATGTCGAGGTTGGGCAGCTTCCTGCTCGGAGCGACAGCGAACTGATAGCTGTCAATCACGATCCGAACTGCCACGCGGTCAAGCTCGGGCACTGGTCCAGCGATGGCTTCGGCCCTTGCCGGCGTGGAGCCGGCAAGCAGCGTCGGAAGTATCAGACTTAGGAGACTGGCGCCTCCGCCGCAGACAAATTCGCGCCGCCCAACCGCTGCGCAGAAAAACTGCCGCTGAGGCGTCTGAGGGCCGTGATGCGAAAGCGCAATTGAAGCTGAGGTATAATCGATAGCCATTGCTACCTCCCGTTCCTGAAACCAATGAGGTCATCAACAGAAGGCGCGGGACCGTAGGGACAGTTTTCATTCCCGAAGGGTCAGGCGTCTCAGTCAGAATATGATCCTATCAACCTGCTGCTACGTCAAGAAAATGGCGCACCTGTTCAAAGGTCCTTCCGAGGCCGCACATCTCACCCGGCTTGCCCGGGTAGCGGCGCAAAGGCATCGACGCCGTCGAGCGCGCTCAGCTTCATCCCATAGAGCCCATTGGCGATGCCGCCCGGCCCGACCGCACCGCGCGGCGGCAACGCCCCGTCGTCGAGCCGCGTCAGGTTGGCCCAGAAATGGGCACCCGGCATGGTGTCCGCCCTGCCCTCGAGACGGATCTGGTTGCCGTAGAGCCGGCCGCGCGCCCCGATCCAGGCGACGTCGGTGCCCATCAGCACGTTAGGATGAGTTGAGCCCTTGCGAAACGCCTCATGCTTCGTCGCATATGCAGGGAGCAATAAGTTTGGCTGGCGCTCTACCTATATTACGAGCTGCTCGCCCTGCGTGTGTCTTTGAAGGAGAGCCATCGAATACCTCCTGAACCGACGCGGGTGTCGAGGAAGGTCGGCTCTGATCAACATACGAAAAGCTCAACGCGAGCAATTCGCGTCCACTAGACCCGGCGAAGCAGACCTCAAACCGGCGAGCCGCGACTTCGCTGATAGGCCATATGGAGATCTGCTGACTTTGGTTGGCCGCAAGGTTAAGCTGTCGGCTTTTCAGCCAGATGTCTTTCAGGGGGCGCCAATGGCCATCTTGTATTTCGAGGAGGCGGAGGTTGGCAAACTGCGTACGGCTGGCCCTTACCACGTCACAAAGAACGAGATCATCGAATTTGCCCAAAAATTCGATCCGCTGCCCATTCATACCAACGAGGAGATTGCCGCACGTTCGGTCTTTTCCGGACTGATCGCTTCGAGTGCACACACGTTTGCGATACTTATTTCTTTGTTGAGCAGAACACAGCCGTATTCGCTTCGTGTCGTTGCCGGGCTTGGCTGGGATGAACTCAGGCTCCCCGCTCCGGTGCGCCCGGGAGACGATCTCGATCTCGAAGTGGCAATTTTGGAGAAGCGTGAATCAAAGTCCCATTCCGACAGAGGCGTTGTCCGTAACCAGCTCCATCTCCGCAATCAGAAGCGCGAAACGGTCCTTCAATGCGTCAACACGGTTCTCGTGGCGCGACGACCGCCTGCGAATTCCTGAGACGCGGGAGGCCGCGAGTTCCAGTGGCCGGCGCGAAATGCGCTTTGGGTCAGACTAAGAAGACCTCGGGCTCAGCAAATCTGGTCCGGTATGCTCCGCTGAGCAGACGCCGCCAGGCCGCGCCGCCACTTCGCAGTTGGGCCATAAGGCGACATCACATTTGCGAAAAGGCCGCCAACTGAGGCGGCCTCAGTCATTCCAGATGCGTTCTCCGCATTCGCATTCGAACAGGTGGATGAGGTTCCCGGTTTCCATGTTCAGGATCGCGCGAACTAGCATCAGCTGCTTGTCGCAGACACGACATCTCCGGTCCGAATTATTTTCTATTTCTGCGATCTTCTCTGCGCGGAGCAAATCCATATTGAAGTCCCCTCAAAACAGGACCGATGCTACTCCATGAGCTACGCAATTGGATCATACAGAGGTATACTTCCCGGTGCTTCGCCACCACCAAGGGGGCCGATGGGAACAGACGGTCAATCAGGTTCTGCGAACCTAGGCCGCGTCGCTTCCGGGTCTTGGCTGTGTGAAAACGCCCCGACGGTCGAGTGCGATAGCACAAGTTTTTCGTCGAAGGCCGATGTAGCGCTCATGCTCGCAAGCAATTTCAAGCGAAATGGCGAACAAAAGAACGTGGTTCTAGCTGGCTTTCGACTGTTCGCGTTTTTACACAGCCAGGGTCAGAAGCTGCCCTCGTTAGGCAGAGTTACCTCGGTCGGCTCACGTCCCGGGTGCCGACAACGCGGCGCTCTGGGTCGTCAGCCACGGGCCACTTGCAGACATCGCGCGAGCGGTGTGCGTTTCGAGGCACCCGTATTTCGCTTTCGGACCGAGGTGCAGCAAGATCAAACGCCCACCCTCAAAGAGGATGGGCGCGTGGTGACTTACGACATGATGACGGCCTACTTCTTCTCGGCGCTGGCTTCCTTAGCTGGAGGCGGCTTCATGCCGACGGTCAACTGGCGGATTTTTAAAGCGCCGCCTTCACGTATGTCGATGGCGCCCCAGAACACTGTGACTTTGGTGGCGTCGCCGCTCTTAGGGTCCTTACCGAAGATGTCGGTCTCGCCGTTGGCAACGACCAGATCGTTGTTGATGACCGACATGTTGCCGACTCTGATCTCAATATGATCGGTGCCGTTCTTGAAGTTGTTTTCGTATACGGTCTTGAGATCGGAAAACACACCGCCCGGGTTGATCTGGACCCCGTCCTTTGTATAGAGCGCAGCGACACAGGCCGCGTCTTTCTTGGCGACGCAGTCGGTGTAGGCGACAGCTAATTTTTCGGCCTCCTGCTTGACCTCATCGGCCAGTGCTGATGCAGAGATGAAAGCGGAAGAACACAATACCAAGAGCAATGAACGTCGCTTCATAACAACTTCCCCTCTGGTTGTGATGCACAATTGCATCGCGATGTCCTCCTGACGTAGGACGTCGCGTTGCATTTGTTCCGAGGGGCATTCCTTCGTTAGGCTGTAATACTACCGGCTTGCGAGTATATGCCATTTTGCACGGCTTGGCGCGCGCCAACCTTGATCATCGACGACGGGGGCGGGCATTCCTCGAGAATGCGGCGAATGCGGTCGGGAAAGACAGGCAAGTTGACGCATGTGACAGATGAAAGTGTCTTGCTCGACGCGCGCGATAACCTACTTGTTCATTATCCGGCGGTTCTTCCGATCGAGATCTCTGACGTTCTCGTCTTCGCAACGGCCTGCTTCACCATCGTCATTACGCTCGGCCCTGACGACTCGGTCGCGCCTTTGCGGCTCCTTTATGATCCGCCTCAGCTTCCCGAACTATCTGCGAACTGCATAGCGGCCGCCGAGGGGGCCGCGGCACGACAGCGAGCAGCTTTTCTGGAAATTCTGCCTGATGGCGTGAGGCGCTGAGAGTTGCCGGCAGATGCGGACGCTCGATGCCTGTCCACGCATTTTCTAGGTGTTTTGCAGGCCATTCTGAATTTCCGGCAAGCAGGGCCGCTGATAACCGGATGATCGACGTCGCGTTGCTGCCTCGCTATCGATTTTGCTGACGGCAAAGGTCGGGGCCAATCGCTCCAAATCTGCGATATCCGGGATGACCGCTTTGGGTCAAAATCGGCGGTCCAGACCGCTGCGAGCCGCTTCCGGTCTAACCCTTGATAGCCGACGCTTGGGTGAGCATTGAATTAGGCAGCCCTCGGGCCAGATGCCGACGTTACGCTGCCTGCCAACGATAGAGAGAGTCGGGCTCCTTTTCTTCATTTCGAGAGCCATTAGTCTCTTCAATTAACAGAAAGCCATGGCGTTCGTAAAATCGTCTTGCTGCCAAATTGCGTTGGAAAGTCCACAGGCTCAGTTCTTGATGCTGCTTTTTTGCTACTGTCAGAAGCGCAGTTCCCACCCCTCGACTTTGGCAGGACGGCAAAACGTACAGATGATCGACCCAACCTTCTCGGAAGGCAATGAAGCCAACAAGTTGCTGGCTCTCAAAGCTCCCCCAGAGTTCGCACTTTTTGAAAACTTGCTCTCGGAAGAACCATCGATCCTCCTCGGGACTATGTAGGACGGCAATCCAAGGCAATGCGAGATCACGTGATTGCCTTTGAACCACCGCCGCCTCATCCATGTCGTCGAGGCTTAGCTGTTGCAGCATGCCTTCCCTGAAGCGACCCGCATACTGCTAGCTTGAATACACCAACTCGGTCTGAATGTCTCTTATGGGTCAAAAGCGCCGTTTTGAGCAGCGGTCAGGAGTTTCCGGTTTACCCCCGACTCCGGACAACTCGACGCTACGCCCTAATGGCGCGATGGGCCATAACCAGACCTGATGTTGTGAAAGCCATCTGATGCAAACCGCATGCGGCCGTGAAGAAAGGACCCGGACTGGTTCAGTTTAAGTGGGAACCGCCTCGATGACCTGGAAGTGCGAGCCTGCGCGAGCTGTGCCGCGCATCTCAAATCCGGCAGATCGACATAGTGCGGAATACTCGTCGTAGCTTCGCTCAAGCGCCCCGAGCATGACGAGCATATTGAGATCACTGAATTTCGAGATCGGCCCCTCATTCGGGGGCTCAACCACACGTTCAATGAGGAGCAATCTGGCTTCAGCCGTCATAGCGCGGCGGCAGGTCTTCAGGATAGAAATCGCTTCCTTATCGTCCCAATCATGGATAATTGCCCGCATCACATAGGCGTCAGCCCCCTCCGGGATGGTTTCAAAGAAGCTGCCTCCGACGATTTCGCATCTGTTGGCGACACCATGCTGGCTCAGAACTTCCGCCGCCTTGCCAACAACGTGCGGTTGATCGAACAGCGTCCCGCGCAGGCCCTTGTTTGCGGCGAGAATTCCCGCCAGCAGTTGGCCTTCACCACCCCCGATATCCGCGACGTGACGAAAGCTGCTGAAATCGTAGGCCGCGATAATAGCTTCGATCGCGCCGCGAGAATTGGCCGTCATGGCTCGGTTGAAGATCGCGTTCTCATCTGGACGGGTGCTGCGATACTCCCATACGCTCTGGCCATTAAGATGCCGAAAGGCACTCTCGCCCGTGCGGACGCTGTGTTCAAGATGGCCCCAGGCCTGCCAGGCATAAGGTCGGCCGACATATGCGGCCCAGCCGTCGAGTGGAGTCGGCGAGTCAGAACGAAGACACTCGCCCATCGGGGTGAGCGAGAACGTTTTGTTCTCGGCCTCATGGAAAACACCGATAGAAGCCAGCGCCCGCAAGAGTCGATAAAGTGTCCTCGGGTGCGATCCGCTGAGCTGAGCAAGTTCGTTGCTGCTTAGGGGCCCGCGACTAAGGTGGTCGGCTAGGCCAAGGCGCGCCGCCACGTGGATGGCCTGCGAAATTTGATAGCCGTTAATTAGCCGCGTAACGTCCGACAAAGCATTAGTCGCCATGGTCTCACCTCCTGCTGCTCCACGCACACAGTACGAGACTGCCCGCAAACGGATGATCTCTCAGAATTGCGGTCTGCACGATGTAAGATAACGATGATCTTTGAGGTTCAGAACCGGACTCCCGATCATCCCCCGATCCCTCAATTCAATGCGAGCTCACATCTCCTTGCGCGCTCACAACGCCTCTCGGATCTTCCGATGGGTGTGCCGAAGCATAGTCGACCTCTCCTCGGGTGATCCCGATGTCCCGCAGTTCAGCGTCACTAAGGTCCGATAGCCGGGATCGCAGCTTCTCGCGCTCGCGCCACTCGATCAGCGCGGACCAGCAGCGCTTTATCAACCTCACGCCTGATCGGGTTGTCCGGTATCGGTCGGGCCTGAATAGAAGAGAGATCGTGTCCATGGCATTGCTCGAGGCGCTGTTTCCGTCTGAGCAAGCCTACGGGACGGGCCAAAGCCCGCTTAACGTGCGGCTTACATTTCTCTCATCTCTGGCTTACTTTTACCCCGGTCCTGACATGTGCCCGAGGATGTGGCAGGTGCGTTTCCTCTTTGATGAGTACGCCTTGGACGTTGACCGGCGCGAGCTGCATCGCGGTCAGGTCGTGGTTCCTGTTACACCGCAAGTATTTGATCTAATTGAATACTTGATCCGTAACAGCGATCGCGTGGTTACGAAGGATGATCTGATCAGCACCATTTGGAGCGGACGCATCGTCTCAGATGCTGCGCTTACCACCCGTCTGAATGCGGCACGCAACGCAATCGGCGACACCGGGGAAAAGCAGCGCCTGATCAAGACACTGCCTCGCAAAGGCTTCCGCTTTGTTGGTGCCGTGCGGGAAGTCCGTGGATCCGCACACGAGGCGGTTGGCCCGGTCGAGCGAACTGTCGACACACCGCCACGCCTATCCATCGTCGTGCTACCCTTCGCGAACCTGAGCGGCGATCCTCAGCAGGACTATTTCGTGGATGGTGTAACCGAGAGCCTAACGACGGACCTGACGCGTATCAGTGGTTCATTTGTCATCGCACGGAATAGCGCGTTCTCATACAAGGGTAGAGCAATCGATGTACGGCAGGTCGGGCGGGAGCTAAACGTTCGCTACGTGCTCGAAGGCTCAGTGCAACGCAGCGGCCAGCGACTTCGGATAAACGCGCAGTTGGCCGATGCCTCGAGCGGCCTGCATCTATGGGCGGAGCGCTTCGAGAAGCCTGTCGCCGCCCTGTTCGACATGCAGGACGAACTCGTATCGAGGCTCGCCAATACGTTGGGTACCCAGCTAGTCGAAGCTGAGGCGCGACGAGCCCAGCGCACGCCGCACCCCGATGCGATGGACTTGTACTTCCAGGGCCGGGCCTGGCTGCTGAAGGGGTTTAGCCTTGAATGCCTTACCCAAGCGCGCAGCTTCTTCGAACGCTCCCTGGAGTTTGACCCCGGCAACGTCGACTCAATGATTGGCCTGGCAAATGTTGATTCGATAGTTGCAAACAGCTTTACGACGGATGATGGGTCTGCGCGGCTGATAGCGGCCGAGGCGATGGCTAATAAGGCATTGTCCATCACGCCAAACCGTGCGGCTGCCCACTTGGCTCGAGGTTGGGTCCAGATCTTTACGAATCGGGCGGCGCAAGCCGTCCGCGGACTAGAGCATGCGTTGGTACTGAATCCGAATGCTGCCAACGCCCATGCTGCCCTCGGTTGCGCCAAATTCTATATGGGGCGCGCTGCCGAGACCGAAGGTCATATACGGGAAGCTTTGCGTCTGTCCCCGCGCGACGTTGAAGCCTACCAGTGGACCTGTATTGTGGGCGTTGCCAAGCTGCTCCTTGGTTCGGACCTGGAGGCCGTCGGTTGGCTACGACGAAGCACTGAGGCGAACCGCAACTTTCCTCTCGCTCATTTGACGCTGGCCGCTGCGTTGGGCCTGACTGGCGCGCTGGATGAGGCGCGGACTGCCGCTAGTACGGGACTTGCGCTCCACCCGGGGTTCACCATCCGTCGCTTCCTCGCCGCTAAACAAAGCGACAACTCGATTTACCTTGCTGGGCGCGAGCGCGCTTGTGAAGGCTTCCGCTTGGCTGGCGTGCCTGAAGGATGATGAGCGCCTCCGGCCAGAACTCGACTTCCCCGCTTCCGTCCGTACTTCCGCTTAGGGTCTTGGTTGTGTGGAAACGCATGGGTCGGACGCGGCGTGGTCGCCAAGTATTGCGCGCGGCCGGTGTTTGCGTGTCGGATCGTCCAATAACCGGCCAAATTAGGTATCGCGACCGGGGATGCAATTTTGGACGCACTTCCCGCCGTCAGGCGGCGCGGATGGCTGCAATCAGGCTCGGTTTGACGAGGATGTTCATCACCCGTGTGGTCGAGGAGGTTCAGAGACGGCTCGATTCCAATCCGGACGCCATGCGCGCGCGCGCGCTTTTCACACAGCCAGGGTCAAAACGCGAAGAACTCAGGTTGAGCAAATCTGGTCCGCTCTGGCTCGACGAGCGGACTACGACCGCCGAGGCGCAACTTCGCCGATGGGCCGAAAGGGAAACGCGGCTTGACCATCCACTGAACAAGCACGCCCTCATCGCGTCCGGCGCGACCAAGCCTGGAATGCCTCATCGACAAGATTGCGAAAAAGTCGCCACCGCTTCTTCTTTACGCGGTCAGACGCCAGCGACTACCCGCCGCGTAGCATGAAGGAAACGGTTAGAGGGCGCTGCGACGCCACCATCAATTGGATGACGCTCCTGTTTGCGCAATTCATCGACTAGACGTTCGAGGTAGGGCGGCAGAGGCGAGGCTTCGAGAGATAGGCTCTGTTGCAATCTGTCACCCACCTCGTCACAGATCGAGCGTGCAGTCTTATGGTCGATGTGGTCCGATATTCGATTGGTTGGTTCCATATCGCGACCTTCCGATAGGCCCCACGATTAACTTAAGTTACAGGGATGCGAAAATGTTTCGCGCATCCTCGAAAAACACCGATGGTTCCATTTAGTGGAACGAAGCCGCTTCGGGTCACGAGCGGCGGTGGGCAAGCCCAGGCTCGCGTTCGTTCCGCCTCCCATAGCCGACATTGCAAATGCCCCGGCCCGATTCTGAGCCACCTGCCTCGTTTCACAACGCAGGGCCCACGCCTATCTTGCAGCAAGCCAGTCTGGTCCATCCGAACCAAACTTCAGGTCGAAGGTCGGATGCGCGATCTCTGGCGCTGTTCAACGTCGCCATCGATAACTTCGCGGGTGCGACGTGGTCGTTGACAGTCGATGGCTATGCGGCAGAAAGAGCGAGCGTCCGCCAGAAGAAGACTGGACGCCGGTAAAGTTCGAGCTCGCCGAGGCGAGCCGACCAGCGCTGGATGACTATCTGAGGGCTACCGGCAAGAAGTCGGGCGACCGCCTGTTCACCGCCCGCCGAGGAGACCAGGATCGAGGGCTGACCACGCGACAGTACGTCCGGATACTGTCTGGTTGGCTCGCGGGAATAGGACTGAAGCCGCATATCTCGGCATTGAAGTGGACGACGCGCTTGCAATAGTAGAGCAAGTCGACGTCTGAACTAGGTGGGCAGAACGGACATGCTCTGCCCATCCCTTACGGCTGGTTCGGGCCATGAGCAGTCAAGCCCCCTTTCGCCCCACCGTGTGATTGATGTAGCCTAACTACGGAGCTGCTCGACGGGATGTGCCGAAGTCTCCGTCTATTGTGATGAGCGGCAATTGTGCCGTCGGCGGGCATCGCATTCTCCACTGATTGCTTTTTTTCAGCGCCGTCATCTCACGCCAAGTGCGTGTTCCGCCGCGGAACACCACCGGAGAAGCACGAGGGCTCCATCATGAATAGGTTCGAGGGCGCGATGAAAATCGCTAGAGCTTTGCTTGCGTCGGCAGCAATTTGCGTGGCGCTACCCATCACCACAGCCACGGCGGGCGACTCACCGCCACGATGGGCCTATCCAGAGAACAATCCCAACTACAAGCCGCCGGTCGATGACGGTAACGTTGTGCGTGTGCCGAACAGCACGGCCGGTTATACTTGGAGCCAGCTCCGGGACCGATTCATCGCACCGATCTGGCACCCGGGCGACCATCGGCCGCTGCCGGACATCGTAGCCAACGGCCGCAAGCCCGACGTGTTCGCCTGCGGATTTTGTCACCGCGCCGACGGGCCTGGGGGTCCGGAAAACGCCGACCTCGCTGGTCTTCCTAAGAGCTACATCATCCGACAAATGGCTGACTATAAGAGCGGCGTGCGCAGCACCGCCGTCGCTGGCCGTCTGCCGTCGAGCTTGATGATCGCCCTTTCCAAGCCGATCACCGATGCGGAAGTGGAAGCAGCGGCGATCTATTTTTCTGGCCTCCAGCCGCGCAAGCGCATCAAGGTGGTCGAGAGCGATACCGCGCCGAAAAGTTACATCGCGGCGTTCCTCTGGGCAGCGGTGGAGGGCGGTGAACGTGAGCCGCTTGGGCAACGCATTCTCGAAATTCCCGACGACCTGCACCGTTTCGAGAGCCGCGATCCCCGCTCGACCTTCACCGCCTATGTGCCGGTCGGTAGCCTGGCGACAGGCGAGGCACTGGTGAAAAGCGGGTCGGGAAAGACGGTCGTATGCGCCCCGTGCCACGGGCCGGAGCTCAAGGGGCTCGGGCCAGTGCCGAGCATCGCCGGCCGCTCACCGAGCTATATGTTTCGCCAGCTCTACGACTTCGGGCATGGCGCGCGGAACGGCGAGTGGAGCCCGCTAATGACGCAGGTGGTGAGCAACCTCGACCAGGACGACATGCTGGCGATCGTTGCCTATCTTGCTTCGCTCGATCCGTGACGCGGGGCGGAGCCGCCCGACCTATGAGGACGGCTCCGCCCGGAAGCAGGGCCGAGGCCAAGTGCAAGCATCGCTCGCAATGTCGACGGTTCAATCAGGCCCGCTTCGGGGTCACTTGCTGACATTGGCTGGGGCAAGGCGTGAGGTCTGCTTCAGCTCGCGAAGCGGACACCCGATGCCAATGAGCGTGCGCGCTACGCCCGTCGCATCAGCTTGAGCGAGGCTGTCAGCCGCAAGCTTCGCTTCCCGGCCAGCGCGATGCCTTGGAGCTCGCCGCTGTCTTCCGTGCAGGTCCCGGAGAATCCGATCCCGACCTCGAGGCCGCCGAACACGGGGTTCTCGCCCTTCGCCGGCGTGTGCTCCTGGTTCAGCATCTCGCCTTTCCAGCGGCCGTCCGCCGAGGAATAGGAGCCGAGATAGTAGAAGAACGCATCGCCCCCGAGGATGCGGCCGTCGATCAGCAGCATCACGCCGGACAGTCCGGCATCGACGCCGTCAAGCGCGCTCAGCTTCATCCCATAGAGCCCATTGGCGATGCCGCCCGGCCCGACCGCACCGCGCGGCGGCAACGCCCCGTTGTCGAGCCGCGTGAGGTTGGCCCAGAACCTGGCGCCCGGCATGGTGTCCGCGCCGCCCTCGAGACGGATCTGGTTGCCGTAGAGCCGGCCGCGCGCCGCGATCGAGGCGACGTCGGCGCCCATCATCGGCTTGTAGCTGGGGTCCAGATTGTGCCGCTCGGTGATGACCTGGGCGATGATCTCGCCGTCGCGCTCGACATAGGTGCCAAGATGCGCGAAGCCCGAATTGCCGCCCAGCATCCTGCCTTCGTGCAGGCACATGATGCTGCAGCCGAACGCATCGTTGACGCCGTATTCAACCTTGTAGAGCCCGTCCAGCAACGTCGTGAACTCGCAAAATCGGAAATGAATTGCGGGCTACCTAGCATCGCAGTCCCAGCGAAGCCACCGGCTTTCCGCGCATCACCGCCCCGGCACCTCGGCCCGCCATGATGCCATTATGCCCCTGTTTTGCCCGACGAGGCTGGGCAAGAACGTCGTTTTTTGAGAGTTGATGTAGGATTCGTCTTATGGCGAATCGCACATTCAAGACCGGCGAGAGCCGGGAGCAACCCAGTCTTCTGCCTGCGCGGATTGAGGACTATGTCGGGCCGGACAATCCGGTGCGGGCAATCGAGAGCTTCGTTTGCGCGCTCGACCTTGCAAAGCTTGGTTTCGGCCACGCGGATCGTGGCGCGGAAGAAGTCGGGCAGCCGCCGTATGATCCTGCCGATCTGCTGAAGCTCTATCTTTACGGCTACATCAACCAGGTCAGGTCGTCGCGACGGCTAGAGCGGGAATCTGGCCGCAATCTGGAGCTGATCTGGCTGCTGAAGGGACTGAAGCCGGGTTATCGGACGATTGCCAACTTCCGCAAGGAGAACTGGAAGGCGCTGAAGGCCGCGAACCGCAGCTTCGTGCTGCTGGCTCGGGAGCTTGGGCTTGTGGGCGGCACGATCGTAGCGATTGATGGTTCCCTGTTCCACGGCGACGCCAGCAAGGCTTCCATCTTTACGCGCAAGCGGCTTGGCGAGCAGATCGCGAGGCTGGACCAGGAGATCGAGGCTTACCGCAAGTCTGTTGAAGACAATGATGCGGCAGAGGTCAAGAAGCCGGGGAAGGATCGCGCGGACGGTGATGGTCGAGGAGATGGCGGTGATATCGCTGCGAAGGTCGCGGCGCTGATGGCGAAGCGTTCACGTGCCGAGGCCGATCTGGCTCGGCTGGAAGAGAGTGGCGAGACGCAAATGTCGCTGACGGATCCGGACGCCCGGCTTCTGGTCAAGAATGGTCAGGGCATTGCAGGCTACAATGTGCAGACCGCGGTTGATGACAAGCACAAGCTCATTGTCGCGAGTGAGGTAGTCAACGACAGCAGTGATGTTCGACAGCTCTCTGCGATGGCCAAGGCGGCCAAAAAGGCTCTTGGAGCCGAGACACTGCAGGCGCTGGCCGATGAGGGCTATTACAGCAGTGTCGAACTGAAGGCCTGCGAGGACGAGGGTATCATTGCCTATGTACCGCTGCCCGAAGGTAGCGCGCGGCTCGAGAAGCAAGGCCGCTTTGCGCTCAAGGACTTCAACTATGATGGTGCAACCGACACCTACCGTTGTCCTGCGGGCCAGCCGCTGCATCCGTTCAAGAGCAGGCAAAAGAACACCAGCGGCCGCATTGAGATCCGTTACGCGGCCCGTGTAGCAATCTGCAGGAGCTGCCCGCTCAAGGTCCGCTGTCTCTCACCGACCACCACCTACCGGACCATTGGTCGCTGGGAGCATGAAGATGTTCTCGAACGCCACCGCGCACGGATGCAGGGTGCGGGCGAGCTGATGCGTCGTCGTTCGGGGATTGTCGAGCATCCGTTTGGCACGCTCAAATGCCGTGCCGGCTATCGTCATTTCCTGGTCCGCGGCTTCGACAAGGTCCGCGGCGAATGGAGCCTGATGGCGCTCTGCTACAATTTCACCCGTGCGCTCAACATCCTTGGATTTGACGGGTTTCTGGCTGCCCTCGCAAAGAGGCTTGCTGTTTGCCAATGTATCTTCGCAGCCCTCCTCCAGCACATCCTGGTTGCTCCAGAGCCTCTCTGGACCAATATCCGACCGCCGCTCCAAATCGGCCGCTTCGTTCCGGCATGAGCCCGCCAACGACCAATTCTTGCCCAGCCTCGACGGGTCAAACTCCACTTCGTAAAATCAGCAGTCAAATGATTTCAGGGACTTGGCTACTGTGCATGGGGTTGTTTTTGACGTTTTGTTTGCCGGCCCCGAAAAAAGCTCTTCAGCCGATCGGCGCCAGGCTCGAACCTGCTCCCGCGAACGCACGACCAATCGCGCATGGACACGCAATCAGCCGAGCACGAGCTCAGCGCGATCATTGCCGGCGCCGCGAAGCAGCCGCTGCTCGATGCCGCCTACGCGCTCTGGCGCCAACGCTACCGGCTGGAGACGATCGCGGGACGTCCGACTGCCGAAGAGGTCCGCGTCAATCGCACCCTCACGCCGGAGCAATTCAGCGTCCAGTACCGCTACGCGCGCGACCACGCCCATGAAGGGCCGATGTTCGGCTATGTGAAGCGCGCCCACCCGCGCGCCGACGACGATGCGATCCGGCAGGCCATCATCACCGCCGTCAAATTCGAAGATGCCTATAACAAGCATTTCGATTGCTATGGCGATTTCTGGGATTGCGTGGTGCGCGCAGTGGCGCAGGCCGCACGAAAGTATCCCGACTATCTCGAGACCACCTATCGCGACGCCCGCAACGATCTCGCCTACTACATGAAGTGAACTAGAAGCACAGCGTGGTGACCAGCTTGCCCTGCTTGTCCTTGATCGCATAGGGACAACGAATGCGCTCCAGCGCCTTCTTGGCATCCTCGTCACCGAGCGCGGCGGCGCGCTCGTAATAGGCCTTGGCGGCGTCCTTGTCCCTCGGACCGCCGCGGCCGCCTTCCGCGAAGGCGCCCATCCGCTCCAGCGCGCCGGGATGGTTTTGGGCCGCCGCCTTCTCGAACAAGGCGCGCGCCGCAGCGTCGTCCTTGTCGCCGCCCGAGCCTTCGGACAGCATCAGGCCAAGCTGGTACTGCGCCTCCGCGTTGGTCTCGGCGGCCTTGCCGAGCAGCGCGCGCGCCTGGGCGGGGTCGGCCGGCGCCGCGCCGCCCGCGCTGCCGAGCGCGGCAAGGTTGCTGACGCCGCGCGGGTTGCCGGCCTGCGCCGCCTTCTCGAACAGCTTTCGCGCCTGCGCCTCGTCCTTGGCGACGCCGGCGCCGGTGCCGTAGAGCACGCCGAGCTCGACCATGGCCGCGCTCGATCCCTTGTCGGCCGCCTTCCGCCAGGCCGCGATCGCCTCTGCCGTCTGCCGGTTGGCCGCGTAAGCGCGCCCGAGCTCGAACATCGCGCGACGCGAGGCGTTTGCCGCCTGCTTGCAGAACTTGACCGCGGTTGCGATGTCGGCGGAAGCGATCTCCGCGACGCCCTTCACCTCAGCCGGCTTGTCGGGATCGCTGGGATCGGCGGCGAGACGGTCGCACAAGACGAGGTCGGCCGATTGCGCCCGCGCCGTCAGGGGCGCGGCGAATGCCAGCAGCATGGTAAGGAGGAAAGTCCGCATGGTCGTCAGGTTGCGTCTGTGGCTCGGCAAATTCAAGGCTCGAGTCCCGACTGGCGCAGGACGGGGGCGACCTCGGGCGATGCCAGATAGCGCAGCAAGCGGTCCGCGGCGCCGGCATGTTTCGCATTCGCCATGCGGCCGGCGGAGAACACCGCCGGCGTCTGCAGCTCGCGCGGGATCGGCCCGACCACCTCGATGCCGCCGACCTGCTTCAGCTCGCTGATCTGCTGTACGGCGAGGTCAGCTTCGCCCGTGACGAGCCGCTCGGCGGTAAATCCCTGCTCGACGATGCTGGCCTTGGCGTTGATCTCGGCCGCGATGCCCAGCCGCACGATCAGCTGCGCGAAGTACACGCCGCTTGCGCCGAGCCGCGAATAGGCGACGGACCGCGCGGCGAGCAGCGTCTGGCGCAGCGCGGCTTCGCTGGCGATATCGGGGTGCGCTTGCCCGGCCCGCACGGCGATGCCGACGAAGGAGCGCGCGAGATCAGCTGCGCTTGCGGCCACCACTCGGCCTTCGCCGATCATCTCGTCGAGCCCTTCGCGGGTGAGGATGACGAGGTCGGCGGCCTCGCCCTCGCGCAACCGCTTGAGCAGCGCCAGCGTCGGCACGAAATCGGCATCGATGTGGATGCCGCTGATAGCCTCGAAAGACGAGGATAGGCTCCGCATCGCGCCCATCAGGCCGAGCGTCGAGAGCATTCGGACATTTTCCATCGGTAGGTCCTTGGCGCGATCAGGCGCGATGCATCAGCTTGAGCGCTGCGGTCAGGCGCAGGCTGCGCTTGCCGGCCAGCGCCGCTGCCTCCAGCACCGCCTGCTCCGCGTCGTAGCTGCCGGAGAAGCCGATGCCGACCTGGTGGCCGCCGAAGATCGGATCGTCCTTGGCCGGCGTGTGCTCCTGGTTGAGGATCTGGCCCTTCCACCGCCCCTTCGCGGCGGTGTAACTGCCGAGATAATAGAACGATGCATCGCCACCGAGAATGCGGCCCTGGTTGAGCAGCATCACCCCGGTGAGTCCGCCGTCGAGGCCGTCGAGCATGCGCAGGTGGATGGAGTAGAGACCGTCGCTGATGCCGGCTTCGCCGACGCCGCCGGCGATCGGCACCTCCTCGTCGGTGATCGGCGTCATCAGCGATTGAAACGGCACGCCCGGCAGCTCCTTGAGCTCGCCCTTGAAGCGATAGAGATCGCCGTCGGCCCAGCCTTTCGCGATCAGGGTGGCATCGTCGGTGCCGGCCATGGCGCGGTAGCTCGGATCGGGATTATGGCGGACGGTCTTGATGACGATGTCGACGCCGCTGCCCTTCTTCTCGTAGGTGCCGATATGGGCGAAGGCCGAATTGCCGCCGAGCATCTTGCCGTTGCCGGCATGCATCACGCTGCGGCCGACGGCATCGCCGAGTTGAAATTTCACCTTGTAGAAGCCTTCAAACACCAGCCGTGTCCCCGGCCCTGCTTGCATCCGGATGCACTCTATCCCGCTTTCGGCGGCGATGAACAAGTTTCCGCGGTGCCCGTCCGCAGACCACAACAACAGCTGTCATCACAATGCAAAAATCCGCCGGAGCTTGTCGCTCCGACGGATTGAATGCCAACCCGGGCCAGCCCCCCAGCCCGGGCCGGGAGGATCTTAGGCCGCTGCCTTCTTGTCGGTCGGCACGGACGAGATCGTCTTCAGGATCTGCGAAGCGATCTGGTAGGGGTCGCCTTGCGAGTTCGGACGGCGGTCTTCCAGATAGCCCTTGTAGCCGTTGTTGATGAAGGAGTGCGGAACGCGGATCGAGGCGCCGCGGTCAGCAACGCCGTAGCTGAACTTGTTCCACGGCGCGGTCTCGTGCTTGCCGGTCAGACGCTTGTCGTTGTCCGGGCCGTAGACGGCGATGTGGTCCATCAGGTTCTTCTCGAAGGCGGCCATCAGCGCCTCGAAATACTCCTTGCCGCCGACTTCGCGCATATAGGCGGTCGAGAAATTGGCGTGCATGCCCGAGCCGTTCCAGTCGGTGTCGCCGAGCGGCTTGCAGTGGAATTCGATGTCGATGCCGTACTTCTCGGTGAGGCGCAGCATCAGGTACCGAGCCATCCACATCTGGTCGGCAGCGGTCTTGGAGCCCTTGCCGAAGATCTGGAATTCCCACTGGCCCTTGGCGACTTCCGCGTTGATGCCCTCATGGTTGATGCCGGCAGCGAGGCAGAGGTCGAGATGCTCTTCGACGATCTTGCGGGCGACGTCGCCGACGTTCGAGAAGCCGACGCCGGTGTAGT
This sequence comes from Bradyrhizobium sp. CB1015, assembly GCF_025200925.1. Classification (GTDB taxonomy): domain Bacteria; phylum Pseudomonadota; class Alphaproteobacteria; order Rhizobiales; family Xanthobacteraceae; genus Bradyrhizobium. The sequence goes on along the minus strand of NZ_CP104174.1, from coordinate 4,508,588 downwards.
ACGGGCCCTGCGGCGCGGGATAGCCGGCGGTCGGGAAGCCGAGCGGACGGCCGTCCTTGTAGAAGAAGTATTCCTGCTCGAAGCCGAACCAGGCCCCGGCGTCGTCGAGAATGGTGGCGCGCTTGTTGGACGGATGCGGGGTCTTGCCGTCGGGCATCATGACTTCGCACATCACCAGCACGCCGTTGGTGCGCGCACCGTCCGGGAACACGGCGACCGGCTTCAGCACGCAATCGGAGCTGTGGCCTTCGGCCTGCTGGGTGGAGGAGCCGTCGAAGCCCCAGAGCGGAAGCTGCTCGAGCGTCGGGAACGACGCGAATTCCTTGATCTGAGTTTTGCCGCGCAAATTCGGAGTCGGCGTATATCCGTCGAGCCAAATGTACTCGAGCTTGTACTTGGTCATTGAGCCTCTCTGTAGATGATGCGAAAGGTTGGGGGCCCGGGAGGGCCCCCGCACGTTTTGTACCCGGCCATCATCGGCCGGCCCTTCCCAAGCATTTCGCGTGCCAAAAGGCCGCAGTACGGGCGGTTTTCCACCGCTTCCGGCTCCTCCTCGCCACCGACGAGCCCTCCACGGCACCGTGCGTCATAGCCGCGCACCTCGGCGTGAAGCTGCAGTGCAAAAACCCCGCGGAAAACGCCCGATTCAGAAGCAGCGAGCGCCGCCCCGCGCGTTGCCGATGAAACGCTCATCAACGTCCGGTAACTTTCGCAAACTCCCCCACCCCTCCTCAGCAACCTTCGGAATGGCTCACCCGTTGGTCAGCGGCAGCGTGCCTTCGAGGATGCAGAAGGCTGACTGCCTACAAATTGAGCGGAAACTGATTTCCTTTTCAGCACTTTCCAATCCGGGATGGGCGGCCGATATGGGGAATCCAGTAACCACAATCGAACGAGTCGGGCGCACCATGGAGGCCAAGGCGCTTCGACCAAGGAGAATCGCAATGATGAACAATGGTCTGAGTCACGGATCTGCAAAGATCTATCAATTCCCCGTCGGCGGCCGTGCGGCCCTCGCCGGACGCCGCTATGGCGAGACCCGCCTTCCCGCCGATCAGGCTTCGCTACCCGCGAACGTCTCGATCTGCAGCGACAGCTGGTACCACCAGGACGCGGTCGACGAAGCCAAGCCCAAATGGGAACGCTGATGCCAGCTGCTGGTCTGACGGTGCCGGGTTCTCTTAAGCGGCCGGCGGCAGTTTGAAAAAGGGTCGAAACAACGGTGTTTCGGCCCTTTTTGATTCCTGGAGGCCCCGGCTAGATCCCGGGCTTTTCGACCACCGCGCAGGTCGTAACCGGCCGCTTCAGGTGCTTGACCGTGGTGGGCCCGGTCTTGGGAATCCTCAGCGTGACTCCCGCCCCCGAATAGCGCGCCCCCGAAATCGCCAGTCGCTTGGCGAGCGCGACAGGCTCGCCGTCGATCTGCAGGAAGGCGCGCTTGTCGCCGTCATAAAACCCGACGATGAACTGCGTACCATCGGCGCAACGGTAGGTTTGGAAGGTCTGCGCATCTACCTGCCGCGAACCGAGCATTGCGCCCGCCAGCATGCTGACCGTCAAAACAATGGCCTTGTGCCGGCCCATGATCGCCCCCTGTAATAGACCGCAAGGACGCCGAACGTGCATCCGGTGGAACCATAACCCAAGCTGATCCCATGCAAGACTCCTCCCTGAAGGACTCCCCTTCCCGTCATCTCGCCCTCAGGGGTGCCAGCAATTTCCGCGACCTCGGCGGCTACCCGACCGCCGATGGCCGCGTCACGCGTTGGCGGCACATTTTCCGCTCCAACCATCTCGGCCAGCTCACCGCGGCCGATGTCGAGGTCGTCCGCGCGCTCGGCGTGCGCAGCGCCTTCGATTTCCGCGGTGTCGAGGAGCGCGCGGCCGGCATCTGCGTCGTGAACGAGATCACGGTGCATTCGCTGCCGATCGAACCGACCGTCGTGGCCGCGCTGCGCGCCGAGCTCGCGAAGGGTAGGCTGACCGCAGCTGTGGCGCTCGAGCTCATGCGCGAATCCTATCGCAACTATGTCCGCCACAACACGCACAGCTTCCGCGCGCTGTTCGGCCATCTGCTGGAAGACCGCGCGCCGCTCGTGATCCACTGCACCGCCGGCAAGGACCGCACCGGCCTTGCCAGCGCGCTGATCCTGCACGCGCTGGGCGTGCCCGAGGATGTCATTGCGGAGGACTACCTCTTGACCAACCGGCACTACAAGCGCGACCCGTCGAACGCCTCCGATCTGCCCGCCGATGTCCTCGACGCGATCGGCAGCGTCGAGGCCTCTTACCTGGCGGCCGCTTTCGAAGCGGTCGGCAGCGAATATGGCGATCTCGAAACCTATTTGCGCGACGGGCTCAAGTTGGGCGCAGCAGAGCGCACTGCACTGAAGGAACGTTACCTGCAGGCTTGATCCGCACCGGCGGCTTCACGCCATCGGACCGAGGGCCTTGATGATGGCGTTCTTGAGCGCCAAGGAAACTTGCTGGGTGCTCCAATCGTTCTGATGCAGCTTGTCGGGGTCACCCGTGTCGATCAATTGTTCGAGCGAGACATTGTTCTGCACGTGCCAATGCCGCATCAGTGACCAGCGCTGAAACAAGTTCACCTCGGCCTCGTTGGCAGCTTCGCGGATCAGCCGCACCATCTTGTCAGCGAGCTCAGCGCGGTCGTCCCAAAGCATCTTCGTCACAAATTGCGGATCGATCACCAGAACCTCGAAGCCGCGAGCGCGTAGTTGCGCCAGGCCCTCCCTGATGTTCCCGGCAACGATATCCACGTCGTACTTCTCGTTATGAAACACCGCATTCGTTCCGACCTGCCAGATGACCAATGCCGGACCTTCACGAAAAATATCCGCCTCGAAGCGCCCGAGCTCTTCGTTTGCCTCTTCGCCGCCCTTGCCCCGGTTCAGGACGTCAATCCGGATGTCCGGCCGCGGCACCACATCCTTGAAATACTGCCGCAAATACATCTCCAGCCTATAGGGATACGGGACGACATCGGCTCGTCCGGCTGTCGACGACGAGCCCATGGCGACGATGCGCACGGGTCCCTTGCCGTCCAACGCCTGTCGGAGCCGCATCAGCGGATATGTCAGGTCGACGATCGCGGCGGGAAATTCGACGGTTGGCAAATTGTCAGACATGAAATGACCTCCCTAACGATCTAAAGTTGCATTTATAGCCCAGCCTTGAAGCCGCCGCCATTGCAAGTCCAATTCGGACTGCCGCAGCGCGACGGACGGAGCAGCACCGTGCAGGGAAAAGTCATCATCGTGACCGGCGCGCTTGGCGCACTCGGCAAGGTCGTTGCCGAGGCCGCGCAGTCGCGCGGCGCGCGGATCGCCGGCATCGATCACGCGCCCTCGCAATTGCCAACGACGTCCGAACGCATCGTGATGGGCGGTGTCGACCTGTCCGACGCCGCGCAAGCGAAGAATGCCGTCGATGCGGCCGCAAAGCATTTCGGCCGGCTCGACGCGCTGATCAACATCGCGGGCGGCTTCGCCTTCGAGGCCGTCGGTGACGGCGACATCGCGACGTGGCAGCGCATGCACGCGCTGAACGTCCTGACGGCGCTCAACGCCTCGCGCGCGGCGCTGCCGCACCTCGCCCAGTCAACGGCGGGTCGCATCGTCAATATCGGCGCCATGGGCGCGCTGCAGGCCGGCAGCGGCATGGGCCCCTATGCCGCGTCGAAAGCCGGCGTTCATCGCCTCACCGAGGCCCTCGCCAACGAGTGGAAGGGCAAGGTTACCGTCAACGCCGTGCTGCCCTCGATCATCGACACCGCGGCCAACCGCGCCGACATGCCGAAAGCGGACTTTTCCAAATGGGTGACGCCACAGGAACTCGCCGAAGTCATCCTGTTCCTCGCCAGCGATGCCGCCGGCGGCGTCACGGGCGCCCTGATCCCGGTCGGTGGACGGGTGTAATCGCGTTCCGATCGAAACGTTGGAGACATCGGCTCCGATTCAATCGGGGCCGAGAACGCTCTAAACTGCCCCGCAACTGATTCTCCAATCGGACGTCCCTTGGAAACCGCGCTTTACCTCCCCGTCAAACGCTTCCTCGAAGAGCTCGGCTTCACGGTCAAGGGCGAGATCGGCGGCTGCGATCTCGTCGGCCTCAGCGCTGGCGATCCACCCGTCGTGGTGATCGGCGAGCTCAAGCTTGCCTTTAATCTCGAGCTGATCCTGCAGGCGGTCGATCGCGCGCCGGCCGGCGACGAGGTCTGGATCGCAGCGAAGATGTCCGCACGCGGCAAGGGACGCGAGAGCGATGCGCGCTATCGCAATCTCTGCCGCCGCCTCGGCTTCGGCATGCTTGGCGTGACCGATCGCGGCCAGGTCGAAGTGCTGGTGAAGCCGCCGACCGCGGCGCCGCGCCGCGAGCCGAAGGTGCGCTCGCGTCTCGTCGCCGAGCATCAGCGCCGCCAGGGCGATCCCGTGCTTGGCGGCAGCACCCGCGCACCGATCATGACGGCCTATCGCCAGCAGGCGCTGGCCTGCGCGGCGGCGCTTGCCGAAGGGCCGAAGCCGGTGCGCACGCTGCGCGAACGCTGCCCCGATGCCGGCAAGATCTTGCTTAACAATGTGTATGGTTGGTTCGAACGCACTGAGCGGGGAATCTATCGGCTCACCGAAGCCGGACACGCCGCCCTGAAGCGTTGGCCCCAGCAACGGGTGGAGGTCGGCGCAGGTGCTGCGTCACCGCTGTGACACCAGACCGGTGCATAGCTGAGATGCCACACCGATTTCATATTGCAATGCAACATTGGCGGCACTAGGTATCCGGCATCGAAATGAGGCCGTTATGAGCGCAGACTGGAATACCAAATATGGCACGCGGCGCGTCCGCCATGATCCTCCGACCCTGGACGAGGCGATCTTCGCCGCTGTCGGCATCACCGACGACCAGGCGCAGCAGGCCGAGATCGCCGCAGCCTTGATGGGGATGCCGCTCGACGTCGTCCAGGCCGAGGTGAAGAAGCAGGCCCGCGCCAACAGCCGCATCACTGCGACGCGCGTGATCGCCGGCGAACAGGGCGCGCAGCGCTCCGTCGTGGTCGAACGCCGCGTGGTCCGCCGCTTCGGCGCCGCCACACGCAGCTGAGCATCCATTTCATCGCGCAGAACACGAAAGCGGACCGGCGTTGCCGGTCCGCTTTATGATTCCTGTACGCAATTTTCGGGCTATGCGGCGCGATTGCCGTACATGCTCGAGATCAGCTTCCAGCACGTGCTGTTGAAGCTGAGAAGAGCGCGCCCGGCCGTGAACGGCGAGGCCGCGAGATCGGCAAGCTCGGCCTCGGGCGTCTTGGCGAGGTCGATCGTGCCGGTCGATTCGCCGTGGCGGAACGCCAGATGGGCCCCGAACTTCCTGGCGAGCGCCCGCATCGCGTGATTCTCGGCACCGGTCGTGACGCGCAGCTGCTTGTAGCCCTTCCAGCGCGCCTCTGCGATCAGGCGGCGGAACAGCACGGTGCCGACGCCCTGGCGGCGCGCGGAGGCTTCCACGCTGAAGGCGACCTCCGGCAAGGAATCGTCCTCCGGCGGATGCAGCTCGGCCGCACCGCGCACCACGCCGTCGACCATATAGGCAACGATCACGGTGCCGTCCTCGGCACAGCGGGCGGCGTAGCGCTCGATGAAGCTGTCGTCGAGAAAGCCGTTGAAACGGTCGTGCCGGCTGGCGGCATCAAGCCTCAGCAGGTGATCGCGCAGGAGCGGCAATTCTTCCTGCTGGATCAAGGTCCGTACATAGCCGGGAACGGTACGGACGGTGTCTTCAAGTACCACGTCAAAACTCCTCTTGGTGTCCCTCGAGGAGGCGTTCGAATCCCTAGGCCCCCTATATTGTGCATCGCACCATGATTTTCAAGACGGGGACCTGCCCAAGTTTCGGGCACCGGCGCGACTAATTCGTTAATGAAATCAAAATCCTGGAGTTTCACAGCACCAACTGCGTCTGGGTCACCACCGCAACCAGCTTGCCGTCCCCGGTTTCCAGCCGGGTGGTCCAGACCTGGGTCCGCCGGCCCCGGTGCACCGGGGTGGCGGTGGCGATGATCGTAGCCCCCTCCTTCGCCCCGCCGATGAAATTGGTCTTGCTCTCCAGCGTGGTCGTACCCTTGGCGTCCTCGGGCAGATTGATCACGGTCGCTGCCGCGCCGACGGAATCGGCCAGCGCCATCACGGCCCCGCCGTGGATGGTGTGGTGAAGCGTGCAGAGTTCGGGCCGGACCGTCATCCGCGCCACCACGCGGTCCTTCTCCGCCGCGACAAACTCGACGCCCTTGAGCTCGGCGAACGGCATCTTCATCGCTTTAAGCTTCTCGAGCGGCGTCATCGGAACTGCTCCCAATTGGTTGTGGTCTCAACGTGAATTGCCCCGCGCGGCGAAGCAATGACGTCCGAGGTAATCATCCCTGACGTCTGAGGAAGCGTCCCTTCTCACGTCACCGCGTTCACGACCTGGTACTCCGGACGGCGCCAAATCTCATCGGCAATCACCTCTTCGATGATCTCGGCCGCCCGGATGATCTCATCCGCTCCGACATAAAGCGGCGTGAGGCCGAACCGCATGATGTCAGGCGCGCGGAAGTCGCCGATGACGCCGCGGGCGATCAGGGCCTGCATCGCGGCGTAGCCGCCGTCGAAGGCGAACGAGACTTGAGAGCCGCGGCGCTCATGGTCGCGCGGGGTGACGAGCTTGAGCTGCGGACAACGGCGCTCGACCTCACCGATCAGGAGATCGCCCAGCGCCAGCGAGCGCGCACGAACCTCCGCGATATCGACCCTGTCCCAGATGTCGAGCGAGGCCTCCAGCGCCGCCATGGCCAGCACCGGCGGGGTGCCGACGCGCATGCGTTCGACGCCGCCCGCGGCCGCATAGGCGAGCTCGAACGCAAACGGCTTTGCGTGGCCCATCCACCCCGACAGAGCGGCGCGCGCGCTGTCGGCATGGCGCGGCGCGACATAGAGGAACGCCGGCGCGCCAGGACCCGCGTTGAGATATTTGTAGGTACACCCCGCGGCGAAATCGGCGCCGCTGACGGCGAGATCGACCGGCAGCGCGCCGGCGGAATGGGCGAGATCCCAGACCGTGACGATGCCGAGCGCATGCGCTTTCGCGGTGAGCTTTGCCATATCGTGGCGGCCGCCGGTGCGGTAGTCGACCTCGGTGATGTACAGAACGGCGATCTCCTCGGACAATGCGGCCTCGATCTCGTCCGGTGCCACCAGACGCAATTGATGGCCGCGCCCGAGCGTCGCGATCAGGCCCTCTGCCATGTAGAGGTCGGTCGGGAAGTTGCCGGTGTCCGACAGGACGATCTTGCGGGACGGAGTCTTGTCGAGCGCGGCGGCGAGTGCCTGATAGACCTTCAGGGACAGCGTGTCTCCGACCATGACCGAACCGGCCGCCGCACCAATCAACCGCGCGATGCGATCGCCGACATGGCGCGGCTGGACATACCACCCTGCCGTGTTCCAGGCGCGGATCAGCTCGTTGCCCCACTCCTCGGTGATCACGCGGTTGACACGCTCGGCAACGCCCAGCGGCAGCGCACCGAGCGAATTGCCGTCGAGATAGATCAGGCCGTCAGGCAAATGGAACAACGCTTTGGTGTCGTCGTAGACGCGAAGCCTGGTCATGGACATCCCTACAGAATCGTACGCACGCGCCAGAGCTCGGGAAACAGCTCGACCTCGAGCATGCGCTTCAGATAACTCACGCCGCCAGTGCCGCCGGTACCACGCTTGAAGCCGATGACGCGCTCGACCGTGGTGACGTGGTTAAAGCGCCAGCGCCGGAAATAGTCCTCGAAATCGACCAGCTTCTCGGCCAGCTCGTAGAGCATCCAGTGCGTCTCCGGCGCCTCGTAGACGATACGCCAGGCCTGCAGCACGCCTTCGTTGAAGCTGTGGGTCTCACGAACGTCGCGCGCCAGCACCGCCGCAGGCATCTTGAGCCCGTTGCGGTCGGCGAGCCGCAGCACCTCGTCATAGAGGCTTGGCGTCGCGAGTTCGGCTTCGAGCAGCTTGACCGTCTCGGCATCGTGCGCGTGCGGCTTCAGCATGGCATGGTTGCGGTTGCCGAGCAGAAATTCGATCAGCCGGTATTGCCGCGACTGGAAGCCCGAGGATTGTCCGAGCTGCGAGCGGAAGCGGGTATACTCGCTGGGCGTCATGGTGCGCAGCACGTCCCAGGCGCCGTTGAGCTGCTCGAAGATGCGCGACATCCGAGCCAGCATTTTCATCGCGGGCTGCACCTCATCCCGTGAGATCGCACGGCGCGCAGCACTGAGCTCGTGGATAGCGAGCCGCATCCACAGCTCCGTGGTCTGATGCTGGATGATGAACAGCATCTCGTCATGCGCCTCCGACAGCGGGTGCTGCGCGCCAAGAATCGCATCCAGCGCAAGGTAATCGCCATAGGACATGCGCCGGGCGAAATCGGTCTCGGCGCCTTCGCTTGTGGGATCGTAATCGCGGGACGTCATGGCGGGTCCTTTCGATCGATCTTCCCGGCTTCGCTCAGTCAAGGCCGATCAGGCGGGCGGTGATCGGCGAGGACGGGTCCTTCAGTCCGTCAATCACGGTAAAATGGTTCAGACCGGGATCGATGACGAGGTGCGTCGGCACATCGAAGCCGGTCCAGACATTGGCCATCAGATCGGACTGGCGGATGAATTCGGGCCGCTCGCTGCCGCCGACCCAGGCCGTTACGGGCGAATGCCCCCGCGGCAGATGCAGCGCCGCGCTTTCCAGCGTCGCCTCCTCCATCGTCATGCGCAGCGTCTCGTTCATCCCCGTCTTTAGGAGCGGACGTAAGTCGTGCAGGCCGCTGATCGAGAGCGTGCCGGCGATGCGGTTGTAGACGGCGGCCTCGAGCCGGCTGTCGTCGCACAACATGCGCGTGACGAGATGGCCGCCGGCGGAATGGCCGGCGAGCCGGATCGGCCCCGAGACGAGCGATGCCGCTTTGGCGATCGCGGCGGTGATTTCCGCAGTGATATCGGAGATGCGTGCAGCCGGTGCCAGCGTGTAGCTCGGCAGCGCCACCGTCCAGCCATGATGCCGCGCACCTTCGGCGAGATCGGTCCAGGCCGACTTGTCGAAGCGCATCCAGTAGCCGCCATGGACAAAGACGACGAGACCCTTGCTGTCGCCGTCAGGCAGGATCAGGTCGAGCTTCTGGCGCTCGCCGGCGCCATAGGCGATGTCGGGACGAAATTCCGTCAGCCCGGCGCGGTAGGCCGCTGCCCGCTCCGCCCACAGCGCCGGCATCTTGTCCGAGCCCGGGATATGGGCCGAATTGGCGTAAGCGTCATCCCAATCGCGCATCGTTGCTCCCGAGGACTCGTCCGACGAACCGGATGCCAGTCTGCCACCGGTCAGGACGGCATCCTAGTCTTTCTTTTAAGCTTAAAGGATCTGGGGAGCTGGTGGATTGGGCACTGCGCACCCCGAACGAGACGCCGTGGGGTGGGCAAAGCGGAGCGTGCTCACCACTTCGTTCGGGTGAGGAACGACGGCGGCGCGGCGCGTTGCGCCTTTGATATCTCGACCGCTACGTCTTCTCCAGCCCGCACCATTCCGCGATGAACAGCGCCATCGCCTTGGTCGCCTTCTTCAACGACTCCAGGTCGACGAACTCGTTGAAGCCGTGCATCTCGCCTCCGCTGGCACCAAAGCAGAGGCTCGGGATGCCGTGGTTGAGGCCGTAGAAGCGCGTGTCGGTTAGCGCCGTGAAGACGAGATCCTCTGGCGTGCCGCCATAGACCCTGTTGAAGGCGTTGCCGAACGCAGCCTCGGGCTCCGCAGCATCGGTCAGCTCATAGCCTTCCGACAGGAAGCCGGACCATTCGACCTGCGGCGGATTGTTGGCGAGGAAGCGGTGGTTGCGCGAAGCGGCGGCGACGCAAGCCATGATCTCCTTCTGGTGATCGGAGATCGACCAGCCCGGCAACACCGCAATCCGGCAGTCGACGTCGCACCAGGCCGGCACGCTCGAGGCCCAGTCGCCGCCCTTGATGACGCCGGCGTTGAAGTTGACGGGATGGTCGAGCGTCTTGAAGTGACGGTCGGCCTTGGCCCGCTCGTTCCATTCGATCTCGAGCTTTTGCAGCGCCTGGATCAGGTGATATGCCGCCATGATCGCGTTCGCGCCGGAGCCTGCGAAGGCAACGTGGGTCGGGTGCCCCTTCACGCGGAGGCGGAACCAGATCACGCCGACCTGGGAGCGCACCATCTTGCCGCCGGTCGGCTCCGGAATGAAGCAGGCGTCCGCGCGATAGCCGCGCTGCAGGGTGGAGAGTGCGCCGACGCCGGTGCTCTCCTCTTCGATCACCGATTGAAAATGGATCCGCGCCGTCGGCCTGAAGCCCGCGGCCTTGATCGCGTCCAGCGCATAGAGCGCGCCGATCGTCCCGGACTTCATGTCGCAGGCACCGCGGCCGAACATCTTGCCGCCCTTGATGACCGGCGAGAATGGCGGCGTATCCCACAATTCCAGCGGGCCCGCGGGCACCACGTCGCAGTGCCCCTGCAGGATCAGCGACTTGCCGCCATTGGTTCGTGGACGGTAAGTGCCCACCACAGATCGCGCCTTCGAAAAGTCGTGCTCGATCGGGCCGAAGCCGCGCAGATCCTTCAAATCCTCGACATCGATGTGCCAGTCGTCGACCTCGTAGCCGCGTTCGCGCAGGAGATCGCCGATCATGTCCTGGCATGGTCCCTCCGCCCCGCGCGTGGAAGGTATCGCGACGAAATCGCTTGTGGTTGCAAGCTGAGCTTCGAAGCCGCTGTCGACGGCGTCAAGAATCCTCTGCTGCGTTTCGGCATTCATTCGGGCGACTCCAGACATTCCAATGGTCCCAAGGAGCGCGCAAACTAGCCGATTTCAGCCGTTCGGGTACTCCAGAAAATATGCATCCCGCAATGCATCTTCGAGCAGCCGGCCTTCGGAATAGCCGTTCAGCGTCGCAGGCCGGCCCACACCATCGAACAGGCGCGGGCACGGTTCCGGGGCGCCGAGCACGGTGCGGACCGGAATGCGCTCCGCATAGATCGGCAACGCGTAGTCCTCCTCGTCGTCGGCGACACCCTTGGCGCGGATCTTGGCCGAGGCTTCCTCGATTTCCATTGCGATGAACGACGTCGCCTTGATTTCCTGTGTGGTGCTCTGTCGCAGGCCGGCGGTGCGATCCGGGAAGAAGCGATCGACCATCGCGATCACCGCCCGCTCCTTCTCATCAGGGTCGGTAACGAGATAGGCCGTGCCGAACGCCATCACGGCGCGGTAGTCGGCGGAATGGTTGAAGCCGCAGCGCGCCAGCACGAGACTGTCGAGATGGGCGACCGTCAGGCAGACGCGCTCGCCCTTGCTCTGGTTGCGCAGCATGCGGCTGGCGCTCGATCCGTGCCAGTAGAGCCTGGTGCCCTCGCGCCAGAAGAAGGTCGGCGTGCAATAGGGCTGGCCGTCGATCGCGTAGGAGACGTGGCACAGCATCGAGGAATCCAGGATGCGATGAACCGTGTCGTGATCATAGAAGCCACGGTCGTGCCGGCGCTTCACCTGGTTGCGCGCCGATGTCGGATAGGAATTCGAGGTCTCGGTCTGGCTCACGGCCGCTCCTGCTCGGATGGAAGAAATCCGGAGCAGTTGTAGCGGCGCATTTGGTCTGCGATAGTTCCAATTCCATGCAAAAAATTCCGACCAATTCTTCCTCCCGAGCCAAGCCCGAGCTTCCGCTCGACCTCACCGGCCCTCACGTCACGGCGGGCGCATCCGCCGCGCACCGGCTCTATCAGGCGCTGTGCGAGATGATCGTCTCCGGCCTGGTCAAGCCCGGCGAGCCGCTGCCGCCGTCGCGGACGCTGGCCAAGCAGACCGGTTTCCGCCGCAACGCCGTCGTCACCGCCTATGAGCGCCTGATCGCCGACGGCTTTGCCGACGCAACGGTCGGCTCCGGAACGTTCGTCGCGGCACGCATCCCCAAGCGCGCCGCCGAAGCGAACAAGCCGAAGGTCGTTCTCGAAGCGCCAAAGCAGGGCGCGTTTGCGCTTGGCTGTACCCATATCGACGAACGCGCCGTGCAGCGCTTTCGCGCTTTCGTCGGCCGCCGCATGCGCGCATTCGGATCGGAGCACCTGCATTATGGCGACCCTCGCGGCAGCCACGAGCTGCGTGCGGCGATCGCCGACCATCTGCTGTCGGCGCGCGGCTTGCGTTGCGATCCCGACCAGATCATGCTGACCTCGGGTACGCTGCACGCGCTGCGCATCGTGCTGAGCGCGATCCTGAAATCCAGCGACCAGGTCTGGTGCGAGGACCCGGGCTACCCTGCCGCGCGAAAAACCATCGCCCATTGCGGCTATCGCACCGTGCCTGTCCCGGTGGACGAGCAGGGGATGCGCGTTGCCAAAGGCCGCATCGCGGCGCCGTCCGCGCGCGCGGCCTACGTCACGCCGTCGCACCAGTTTCCGCTTGGCGTGCAGATGTCGATGCCGCGGCGGCTCGAGCTTCTGGACTGGGCGAAGCAGGCCGGCGCATTCGTGCTCGAGGACGATTACGACAGCGAGTTCCGCTATGACGGCGCGCCGCTGATGTCGCTCGCCGGCATCGATCGCCTCCAGCGCGTGATCTATCTCGGCACGTTTGCCAAGACGCTGTTTCCGGGCCTGCGCATCGGTTATTGCGCCCTGCCCGAACGCCTGATCGCCGACGTGACGGCGGCGCGCGCGGCGCTCGATCGCTTTCCCGGCACGCTGATGGAGGGCGCGGTGGCGGACATGCTCAATTCCGGTGCCTTCGCCGCGAACCTGAAGCGCGTGCGAAAACTGTATCGCGAGGCCCGCGACGTGCTCGCCGAGACGCTGGAAGTCGCATCCGATGGCGCGCTTTCGGTGCCGGTGCCCTCACAAGGCCTGCATCTTGTCGCCCGGTTCGATCCTGCCGTCGATCCGGCGGTGGCGGCGCATGCCAAGCAAGCGGCCGGCGCCGAAGGCTGGCTATTGGCCGACACCTATTCGCGCGCGCGTCCCCTGCCCGGCTTCGTGCTGGGATTTTCCGGGCATCCCGTGCCACAGCTCGTGGCCTCCGCCGAACGTCTTGCGAGGGAATCGCGCGCAGCCCTGGGCGCCAAGGGAAAACCGGCCCGCCGGGCGTGACGAAGCTTCACTATCAGAATCGCCCGCCGCTCCCTAGATTGCGCATCGATGCCGGGACCTCACATCATGCTGCTGCGCCACGCGACCTGCCTCTCGCTGCTGATCTGCATCGCGCTCGCTTCCACCGCACGCGCCGCCACCATCGGACGCGAGCAGGACATCGGCGATCTCAAGCTCGGCCAGCGCGTGCTCGTGGATGACGGAAGCTGCCCCGCCGGCCAGGTCAGGGAAGTGCGCGGCGCGAAGATGACCGACAAGGGAGTCTCGCGCACAAGCTCCTGCGTGCCGCGGCACGGACCGAAAACGAAGTGAGGATCTGGGAAGCTATTTCGCGGGATCGAACATGCACTGCAAGGTCGGTTTGGCGATCTTGGTGAAGGTCGGGCCGATCTCGCTCTGCTTGGAGGCCGGCACCCAATCGGTCTCGATGGTGGGCACGCCGGTCTCGCTGATGCCGCGCAGCAACGCTTCGCGCAGATCGCGATCCTCGACGGCCGCGGCGGCGTGATCGTGCAGGCAGCCGCAGACCTCCTCCGGATGCTCCCAGCGCCCGAGCATGCGCGGCGCACACTGGCGCACGAATTCGCCACGCGGATCGGGTAGCCTGGAAGGTGAGCGGACCTGCGCCTGAACGGAGCTGATCGTCAGAAGGGACACGAACGCTGCGGCGCAGAGACGAAGCAACATGATGGGCTTGCCGGCTATTTTGTTGTCTGCGGTCAGAAGCGCGCGGCGACCATGATGGGCTGAGCGGCCGGAACCGCAACGGGCGAGCCGCTGTACTGGAAGGTGCCGACACCGGGGAGATTGCCGTCGGGCGCACCCGCCAATGAGGAGCCGGCGAGGACGAAACCGAAAGCAATGATGAAGCTGAGCGCGCGCATGATATGTGTCCCAATTCGGTGGCCGGCGGTGCGCCGTCGTCGTTATGAGCCTGATAACCATGGGCGGTTTCGCGCGTGATGCGCGAAAAGCTGAAAATGGTTTCGTCTTCGTGAGAATTGTTTCGTCCCGGCCGCGGCGACGAAACAATTCTCGGAAAATGCCAGTTATTTCAGACAGGTCTCGCGGCGGCTCAAAGGCGCCTGCCAAGTTCCGGCGCCGGCCCGGATATGCGCCCTGCGCAGCCGTCGTCATGCGGCCGCCGCGCGCGCTTCACATGCATTTTACGTTTTTCTGTTGAAAGGACGGCAAGAGAAGGCTGGATCCTGTCGAACCGGGGGTGGTTCACCAACGACCCAAGCCATCGAAACCTAGACGCCCGGATCACCGGGTGCATTCACGAGAGGGATGGCCATGATGGCGGGAAATCGCGCAAGGCCGCGCGACGAAAATCCACGGACGGATCGCGGAGATCAACCACCCATTCGCGGCAGCGCCGGCGCAATGGCGCTGCAATCGAGCCGCGGCTTCGAGGCGGCGCCGCAGATGTTTGTGCGGCTCACCGGGTCGCGCCTTGCGGCGCCGCGCGATTGCCACAGAGTGAACGCAAGCGCGTCAGTGGTGTGAACGCGAAGCGCGTCACTGCGTGAAGAACTCGCCGCACTTCTGGACGTTTGGATCCGCCGGTCCCCACGGCATGATCGGCACCGTCGAGGTCGAGTTCTTGGGCGAGCCTTCGATCAGCTTGTCCGAATAGACCATGTAGACCAGCACGTTGCGCCTGGCGTCGCAGCCGCGCACGATCTGCATCTTCTTGAAGAACAGCGACCGGCGCTGGCGGAACATGTCGTCGCCCTGCTCCATCTTGTGCTTGAACTTGATCGGACCGACCTGGCGGCAGGCCAGCGAGATATCCGAGACCTCCTCGGCAAGGCCGAGCCAGCCCTTGAAGCCGCCCTTCTCCGGCACCGTGAAATGACAGGCGACGCCCTCGACCTCGGGATCGTCGAGACCATAGGTCGCGAGCTTGTCGTTCGGGCTCACCCATTTGAACACGGTGGAGCGGCGGAAGATCAGATCGGGCTCATCGGCCGCAGATGCCGACGCCATTGGCGCGATCAAAGCCAGGAGGATTAAAGCAAGGCCTTTCAAGCGGATGCTGGAAAGACCGGGGAAACGAGATGACATGAAGTTCTCCGGTAACAAGTCCCCGCAATGTAGGAACGCAAATGGCGGTCAGGAAGGCGGCGGACAGTCGGACGCGGCCGCCGTTTACCGCTCCGTGAGGCTTTTTTGCTACGTCTCGAACAAAAGTAACTGATGGCAGAACCGCGCTGCTGGTGAACGCTTATCCCCTTTGCGAGACTAACGTTTGATTTGGATTATGGATTCGAGGATGAACAGCGTGAACGGGTCGGGTTCTTCTGCCAAGCCGGCACGCCTGTGGCAGGTCGCCATTTTGACGGCGGCGGGGGCGATCGGCGCGACCAGCCAGGCAGACGCAGCATTTTACTACTGGGCGGACTATTCCGACGGGTCCTACTACGCCCGGCCGCAGCGGCTTCCTGAAATACCGCGCCAGAAGCCGCAAAAGCGCGGCGCCGCAAGCAAGAAGGACGTCGTCGTCGAGAAGGAAGCCGGCACCAAGCCGCAAGGCCCGCTCGTCATCGTCGTCTCGATCGAGCGGCAGAAGGTGACGGTCTACGACAATACCGGCGTGTTCGCGGAATCACCGGTGTCGACGGGCATGAAGGGCCACTCGACGCCGATGGGCGTGTTCAGCGTCATCCAGAAGCACAAATTCCACCATTCCAACATCTATAGCGGCGCGCCGATGCCGTACATGCAGCGGATCACCTGGTCCGGCGTCGCGATGCATGCCGGCGTGCTGCCGGGCTATCCGGCCTCGCATGGCTGCATCCGCATGCCCATGGCGTTCGCGATGAAGATGTGGAACTGGACCAAGATGGGCGCGCGCGTGATCGTGGCGCCCGGCCAGATGTCGCCGCAAAGCTTCTCCCATCCCCTGCTCGCCTCCATGCGCGTGCCGCCGCAGCCCGCCGCGAGCCTCGCGCCGCAGACCAATTTCGCCGACAAGGCCGATAAGGGCACGGCCGAAACCAAGCCCGTCGAAACCAAGACGGCCAGCGCCGAAAGCGTGCTCGAGCTACGCACCTCCGTCGGCCACGCCGTATTGTCGGACGTGACCACCGGCAACGCGGCTGCGCGCGAGGAAGCGGTCGCACCAGCCGCCGAGGTCAAGACGGCCGAAGCATCCGAAGCGGCCAAGCCAGCGAGCAACGACAAGCCCGCCGACAAGGTCGAGCCGGTCAAAACGGAAGCCGCGAAGGCACCCGATGCACTGGCACCTGCACCCGCCGCCTCGCCCGACGCGAACAAGGACGAGGGCCGCGTTGCCGATCCTGCGCCGGCGGCAAAGCCGGACGCGCCCAAGCGGGCCGGCCAGATTGCCGTCTTCATCAGCCGCAAGGATTCCAAGCTCTATGTGCGGCAGAATTTTGCGCCGCTGTTCGAGCTGCCCGTCACGATCGCCGCGAGCGACCGGCCGCTCGGCACCCACGTCTTCACCGCCGAACTCGACAAGGCCGATACCAACGCGCTGCGCTGGTCGGTGGTGTCGCTGCCCATCTCCGCCCGTTCCGCGGCGCGCGAGGACGACAGCCGCCTAGCGCGCCGGCGCGGCGCAGCCGTGATCCCGGTCGCCGCAAAACCGGTGGTGACGCCGGACAGCCCGGCCGAAGCCCTCGACCGCATCTCGGTTCCCACTGAGACCATGGTGAAGATCAACGAGATGCTGACGTCCGGCAGCTCGATCATCGTCTCCGACCAGGGCATCAACCAGGGCGAGACCGGCGAAGGCACCGACTTCATCGTCCGCTTGTACTAGCTCGCGACGCGGCGCTCGATAACGCGGTGTTGACGCGTGAGGTCGCGGTGGCGGAGTAATCTGCCCTCGGATCATCTCGGGGGACGCCGTCATGATGAATCGCAGGACCGTGCTGAGCGTCACTCTTGCAGGCGCATTCGCGCCCGTAAGGCGCGCCCTCGCTGATGGCGGGATGAGTCGGATCTCGGCCTACGCCTTCTCCTTCCCCGCTCTGTCAGGCGACGACATCCGCCTCGCGTCGTTCACCGGCAAGCCGCTGCTGGTGGTGAACACGGCCTCGCTCTGTGGCTACACACCGCAATATGCCGGCCTGCAGGAGATCTGGAACGAGTTTCGCGGGCGCGGGCTCACCGTGATCGGCGTGCCTTCCAACGATTTCGGCGGCCAGGAGCCCGGCGGCACCAGCGATATCACGCAGACCGCGCACCACCAATATGGTGTTACCTTCCCGATCACGGCCAAGGCGGCGGTGGTCGGTGCGAGGGCGCATCCCTTCTACAAATGGGCCGCCGAGGCCCGACCGAGAGAAGTTCCGCGCTGGAACTTCCACAAATACCTGATCGGCCGCGACGGCTATATCGCCGAGGTATTTCCATCCGCCGTCGAGCCGGCCGACACGCGGATCAAGACCGCCATTGCCAGGGCCCTGGCCGACACTTGATACAGGTGCGCCATCCGGTTGGGCACAATTGCGACGGGCCATCAAACAGCCGTTGCAATGGCGATGGCCCACCATCTAGGCTAGGATGGTTTGGGGCAGGATGGTTTTTGCCGCAGGCGAAAAGCCGCGGCGGAACAACGGGATCAATCTCGAGGACAACACCATGCGTGTGGCGGCAGGACTGATTTTAGCAGGTGCGATGTCGGTGGCGATGACCGGCGCCGCATGGTCGCAGACGCCGGCGGCGAAGCCCGCAGCCGGAGCGCAAGCCGCGCCGGCGGCATCACCAGCGGCTGCAACCTCCCCTGCAGCTCCAGCGCCCGCTCCGGCGGCCGCGGCGCCAGCGGGCTTCGTCAATCCGCCTCCGCCCAAACAAGCGCCGCAGCCGGCCCGCGCGGCCTGCAACACACCGGGCGCGCTCGGCGTCGCCCGCACCGTCGAGATCGACACCACGGGCGGTCCCGGTTTCGGCTTCGAGCATTTCAAGGAGCTCGACTTCCTGCGCGACAAGGAGGTGGTGCTGACCTTCGACGACGGCCCCTGGCCGAAGAACACGCCCGCCGTGCTGAAGGCGCTCGCCGATGAATGCACCACCGGAATCTTCTTCATCATCGGCAAGCACGCGACCTACGAGCCGGAGATCCTGAAGCAGGTCTACGCGGCCGGTCACACGGTCGGCGCCCACACCTGGTCGCACGCCAACCTCAACAACAAGAAGCTCAACGAAGCGCAGCGCAAGGACGAGATCGAGAAGGGCTTTGCGGCGGTGAAGTGGGCGCTCGGCGGCATCTCGCCCGCACCGTTCTTCCGCTTCCCGGCGCTGCAGCATCCGCCGGAGATGGTCACCTATCTCGGCAATCGCAACATCGGCATCTTCTCCTGCGACATCGACTCGTTCGACTTCAAGGCCTCCAAGCCCGAGAAGGTGGTCGAGACCGTGATGAAGAAGCTCGACACCAGGGGCAAGGGCATCGTCCTGATGCACGACTTCCAGAAGCACACGGCGGAGGCGCTGCCCGAGCTGCTCAAGCGGCTGAAGGCCGGCGGCTACAAGGTGGTGGCGATGCGCGCCAAGTTCCCGGCCTCGACGCTGCCGGAATACGACCAGGAGCTGCTCAAGGACATCAAGCTGCCGACGGTGAGCCAGCGCCCGGTCAATTCCGTGGTGACGACCGTTTCCGAATAGAAGGCCATTGTCTTTCCGCTTCGAAGGCTACGTCATCGTCTCGGCGGACGGCATGCTTGCCGACGCCGGTCGTGTCATGCCCGACAGGCTGAAGTTCGAAGGCGACAAGCTGTTCTTCGAGCAGGCGCTCGATCGCGCCGCGCTGATCGTGCACGGCCGCAACTCGCACGAGCAGCAGCCGAATTCGGCCAAGCGCAAGCGGCTGATCCTGACCCGCAAGATCAGGGACCTCACCGTCGATCCGGAGATGCCGAACGCGACGCTTTGGAATCCGGCGCATGCGAGCTTCGAAACGGCCTGCGCCTTCGCCGACGTCGCCGCCGGCACGGTCGCCATCATCGGCGGCCCCTTCGTGTTCGACATGTTCATGGACCGCTACGACACGTTCTGGCTGTCGGAGGCTCCGCATGTGCGGCTGCCCGGCGGCGAGGGATGCTTCGTCGGCGTGCCCCAGCGGACGCCTCACGAGGTGCTGGCCGCGCACGGCATGAAGCCGGGCGTGCCATACGTTCTCGACGCAGCGCATGAGGTGACCGTGACCCCGTGGCGGCCGGGTTAGCCTCTCGGCGTTGCCGATGTCGCTCACACCGGGGGCTCCGATTCAAAACTGGAAAAACAACCCCATGCACAGTACCGGCAACAAAATACCATCGCGTATCTTGCTGGCTTAGCGCACCGACGCGCATTTCACGCGCTCGTTCAAGGCCGCCTACGGCATCACGCCCCGCGCCGCGCGCGAGGCCGCATTGCTCGGCCGGCAGCGCCGCAGCGAGGGAGCCAGCAGCGCGACGATTTCCCGCTGGATGCGCGAGATCGCGCCCCCAAGAGCGGATTGGGCGCTAGACGTCGCCGTAGGCCGCCTCGGCCGGGCGCGTGGTGCGGCCATAGCCGATGATCATGCAGAGCGCGCCGATGATCGAGAGGTTCTTGAGCGCGTCGACCAGCATCTTGGCGTTGTCCGGCGCCGCCATGTTCCAGAAATCGTAGAACAGGACGGTCGCGACGGCGACGTCGACGATCAGCAGCATCGCGAAGAAACGCACACCGAAATTCAGCGCGATCATCAGCCCTGCGATGATCTCGAGCCCGCCGATCACGATCGCCAAAAGCTGCGGCGTCGTCATGGCGGTCGCCGTCTCGATCTGCTTGGCGTAAGGCGCGACGACGTCGGGTACGACGAGCTTGGCGGCGATGAAGTCGGCGGTCGCCTGGATGGCAAAAAGCTTGGTCGCGCCCGTGTAGATGAACAGCACGGCGAACAGGATTCGCCCGAAAGTCACGAACGCTGGCATGATCGGCCTCTTGACAAGCTCAGAGCGCGGAACGCTTGAAGGGATTATGGAGAGTCGTGCGCCGGTTTACAAACGGGGAAATGGCGAACTGCTTTGAAAAGCTTGAGATCGAGAGGCTCGGATGGTGCGCTCCCTCGCCCCGCTCTTACGGGGAGAGGGTTGGGGTGAGGGGCTGCTTCCGCGATCACGGTGAGAGTTGGACTCGCGGAGAGTCCCCCTCACCCGGAATTTGCTCTCGCAAATTCCGGCCTCTCCCCGCACGCGGGGAGAGGCGAAGGCAACGTCGCAGACTGCTTCAGGTAAACAACGTCGGCTGCTGCCGCGAGGCGCGTTCCTGCGCTTCCACCACCGCGACTGCGGTCATGTTGAGGATGCCGCGCGCCGTCACCGAGGGGGTGAGGATATGCGCGGGCCGCGCCGGGCCGACCAGGATCGGGCCGACGGGCAGCGCGTCCGCCAGCGACTTGATCATCTGATAGGCGACGTTGGCGGTATCCAGGGTCGGCATGATCAGGATGTTGGCCTCGCCCTCGAGCTTGGAGTGCGGCAGCACCATTCGCCGCGCAGCGGCGGAGAGCGCGGTGTCGCCCTGCATCTCGCCGTCGGCTTCGATCTCCGGATGCTTCTCCCTCAAGAGCTGCGTCGCCCGCCGCATCTTGCGCGAGGATTCGGTGTCGTAGCTGCCGAAATCCGAATGCGAGACGAAGGCGATCTTCGGCTTGATGGTGAAGCGCTGCACGTGGACCGCGGCGAGCGAGGCGATCTCGGCGAGCTCCTCCGCGCTCGGATTGGGACGAACTTGCGTGTCCGCGATGAAGAAGGCGCCCTTGCTGGTGATCAGCAGCGCCAGCGCCGCGTAGTCGCTGATCCCCGGCGAGAAGCCGACGATCTCGCGGACATGGCGCAGATGGCTCATGTAGCGGCCTTCGACGCCGCAGAGCATCGCGTCCGCCTCGCCGCGCGTCACCGCAAGCGCCGCGATGACCGTGTTGTTGGTGCGGACCACCGTGCGCGCCGCGTCCGGCGTCACGCCACGCCGGCCGGCGACCTCGACATAGGATTGCACGTAGGAGCGGTAGCGCGGATCGTCCTCGGGATTGACCAGGTCGAAATCCCTGCCCGCCTTGATCGAGAGGCCGAAGCGCTTGAGGCGCGCCTCCACGACCGAAGGACGGCCGACCAGGATCGGCCGCGCCAGCTTCTCCTCCAGCACGACTTGCGTGGCGCGCAGCACGCGCTCGTCCTCGCCTTCGGCATAGATCACGCGCACCGGCTGGGTCTTGGCCTTGGCGAACATCGGCTTCATGACGAGGCCGGAGCGGAAGGCGAAGCGCTCGAGCAGCGCCCTGTACTCGTCGAAATTGGTGATGGGCCGCGTCGCGACGCCCGATTCCATCGCCGCCTTCGCCACGGCCGGCGCGATGCGGAGAATCAACCTGGGATCAAAGGGGCTCGGGATCAGCGAGCCCGGACCGAAGCCCTGCGCCTCGCCGGTGTCGAAGCCCTGCGCGACGGCATCCGACGGCGCCTCGCGCGCGAGCTGGGCGATGGCCTCGACGGCGGCGTGCTTCATCTCCTCGTTGATCGCGGTAGCGCCGACGTCGAGCGCGCCGCGGAAGATGAAGGGAAAGCACAGGACGTTGTTGACCTGGTTAGGGTAGTCCGAGCGTCCGGTGCAGATCATGGCGTCGGGGCGCGCTTTTCGCGCCTCTTCCGGCATGATCTCCGGTGTCGGATTGGCGAGCGCCATGATCAGCGGCTTGTCGCCCATTGCCTTGGCCATCTCCGGCTTGAGCACGCCGGGTGCCGAGAGCCCGATGAAGATGTCGGCGCCGCCGATGACGTCGGCGAGCGTGCGCTTGTCGGTCTTCTGCGCATAGACCGCCTTCCAGCGGTCCATCGAGGTGTTGCGCCCTTCATGCACGAGGCCGTCGATGTCGCAGACCCAGATGTTCTTGCGCTGCGCGCCCATCGAGACCAGCAGGTTCAACGTCGCGATTGCGGCCGCCCCCGCCCCCGAGGCCACGATCTTGACGTCGGACAGCTTCTTGCCGTTCAGCCTCAGACCATTGCTGATGGCGGCGGCGACGATGATCGCGGTGCCGTGCTGGTCGTCGTGGAAGACCGGGATCTTCATGCGCTCCTTCAGGCGCGCTTCGATCTCGAAGCATTCCGGTCCGCGGATGTCCTCCAGATTGATGCCGCCGAAGGTCGGCTCGAGCGCCGCCACGGTCTCGACCACGCGATCGATGGTGTCGGCGGCGATCTCGATGTCGAACACGTCGATGCCGGCGAATTTCTTGAACAGGACCGCCTTGCCTTCCATCACCGGCTTGGAGGCCAGCGGGCCGATATTGCCGAGGCCGAGCACCGCGGTGCCGTTGGAGACCACCGCGACCAGGTTGGCGCGGGTGGTCAGCGTGGCCGCCTCGGCCGGGTTCTTGGCGATCTCGGTGCAGGCCGCGGCGACGCCGGGCGAATAGGCCAGCGCGAGGTCGCGCTGGTTGGCAAGCGGCTTGCTTGCCTGGATCTCGAGCTTTCCAGGGCGCGGCAGACGATGGTAGGCGAGCGCCGCCTGGTGGAGATCATCGGAATAGGACGACATGCGGTGTCTCGCCTCGCGTTACCGGCCTCAAAAATGCATGATCCGGGGCCGCTGTCCAAGCGAACCGTATTTCCGGGTCATGGAAAGGCGATGAAGCACGCCGGGCGCCTCGGTGGCAACATCCGATTGCGCCCCCATCAACAGGGCGCCCCGTCAAACATCTGAAAACCATAGCTTTCCCTGGACCGCGCGGCGTTTCGCGAATATGGCAGGTTGCGCGGTGCAAAACGAGCAACTGGAGCTGGGAATGAAGCGAATCCTGATCGGCCTGATCGTGATAGCCGTGCTCGGCGCGGGCGGATGGTTTGGCTTCAACCTCTATGTCCAGCATCGGGCGACCAGCGAGGTCGAGGCGGCGTTCGAGCAGATCCGCTCAGGCGGCGGCAAGGCGAGCCATGGCAAGGTCACCTTCGAGCTCGCGACCCGGACGCTGACGATCGAGGACATCGCCATCACACCCGCCGGCCAGCCGCAAGCGCAGGTCAAGATCGTCGGCATCAAGGGTACCGGCGTTCGCCTGATCGACGATACCCGCTTCTCGGCCGACAGCATCGACGTCGGCGGCTTCGAAGTCGCCCTGGACCAGGTCGGCGCCGCGAAGCTGAAGGCATCCTACAAGATCCCGCAGCTCACTTTGCGCGACTATGCCGGCCCCATTCGCGGCAGCAATCCCCCGATGGACGGCTCCCTGATCGACATTTATCGGTATGTGCTCGAACAATACGAGAGCATCACCGCATCATCAGTCACGGCTCCGACGCTGACGATGACGTTCAACGCGAGCGGCAGCGCCGCTGGAAGCGGCGAAATCACCTATTCCGGGCTGGCGGTCCAGAATCTCAAGCGCGGCAAGGTGGACGGGATGAAGGCCGACCGCGCCGTCTTCTCCATCGACGTGCCGCAGCCGGGCAAACAGGACAAGCTGACCGGCGACCTCTCCAACATCATCATCAATGATTTCGACGCGACAGCAGTTGCCACGGCGCTCGACCCGCAGAAGGCCGGCGACGACAGCTATCACCGCATCTACCGGCAGATCTCGGCCGGCCGCTATGTGTTCAAATCGACCCAGGGCATGCGGATGGAGATCGACGGGATCAGTTTCGAGGACATCGCGGTGCAGCCCTCCAAATTCCGGCCGGCTGAGATCGTTGCACTCATGCCGACCGACCGGTCTGTCGTCGCGACCGCCGCGCAATCTCGCGAGATGATGGAGAAGCTCGCCGGATTCTATGAGGGTCTTCGCATTGGTCGGATCGAGATCGGCACGGCGTCGATGGGCCTTCCACAAGGAACGGCCAGGATCAAGGCGGTCAGATACCACGACGGCGAATTCGCGGTCGAAGGCGTCGACACGCCGTCTCCGCAAGGGCAGTTCAAGATGGAGCGCTTCGCGCTGAAATCGTTCAGCGCGGCAAACCTGATGCGCTGGGCGGCGGGCCTCAGCAAGCACGGGCAGCCGCCCTCGCCCGAAGAGATGCTGGGCCTGTTCCGGGTGCTCGAAGGCGCCGAGGTCAAGGGCGTGGTGGCGCCCCATGAGAGCGCGCGGCAGCCTATCACCGTCGACACGATCAGCCTGAACTGGGGCCAGCTGGTCGGATCGATCCCGAGCAAGGCCAGTCTGGTCGTGAAGATGGTCACGCCGACCGATCCCGACAATCCGGCGCTGCAGCCGCTGATCGTGGCAGGCGTGGACAAGCTCGCGATCGACCTCGATCTCGGCGCGGCCTGGACGGAATCGTCGGGCGCGTTCGCGCTCGCCCCCGCCACGCTCGATCTCGGCAACCTCGCCAGGGCGCAGCTGAGCGTGGCCCTTGCCAAGGTGCCGCGCGACCTCTTCACCACGACGGACCCGTCCGAGGCTATGGATCAGCTGGCACAGGTCGAGACCGGCGCCATCGAGCTCTCCTTGCGCGATCGCGGCGTGGTCGATCTGGTCGTGGCCCAGTTTGCGCGCATGCAGAATGTCAGCCGCGACGCCGCGCGTAGCGCCATCGTCGCGATGATCCGGGCCCAGGGCGAGAAGATCGCGGCCTCCAATCTCGATGCCAAGGTCGCGGTCGATGCACTCGCCGGCTTCGTCGAGACCTCAGGGCAAACGCTGAGCATCAGGCTGACACCGCTCGGCAAGCTGCCGGTGCTTCAGCTGGTGGATGTCCTCGACCAGGAACCGATCATCGCGCTGGCGCAGTTCAGGATCGAGGCCTCGACGGGGCTGTAGGCACGCGGCCGATCTCGTAGCCCGGATAGAGCGGAGCGCAATCCGGGACAATTCCGTCTGCGCACGAGATGCTCCCGGATTACGCTTCGCTCCATCCGGGCTACGGCTGCGTCATTGCCGACGCGGCGCGTATCCTACGCAGCCACTCACTTCTGCGGCAGGTTCACCCGGATGTGCAGCTCGCGGAGCTGTTTCGTCGTGGCTTCCGACGGGGCGCCCATCAGGAGGTCCATGGCCTGCTGGTTCATTGGGAATAGCGAGATCTCGCGCAAATTCGTGGTGCCGCAGAGCAGCATCACGATGCGGTCGACGCCCGCGGCCATGCCGCCGTGGGGCGGGGCGCCGTACTGGAAGGCGCGGTACATGCCGCCGAAACGCTCGACCACTTCCTGCTCGCCGTAACCTGCGATCTCGAACGCCTTCACCATCGCTTCCGGCACGTGGTTGCGGATGCCGCCCGACGCGATCTCGTAACCGTTGCAAGTGATGTCGTACTGGAACGCCTTGATGGTCAGCGGATCCTGCGACTTCAGCGCCTCCAGGCCGCCCTGCGGCATCGAGAACGGGTTGTGCGAGAAGTCGACCTTCTTGTCGTCCTCGTTGTACTCGTACATGGGGAAGTCGACGATCCAGGCGAGCTCGAACCGCTCCTTGTCGGTGAGGTTCAATTCCTCGCCGACCTTGTTGCGGGCGAGGCCTGAAAACTTCCAGAACTTGTCGGGATCGCCGGCGACGAAGAAGGCGGCATCGCCTTCCTTCACCCCGAGCTGCGCGCGGATCGCGGCGGTGCGCTCAGGCCCGATGTTGTTCGCAAGGGGACCGGCGCCCTCGCCGCCTTCGCGCCACATGATGTAGCCGAGGCCGGGCTGGCCTTCGCCCTGCGCCCACGAGTTCATGCGGTCGCAGAAGGCGCGGCTGCCGCCGCCCGCTGCGGGAATCGCCCAGACCTGGTTCTTGGGGTCTTCGAGCATGCGCGCGAACACCTTGAAGCCGGAGCCGCGGAAATGCTCGGAGACGTCCTGCATCTCGATCGGGTTGCGCAGGTCCGGCTTGTCGCTGCCGTACTTCCGCAGCGCTTCCGCAAACGGAATCCGGCGCCAGCCCTTGGTGACCGGCTTGCCCTTGGCGAACTCTTCGAAGACGCCCGTGATCACCGGCTCCATGGCGGCAAAGACGTCTTCCTGCGTCACAAAACTCATCTCGACGTCGAGCTGGTAGAACTCGCCGGGCAGACGGTCGGCGCGCGGGTCCTCGTCGCGGAAACACGGCGCGATCTGGAAGTAGCGGTCGAAGCCCGACATCATCAAGAGCTGCTTGTACTGCTGCGGTGCCTGCGGCAGTGCGTAGAACTTGCCGGGATGGATGCGCGACGGGACGAGGAAGTCGCGCGCGCCTTCCGGCGAGGACGCGGTCAGGATCGGCGTGTTGAACTCGAAGAAGCCCTGCCCCTCCATGCGCCGGCGCATCGACTTGATGATCTCGACGCGCGTCATGATGTTCTGGTGCAGCTTCTCGCGGCGCAGATCCAGGAAGCGGTACTTCAGGCGGATGTCTTCGGGATATTCCTGGTCGCCGAACACCGGCAGCGGCAGGTCGCCGGCCGGGCCCAGCACCTCGATCTCGCTGACATAGATCTCGACCTTGCCGGTCGGCAGATCGTCATTGTCGGTGCCATCGGGCCGGCGGCGGACCTTGCCGTCCATCTTGACCACGAATTCCGAGCGCAGCTTTTCGGCCAGCGAGAACGCCGGCGAGTCCGGGTCGACCACGCACTGGGTCAGGCCGTAATGGTCGCGCAGGTCGATGAACAGCACGCCGCCATGGTCGCGGACGCGATGGACCCAGCCCGAGAGGCGGATGGTCTCGCCGATGTTGCTCTCGCGGAGCGCGCCGCATGTGTGTGACCGGTAGCGATGCATGGTCGTCCCAAAATCAATGTCGAAAGGAAGCGAATCGAACGGCCCGTGATGGCCGGTCCGAAGTTGCGGCAGGGTTTACCCCGGGAGGACGGGGGCGGCAACCAAGGGAACGCCCGGATTTGGACCTCAGGTGCCCATTTTTGGCTTATCCGGGGGCGAACCTTTGCCGATTGACGTTCCAGCCCTATCTTGAGGTCATGACGGTGCATTTCCCCTTCCAGAACTCCTATTCGGCGCTGCCGGAGAACTTCTTCGCCCGCGTCGCGCCGACTCCGGTCGCCGCCCCCAGGCTGATCAAGCTGAACCGGCCGCTGGCGGTTCAGCTCGGGCTTGATCCTGATCTGCTGGAGACCCCGGAAGGGGCCGAGATCCTGGCCGGCAAGACGGTTCCCGCCGGAGCGGATCCCATCGCCATGGCCTATGCCGGCCACCAGTTCGGGCAATTCGTGCCCCAGCTCGGCGACGGCCGCGCCATCCTGCTCGGCGAGGTCATCGACCGCGACGGCGTCCGCCGCGATATCCAGCTCAAAGGAAGCGGACCCACCCCGTTCTCCCGCCGCGGCGACGGCCGCGCCGCGCTCGGACCGGTCCTGCGCGAATACATCGTCAGCGAGGCGATGTACGCGCTCGGCATCCCCACCACGCGCTCGCTCGCCGCGGTGGTCACCGGCGAGCACGTCATTCGCGAGACCGCGCTGCCCGGCGCGGTGCTGACCCGGGTCGCGTCCAGCCACATCCGCGTCGGCACCTTCCAGTTCTTCGCCGTCCGCCGCGATACCGAGGCGATCCGCCGGCTCGCCGATCACGTCATCACGCGCCACTATCCGGACCTGCTCCAGGCGGAACGGCCGTATCACGCCCTGCTCGCTGCCGTGGTCGCGCGCCAGGCCGAGCTCATCGCGCGCTGGCTGCTGGTCGGCTTCATCCACGGCGTGATGAACACCGACAACACCTCGATCTCGGGCGAGACCATCGATTACGGCCCGTGCGCCTTCATGGATTCCTACAATCCGGCGCAGGTGTTCTCCTCGATCGACGAGATGGGCCGCTACGCCTACGCCAACCAGCCGCGCATCGGCTTGTGGAATCTGACCCGCCTCGCCGAATGCCTGCTGCCGCTGTTCTCGGACGAGCAGGAGAAGGCCGTCGCGGAAGCACAGGATATTCTCGGCGCCTTCGCCGAGACGTTCAGCGCGGCCTATCAGGCAGGCCTGCGCAAGAAAGTTGGGCTATTCACCGAGCGCGACGGCGACGAGGCGCTGATCCAGGACCTGCTCGACGCCATGGCGAAGAACCAGGCCGACTTCACCCTCACCTTCCGCAAGCTGGGCGAGGCCGCAGGCGATGACGGCGCCGACGTGCGCGCGCAGTTCATGGAGCCCGCAGCCTTCGACGAATGGGCCGGCCGCTGGCGCGCGCGCATCGCCTTGGAGCCGCAAACTGCCGCCGAGCGCCGAGCCGCCATGCACGCGGTCAATCCGATGTTCATCCCGCGCAACCACCGCGTCGAGGCCGTGATCCAGGCTGCGGTGAACGACGACGATTACGCGCCGTTCGAGGAATTGGTGAAGGTGCTGGCGAAGCCGTTCGAGGACCAGCCGGAGTATGCAGCCTACGCCGATCCGCCGCTGCCGGATCAGCGGGTGTTGCAGACGTTCTGCGGGACGTGAGGCGGGTTCGACCGCGCACCACCATCTCTAATTGAGGCACTGCATGGATTGCGCCTTGCGCGGTCCATTCCTGTCCCGCGGGCCTTGTGGACACGTCCTGCCCGCCGGAACCGCTGTCATCAAACTGAAACACATGCGCTCTAACGGGCTGACAGCGCCGTCTTGCCGGAGGCGCCGATCCTCCAACCGTCCCGACAAAGCGCGCCATGCCCTTCAAGTTCATCCACCTCACCGACACGCATCTCGCGAACCCCGGCGCGAAGCTCTACGGCCTCGATCCGCGCGCCCGGCTGGATGCGGCGATTGCCGACATCAACAAGCACCAGTCCGACGCTGCGTTTGCGGTGGTGACCGGCGACCTCACCCATTGGGGTGAGGCGGAATCCTACGCCAACTTCGCCGAGGCGATGGCGGCGCTGAAGATTCCCTACATCGCCATGGTCGGCAATCACGACAAGCGCGTCACCTGTCTCGACGCGCTGAAGGCGGCGCCGCGCGATTCAAACGGCTTCGTGCAGGGCACGCGCACCACCGAGCATGGCCTGTTCGTCTTCCTCGACACGCTGGACGAGACCAGCCATGCCGGCGAGATGTGCGCAAAGCGCCTCGGCTGGCTGGCGAGCACGCTCGCCGCCGCGCCCGCCGACCAGGAATTCGTCGTGTTCATGCACCATCCGCCGTTCCCGGTCGGCGTCCACGCCATGGACGAGATCGCGCTGAAGCAGAGCGCCGAATTCGCCGAGGTGATTGCGCCCTATCGCGCGCGGATCCGTCATCTGTTCTTCGGTCATGTGCACCGGCCGATCTTCGGCAGCTACGGCAAGATCCCGTTCTCGACGCTGCGCGGCACCAACCACCAGGTCTGGTTCGAGCTCGACGCTGCGGCGAGCGAGCATCTCGCCAGCCACGAGCCGCCGGCCTATGGTGTCGTGCTGATCGACGACGAGAACCTCGTCGTGCACAGCCACGATTTCCTCGACCAGAGTCTGCGCTTCCCCTTCGAACCACCGGCAGGAGTGGACGGCCGCGACTATGCACTCAATTTCCCGGCGCGATGAGATGAGCCTCGCTGAACCCGCGGCTCTCCCGGTCGCGACGTCGGCGGCACCGCGTCTGCACGTCCTGAAGCGCTTCCTGGGCCGCTTCAAGGCCTCGCTGCCGGCCTATCTGCTGCTCCTGCCTTCGCTGATCTTCCTCGCGCTGTTCACCTATGGCGCGATGGGCCGCGTGCTCGTGGATGCGCTGTATCAGCGCGCCACGCCCAAGGCGCCGGTGCGTTTCGTCGGCCTCGACAATATCAGCGCCGTGCTCGCCGACCCCGCCTTCGCCGGCGCCGTCGTCAACAATTTGATCTATGCCGTCGGCACCGCGGTGCCGAGCATCGGACTTGCGCTGTTGTTCGCGCTGGCGCTGTCGCGCACCCATGCCGTGAACAGCGCGCTGCGTGCCGCGCTGTTCCTGCCCGTGCTGATCCCGATGGTCGCGGCCTCCGCGCTGTTCCTGTTCATCTTCCTGCCGAATGTCGGCCTGCTCGACTACTACATCGGCCGGCTGCTGCCGGTGCTGCCGAACTGGCTGGGCGACGGCGACATCGCGCTCTACGCGATCATGGTCATCACCATCTGGAAGAACGCCGGCTATTACATGCTGTTCTTCCTCGCCGGCCTGCAGGCCGTGCCTGAGGACGTGATGGAGGCGGCGCATCTCGACGGCGCCGGGCCATACATGCGCCTGCGCCACATCATCCTGCCGGAACTCAAGCCCACCTTCCTGTTCGTCACCGTCATCGCCACGCTGAACGCGGTGACGCAGGTCGACCACGTCTTCGTCATGACCCAGGGCGGGCCATCGAACGCGACCAACCTCGTGCTGTTCTACATCTACCAGCAGGCGGTCGAGCACTACGACATCGGCAAGGCCTCGGCGGCGACGCTGCTGACGCTGGCCGCGCTGATGGGCCTCACTGCGCTGTCCTTCCGCACCTTGGCCAACCGCGAGGGCGGGCCATGAAGCTGATCGACAGGCTCTACAAGGATGCCCCGCTCGCCACCCGCGGCGAGATCACGCCCAAGCTCGGCTTCGCGCTGACCGTGCTGCTCGCGATCGTCTGGCTCATCCCCTTCCTGTGGATGGGCGTGGCGACGCTGCGCCCGGCCTCCGACGGCATCAACGCCATGGCCGAGCTCATGCCGAGCCTGAAGCCGACGCTCGACAACGTCAGGGACGCCTGGGAGATCGGTGACTTCCCGCGCTACACGCTCAACACCACGATCATTTGCACCGGCATCCTGCTGGTGCAGTTCGTCACGATCACGCTGGCGGGCTTTGCCTTCGCGCGCCTGGAATTCGCCGGCAAGACGCTGATCTTCTACCTGTTCCTGATGCAGCTGATGCTGGTGCCGGTGCTGCTGATCGTGCCGAACCTGTCGCTGGTGGTGCAGCTCGGCCTCTATGATACGCTCACCGGCGTGATGATGCCGTTCTTCGCCTCCGCCTTCGGCACCTTTTTGATGCGCCAGGCGTTCGAAGCCATTCCGACCGAGCTCGAGGACGCCGCCCTGATCGACGGCGCCGGGCTGTTCCAGCGCATCCGCCACATCTACGTGCCGCTGTCGATGCCGAGCTTCTCGGCCTTCGCCATCATTTCCGTGACCAGCCACTGGAACGACTTCCTGTGGCCGCTGATGGTGATCAACTCGCCGGACAAGCGCCCGCTCACGATCGGCCTCTCCGTCTTCACCAAAACCGCCGAAGGCACGCAGGCCTGGGGCACGATCGCCGCGGGTACGCTGATGGTGATCGCGCCGCTGCTCGTCGCCTTCCTGATCTTCCAGAAACGCTTCATCAGCTCTTTCGTCACCTCAGGCATCAAATAGGAGATTTTCCGATGCTGTTCTCCCGCAGGATCGTGCTTGGCCTCGCCATGGCAGGCTCAATGGCAGGCGCCCTCGCCTTCCCGGCTCTCGCCGGTGAAGGTCCGACCGAGGTCGATTTGTTCTTCCCCGTCCCGGTCGACGGCAAGCTCGCCCGCGACATGGGCACCTTGATCAAGGAGTTCAACGAGACCCATCCCGACGTCAAGGCGACCGCGGTCTACACCGGCTCCTACGACGACACGCTGATCAAGACGCGCGCCGCGATCAAGGCCGGCAAGCCGCCGGCGGCCGTGATCATGTCGGCAAATTTCCTGCTGGACATGCAGATCGAGAACGAGCTCACCAACCTCGATGCGCTGATCAAGGCCGACGGCACCACCAAGGAGCAGTTCCTCGGCCAGTTCTTCCCGGCGCTGCAGGGCAATGCGGTGATCAACCGCTCGGTCTACGGCGTGCCGTTCCACAATTCGACGCCGCTGCTCTACATCAACGCCGACAAGGCCAAGGAAGCGGGCCTCGATCCGAGCAAGCCGCCGCAGACCTGGGCCGAGCTCACCGACTGGGCCAAGAAGCTGACCAAGCGCGAGGGCGACAAGGTGACCCAATGGGGCATCGCGATCCCCTGCGCCTACGACTATTGCGGCTGGATGATGGAAACGCTCACCATGAGCAATGGCGGGCGCTACTACAACGAGGAGTTCGGCGGCGAGGTCTATTACGACACGCCCTCGATGCTGGGCGCGCTCACCTGGTGGAACGACCTGATCTATAAGCACAAGGTGCATACGCCCGGCGCCACGCCCGGCCCTGCCGTCAGCACCTCCTTCATCTCAGGCAATGCCGCGATGATGATGCTGTCGACGGGCTCGCTCACCTACGTTCGCGACAACGCCAAGTTCGCCTACAAGGTCGCGTTCATTCCGCGCAACGTCCGCAACGCCGTGCCGATCGGCGGCGCCTCGCTGATCATGCCGGCCGGGCTCGAAGCGGACAAGCAGAAGGCCGCCTGGACGCTGATCAAGTGGATGACCTCGCCCGAGAAGAGCGGCTGGTGGAGCCGCGCCACCGGCTATTTCGCGCCCAACATGGCCGCCTACAAGACGCCCGAGATGGTCGAATTCCTGGGCAAGAACCCGGACGCCAAGACCGCCGTCGAGCAGCTCGACGTCGCAAAGCCGTGGTTCGCGACCTACAAGACCGTGCCGGTCCGCAAGAACCTCGAGGACGAGGTGATGCTGGTCCTCAACGGCAAGAAGCAGCCGAAGGAAGCCCTCGCCGCCGCCCAGAAGGCCGCCGACGAGACGCTGAAGCCGTACAACGCGGAGACGTCGCTGAAGCTGCCGTAAACCTATGCCCCGTCATGCCCGGGCTTGTCCCGCCTGCGCGGCCGAAGCCGCTTCGGCGAGGCGAAGGCCCGGGCATCCACGAGCTTGCGCCCGCGTGAAGAGAACGTCATGGCCGGGACAAGCCCGGCCATGACGACCGAGCGGAATCGAGTCGTTAACCCCCCATCTACCATCCGGCCCGGCCCGGCGCCGGTAACCACGCGAATTAACAGACCCTCAACGCAGCCCCGACAAATCTATCAATGTTTCTGGAGGTTTCGCTGTGGATCTGTTGGTTATCGAGTTCCTGGGACTGGCTCTGGTCGCCATGTGCGTGATCGTGGTGGCGCTGCCCTGCGCGCGAAAACCGTCGCAGCGGGTCCGTTACGAATAGGAATTTGGTCGGAAACAGACGATTTCGGCCCGATGCAAGGCTCGAATTCGCTTAGAGCCCCTTGACATCACAGCACTTTCGGCAGAACGGCTGATATCAAGTGTCATGGGCCGTTCATGGATTTGATTACTACCACCGCTGACCTCGCGGCTGCCTGCAGCCGGCTTGCCAAGCACCCCGTCATAACAGTCGATACCGAGTTCCTGCGCGAGACCACTTACTACCCGCTGCTGTGCGTGGTGCAGATGGCCAGCGCCGAGGAAGCCGTGGTCATCGACGCCCTGGCCGAGGGGATCGATCTCAAGCCGTTCTTCGAGCTCATGGCCAACGAGGGCGTGCTGAAGGTGTTTCACGCCGCCCGCCAGGACATCGAGATCATCTGGCACCAGGCGGGCATCATCCCGCATCCGGTGTTCGACACCCAGGTGGCCGCGATGGTGCTCGGCTACGGGGACAGCATCGCCTATGACGCCCTGGTCGAGAAGGTCACCGGCCACCGCCCCGACAAGACCCACCGCTTCACCGACTGGTCGCGCCGGCCGCTGACCAAGGAGCAGATGCATTACGCGGTGTCCGACGTCACCCATTTGCGCGACGTCTTCGCCGCGCTCGACGCCGACCTGAAGAAGCGCCGCCGCAGCGAATGGGTCTCCATCGAGATGGAGGTCCTGACCTCGCCCCGCACCTATGATTTCCACCCCGAGCGCGCCTGGGAGCGGCTGAAGACGAGGGTCCGCAAGCCGAAGGATCTCGCAGTGCTGATGGAGGTCGCGGCTTGGCGCGAGCAGGAGGCGCAGAGCCGAGACGTGCCGCGCGGCCGCGTGCTGCGCGACGAAGCCATCACCGACATCGCGACTCACGCGCCGACTACGCTGGAAAAGCTAGCGCATCTGCGCTCGGTGCCGAAGGGGTTCGAGAAATCCAAATGGGGCGCGGACATCGTTGCCGCGGTCGAACGTGGGCTCGCGCGGGACTTCACGAAGCTGCCCAAGCTGGAGAAACCGCGCAATAATTCCAACGGCGCGGCCATCGTCGAGCTGTTGAAGGTGCTCTTGCGGATGACTGCCGAGCGCCACGCGGTCGCAAGCAAGGTGATCGCGACCGTCGACGACCTCGAAGAGATCGCGGCGGACGATGAAGCCGACGTGCCCGCCTTACGCGGCTGGCGTCGCGAGCTGTTCGGCGACGCCGCCTTGAAGCTGAAGCGCGGCGAGCTGGCGCTGGCGATCGAGAAAGGCCGCGTGGTCGGGGTGCAGCGGGCGTAGGGCTTCGTCGCTCTCTCCATCGTCATTGCGAGGAGCTCTTGCGACGAAGCAATCCAGACTGTTTCCGAGGAGGGATTCTGGATTGCTTCGCTTCGCTCGCAATGACGGGAAATCGACGCGACAGCGTGCCTTACGCCGGCGTCAGCTTCGCCACTTCGCTCTTCATGTCGTTCAGCACGCCTGAAATCGCGGTGACCAGCTCGTCGATCTGAGCCTTGGTCGTGATCAGCGGCGGGCAGATTGCGATGGCATCGAGCATGTTGCGCGAGATCACGCCGCGCTCCTGGAGCATGCGGCTGGCGATGCCGCCGACGGCGCCGGGCGTCGCGGCCGCCGTCTTGCGGCTCTTGTCGAGCACGAGCTCGAGCGCTGCGATCATGCCGACGCCGCGAACCTCGCCGACCAGCGGGTGGCTCGCAAGCTCACGTAAGCGGCCCTGCATGTAGGCGCCGAGCTCGGCCGCGTGCGCGACCAGGCCACGCTCCTCGATGATCTTGAGGTTCTCCAGCGCAATCGCCGAGCCGACCGGATGGCCGCCCGCGGTGAAGCCGTGGCCGAGCACGCCGATCTTGTTGCTCTCGTCCGCGATCGGCTCGAACATCCGGTCGTTCAGGATGATCGCCGACAGCGGGAAATAGCTCGAGGTGATCTGCTTGGAGACCACCATCGCATCGGGCTTGATGCCGTAGGTCTCGCAGCCGAACATCTTGCCGGTGCGGCCGAAACCGCAGATCACCTCGTCGGCGACTAAGAGGATGTCGTACTTCTTCAGCACCTTCTGGATCTTGTCCCAGTAGGTCGCCGGCGGCACGACGACGCCGCCCGCCCCCATCACCGGCTCACCGAAGAAGGCTGCGATCGTATCCGGCCCTTCCTTCTGGATCAGGGCGTCGAGCTCCTCGGCCCGCCGCGTGGCGAAGGCTTCCTCGCTCTCGCCGGGAGCACCGTCCTTGTAGAAGTGCGGCGAGCCCGTATGCAGGATGTTCGGCAGCGGCAGGTCGAACGAGCGGTGGTTGTTCGGCAGGCCCGTGAGGCTGGCCGACGCGATGGTGACGCCGTGATAGGCACGCAGTCGGCTGATCACCTTCTTGCGCTGCGGCTGGCCGAGCGCGTTGGAGCGATAGGCGATCAGCTTCAACACGGTGTCGTTGGCTTCCGAGCCGGAATTGGTGAAGAACACCTTGCTCATGGTAACAGGTGCGAGCGCGACCAGCTTCTCGGCGAGGTCGATCGAGGGACCGTGCGATTTGGCGGAGAAGGTGTGGTAGAACGGCAGCGCCTGCATCTGCTTGTACGCCGCCTCGACCAGCCGCTTCTCGTTGAAGCCGAGCCCGACGCTCCACAGGCCCGCCATCGCTTCGAAATAGCGCTTGCCCGTCGCGTCGAAGACGTAAGGCCCCTCGCCGCGCTCGATCACCAGAGGACCGGCCTGCTGATGCGCGCGCGCGTTGGTGTAGGGATGGAGCTGATAGGCCACATCCCGGGCCTCTTGCGAATTGGGCAGCATGGACATTTGCGAAGATCCTTGAAAGCGTCACGCCGCCGGCTCAGCCGGCGTCATTACTCGATGGCAAGTACTTGTCTTGAGTACTTGGCTATTGCCACGACGCAAAACTTGCAACGCCAATTCGTCGGCGGCAAGCGCTCAGCAGGGATGCACAAAGCCGCACATGACGCACCGCGGATCGCAGAAGCCGACTGGGCAGCTCTCACGGCGCGCCGTCGTCGTCCCCCTCGTCGGTGGCGGAAACGGCTTCCCTCACCTCCACCAGCGCCATCGAGAGCAAGTAGACCGTCGTGGGCAGCCCAAGCCTGCGCGCCGTCTCGGCGGCACGCGACAGATTGCTCGCCAGCTCCTTGAGCTCGTCTCCCGACGACAATTCTCAACCCCATCCATCGGCCGCGGCCGCCTACACCGCGACGGCGCCGCTGTTTCTGATCAGTTCGGCGCTGGACTCGATTGTAGCAAAATTCGCGATGACATTCACTACCGCATGCCGGTAGGCGGCGGCATCGTCCGTGCCCGGCTGCCGGCAAGCCACGGCGTCGGTGATCACATGGTAGCGA
This sequence comes from Bradyrhizobium sp. CB1015, assembly GCF_025200925.1. GTDB lineage: Bacteria > Pseudomonadota > Alphaproteobacteria > Rhizobiales > Xanthobacteraceae > Bradyrhizobium. The sequence goes on along the minus strand of NZ_CP104174.1, from coordinate 4,472,136 downwards.
TGACTGCGGTGAAACCCCTCGACGGCGGTAGCCAGGATGGTCTCGTCCAGGGAAAAGCCGACCAGAATGCAGCGCATGGCGCCGATTGAGGACATGTGGCCGACAAACCGCGACGAGCTGTAGGCGGACGGCAGCGGGTGCTCGAACGTCATCTCGCCCGGCCGTGGCTTGGTCTCTGCGATCCAATCGGTCAGCCTGGATGACGGATTGAACCAGGCCGCCTGCGCGATGCGCTTCAGATGCATCACCGGCCAAAGATTGCTGCGCCACAGCGTCAGGAGTTCCAGGCAGCGCGCCGTCGTCGCGTCACCGTCGAGGATGACGTGACGACGGCCGGTGGTGAGGTACTCGACCTGAAGATCCGCACAGACCAGGATCGGCGGATCATCGTGCATGGAAACCAGCATCGTGTTGCGCGCGGCTGCACCTATTTCAGCGGTCAGCGAGAGCGAGGTCCCGCAGCGGTGAGGTCACCGCCCGGCCGGCCGAGGCATCGAGCACGCCAGGCCGGTCCCAATCGCCCTCGGGACGAATGATCACATAGGGATCGCTGTCCAGCGTGATGGCGTCCGGACCCGGCTCGACCTCCAGGAGCATCTCCGTATAGGAGAAATCGGAGAAGGTGATCTTGCGGTTGTGACCGAGCGGCTTGGCGCCGAAATGAGCCCAGAAATCGACCAGCCGGTCCTGCGCTTGGCCGTAGATCTTGCGAAAGCCCTTGCGCTTCACATAGTCGACACTGGCCTGCACCAGCTTGAACGAGACGCGCGAGCGCCGATATTGGTGACGCACCGCAAGCCGCTCCACCTTGGCGAAATCGCCGAAGAAGCGCACCCGCAGGCAGCCCGCAGGCTCGTTGCCGACGAAGCCGATGAAATGCGCAGCGACCATGTCGTTGCCATCGAACTCCTCCTCGAACGGACAATCCTGCTCGGCGAGATAGACTGCCGAGCGGATGGCAGTCACCAGCATGAGATCGCTTGGGTCGCGCGCGAGGCGGATCGTGATGGCGCGGGAACAGGGCTTGGCGACAGGAATCCTAGTACCATGCATCTGCAAAGCTCCTTGATTGGATGATCGCCCCCGGCATGCGCATCGGCCGCCGATGCCAGGGACGCTCGTAGCACCAAAGGTCGGGTTGGAAGCTCGGGACGGGCGCAAAGCCCGTCGCCTTCATGATGTCGCGTCCGGCCACCGTTGACGGCTGCGCATAGCAATCCGCGCCGCGAAACCTTATCTGCCGCAGATGAGCCGCGGCCTTGCCGAGACCGGCGATGCCGCGGCCCGTCGCGGCGATCGCCCAGATGTAGATGGCTGCGACGTCTTCGTTCGCCGATGCGAGATAACGCGTCTCGGGCGCGGTGAGGCAAATCTCGTCGAGCAGCAGCGCATCGTGTCCGCGGTCATTGAGGAACAGGAAGGCCATGCCGCCGACGAGCTTGCCTTTCCGGCTGAATGCCAGGATGCTCTGAGGATCGAAGGTGTAATATTTCGCAAGCTCCGCCGTCCCGATCTGCACGCCCGGCACCAGCCGGAGCGCCATCTCCGAGAGCGCCCCAATTTCGGAAAATTGCGCACAGCGGACGTCGATGTCCGGGCTCAGCGGCAGGGCATCGAAATCGTGTCTTGCGGCAAACGAGCCCCTTTCCATACTCATATCACGCCTCTATCGTTCGAGGCTTTCATGCCCCGCTATGACGATGAGCTTAGCGGTTGGGGATCAGGAGTATGCAGCAGTTATTGCACCGGGGTGCTGCGATGATGCAGCACCGTGAAGAAGCCCTGGGCGCGTCCTGGGATGATTTGAAGCTGTTTTTAGCGTGCGCAAAATATAAAAGTTTTCGGAATGCCGCCGAAGAGCTCGGCCTCACCTCCACCACGCTGATGCGCCGCATCGACCGGCTCGAGGAGAGCATCGGCTGCAAGCTGTTCCTGCGCGACCAGAGTGGGCTCACGCTCAGCGATGAAGGCACAGCGATGATCGCCGACGTCACGCATATGGAGCGTCACGCCTTCAACGTCTTCCGCCGCGCCGCCCGGACGTCGAACGACACCTCGGGCACCGTGCGCGTCGCCGTGACGGAAGGCCCCGGCAATTTCTGGATCCTGCCGCGGCTGATCGACTTCCAGAAGACCTACCGCAAGATCACCGTCGATTTGCGCTGCGCGATGGAGCAGGCCGACGTCGCGCGGCTCGAATCCGATATCGCGATCCAGCTCGAGCCGCCGACCAATCCGGATCTGATCGTCGCCAAGCTCGGCCGCCTCCACATCTACCCTTTCGTCTCCAAGGAGTATGAAGGCCTCTACGGCGTGCCGGCTACCCTCGCCGAATTGAACAACCACCGCATCATCAAGCAGAGCGCGCCGCAGGTCGACGACGGCGCCTATGCCCGCGTGCTCGGGCTGAAGTCGCTCGAGGGCATCGTCGGGATCAAGACCAATTCGTCGGTGGGCGTGCTCTACGCGGTGGAGCGCGGCGCCGGCATCGGCTTCCTGCCGACGGTGTCGATCGCGCTCGGTGCGCCGCTCGTTGCGGTCGATCTCGGCGTCAGCCACCACGCCGATCTCTGGCTCACCTATCACAAGGAGTTCCGCACCTCCGAGCGGCACAAGATCGTGGTCGACTGGCTGAAGAAGATCTTCGATGCCCGGACCTATCCCTGCTTCCGCGACGAGTTCATCCATCCGAACGCGCTGGTGCCGATGATGACGGCGGCGCGCGAGGGCTTTGGCCTGGCGGGATATGTCGCGACGACGCCGACCTAAACGCTCACCATTTGTATTCGAAGCCGAGCGTGCCCTGATGCGAGATGAGCTCGTTGCGGAACTTGCCGTCGTAATTGACGTAGAGCCGCGCCACGTTGGTCAGGCTGAGTGAAGCCGAGGCACCGGCATCCGCGCCGTAACGGCTCTCGCCGATGCCGGGGACGATGATGTTCTGAGCGCCCAGGCTGACCTGGATGGTTCCCAGGTCCTGGTGGAAATTGTCGACGAACTTGCCGTAGGCCGAGAGGTCCAGGATCTTCTGGTCGATAATGAAGTAGCGGCCGATCTCGGCCCCGATCATGATGCGCGCGCGCGAGAGCGCCGACGAGCCGACGTTGAGCGGATCGAGCCCGCCAGTCTCCTGGAACGCGGCGCTGGTGGCGCGCACATATTCCAGCGCGCCCTTGGGCACGATGCGCATCTCGTCCGTCGTCCAGTAATAACTGATCTCGGTCAGCGCGCCGTCGACGGCGGCGCGGTAACGCGCGGTCGCAAGGCCAAGGCCGGTGTCGCGGCTGGAATGGACCTTGCCGAAGCCGTGGACCACGGCAAAGGCCCAGGTCCACGGACCCTTGTCGACCGAGCCGCTGAAGCCGAGCTGGGTCAGGTCGAGGGTTGCGGATTGCAGCGCCAGCGGCACGTCGATGTCGGTGTGACTGTGGTCGACGGAGAATCCGATGTTGACGCCGGGTGCGAGCCGCGCGCCGAAGCCGGCGACGCCGCCAAAGGTCTTGCGCTTGTCGCCGACGAAGTCGCCTTGCGCATCGGTGCGGACCGAGAGGCCGTAGCCCTCGAACCAGGTGCGGTAGCGCGGATCTTCCGTGCTCGCCGAGGCGCCGCCGCCGCCCGGATTGGTGCGGAACGCCCGGTTGACGCCGCCGGAAGCCTGGTTGCCGAGCCGCTCCAGGAAGCCCGAGCCGAAATTGAGCATGCTGCTGCCGGCTGACTGATTGTTGTTGGTCGAGGTCGGCGACGGAATCGGGGTCGGCGACGGCGTGGGTGTCGGCGTAGGGGTCGGCGTGGGCGTCGGGCTTTGCGCGAAGCCGGGCGTTGCGGCCGCCATCGTCACGACCAGCGCAAACGCCAGCGCAAGCGCAGCGGCGATCCGGCGGACGCGGTCGAGCCCGATCGTCTGCCTTGTCCCGGAGAGCTGCACGGCGCAGCGCATGACGATGAATCCCGTAGCAAAGTGGCGGCGCGCAAAAATGCAACACGGTCTGCGGCGCTTGCGGCGATTTGTGCCGAACTGCCACTAGGGGTCAACTGTTCGGCACGTGACGGCCGAGGCTATTGCTCCGATTGTGGTTCTGCTGCCACAGGTGGCAAATTGCGCTTGAAGGCACCTGGCATGGTCTTGAAATCCGCGCGCGGCTTGCTAGCCGGCGATTTTCATGTTGCAATATCGGTCACAACCGGAATTGGCCGCTGGCCTGTGCGTTTCGCGACATTGCGCCTCAAGACTCGAACAGACTTCCGGAAGCCCGTTTGTGGCGTGGCACGCGAAAAAGCGGCCGCGTCTTTTTTATATCTAGTGGAGGAGACGAGCGATGCCGCAAAAGGGCACCGTCAAATGGTTCAACCCGACCAAGGGCTATGGGTTCATCAAGCCGAACGGCGGCGACAAGGACGTGTTCGTCCACATCTCCGCGGTCGAGCGTGCGGGACTTTCCACCCTCAACGAGAACCAGGTGGTTGAATTCGACCTCGTGGAGAACCGCGGCAAGACATCCGCAGAGAACCTCAAGGTTTCCTGATCTCTCTCGCGGCATGCGAGCGATCATGACGTTGCCCCCGGCTCTGCCGGGGGATTTTGTTTGAGGGGACGAATCGGCGACGACGCGTCAGCGCACCACCGGCGCAACCAAAAAATTCTCCGACGCCGCGCTTCCCGACGTCTTGCAGACATCGCCCTCGATGCGGACCTTGCCGGTCGCGAGCAGCCGCAGCGCCTCGGGATAGATGCGGTGCTCGACCTCGAGGATGCGCTCCGACAGCGTGTCCGCCGTGTCGTGATCGCCGACGGGAACTGCGCCCTGCATCACGATCGGGCCGGCATCGGTCTCGGGGATGACGAAGTGCACCGTCGCGCCGGACAGCTTGACGCCGGCGCGCAGGGCCTGGCCGTGCGGGTCGAGGCCGGGGAACGACGGCAGCAGCGAGGGATGGATGTTGAGCATCCGCCCATACCAGGCCTTGGTGAACTCGGCCGTGAACAGGCGCATGAAGCCGCCGAGACAGATCAGCTCGATGCCGTGCTTGTCGAGCGCGGCCTGCAGCACCTTCTCGAAACCTGCGCGGTCCTTGCCGAACCGCTTGCTCTCGATCACCTCGGTGGTCACGCCGCTCGCCCGGGCGCGTTCGAGCCCGGGCGCACCGGCCTTGTTCGAGATGACGAGCGATATCTCCGCCGGGAAATCCGCGGCAGCGGCTGCCCTGATCAGCGCGGCCATGTTGGAGCCGCGCCCGGAAATCAGGATGGCGACGCGGCGCTTCATCACAGCGCCAGATCGAGATGGCCGTTATAGACGACGCGGTGCTCGCCCTCGGCCGGAATCACGGTGCCGAGCTGCGCCACGGTTTCGCCGGCGTCGGTGAAGACCTCGATCACCTTGTCGACCTTGTCGGGCTCGACGATCGCGATCATGCCGATGCCGCAATTGAAGGTGCGCAGCATCTCGAGCTCGGCGATGCCGGCTTGCGCGGCCAGCCATTTGAACACCGGCAGCACCGGCAGGCGTGCAAGGTCGATGCCGACGCCGAGGTGCTTCGGCAGGACGCGCGGGATGTTGTCGGTGAAGCCACCACCGGTGATGTGGGCGAGCCCCTTCACCGCGCCGGTCTCGCGGATCGCGCGCAGGCAGGATTTGACGTACAGCCTGGTCGGCGTCAGCAGCGCGCCGCCGAGCGTCATCACCGGCGCGAACGGCGCCTGCGCCGAGAAACCGAGGCCCGACTGCTCGACGATCTTGCGGACCAGCGAGAAGCCGTTGGAATGCACGCCCGACGAGGCGAGACCGATCACGGCGTCGCCCGCGGCGATGTCCTTGCGCGGCAACAACGTACCGCGCTCGGCGGCGCCGACCGCAAAGCCGCCGAGATCGTAGTCGCCGTCCTTGTAGAGACCGGGCATCTCGGCGGTCTCCCCGCCGATCAGCGCGCAGCCGGATTCGCGGCATCCCTCCGCAACGCCGGCGACGATAGCCGCGGTGGCCTCGGGGTCGAGCTTGCCGCAGGCGAAATAGTCCAGGAAAAACAGCGGCTCTGCGCCCTGCACCACGAGGTCGTTGACGCTCATTGCGACGAGGTCGATGCCGATGCCGCCATGCAGCCCGGTCTCGATCGCGATCTTGACCTTGGTGCCGACGCCGTCGGTCGCGGCAACCAGGACCGGGTCCTTGAAGCCGGCCGCCTTGAGGTCGAACAGGCCGCCGAAGCCGCCGATCTCGGCGTCGGCGCCCGGCCGTGCGGTGGCGCGCACCATCGGCTTGATCAGGTCGACCAGGCGGTTGCCCGCGTCGATATCGACGCCTGAATCGGCGTAAGTGAGGCCGTTTTTGCGGTCGGTCATGCCCGATTTCCAGTGGGTTTGCGGCTGGTTACGTCGAATTCCGGGGACGCGCAATGGCTCGCATGGCGCTCCCCGCTATACTATGTAGACATATCAACCGGTTCAGCCTGCTACAGGCCGGATTTGAGGTCAGAACCGGTGCCGGGAAGCGCTGCGTGAGTATTCCGAACATCATTACGCTGGGCCGCATCATGCTGGTCCCGATCATCGTCTGGGCCATCGTGTCGAGCCAAATGGAGGTGGCGTTCGCCGTCTTCCTGATCGCCGGCATCAGCGATGCCGTGGACGGGTTCTTGGCCAAGCGTTTCAACATGACGAGCGAACTCGGCGCCCTGCTCGATCCGCTCGCCGACAAGGCGCTGCTGGTCTCGATCTACATGGCGCTCGGCATCTGGGGCGCGATCCCGCGCTGGATCGTGATCCTGGTGGTCTCGCGCGACATCATGATCGTCGCCGCCGTGATCGTGTCCTGGCTGTTCGACCGGCCGGTCGAGATGAAGCCGTCGAAAGTGTCCAAGCTCAACACGGTCGCACAAGTGGCGTTCGCAGCCCTGGTGCTGGCGGCGCTTGCCTTCGGCTTCAAGCCCGCGCCTTATGATATCATCCTGATGGGTCTCGTCACGGTCTTCACGCTCTCCTCCGTGTCGCTCTATCTCGTCGAGTGGCTGCGGCACATGAGCACGATCGAGGCCAAATGAAAGTGGAAGCGGCCTCGTAAAGGCCGTCTCCGCTCGATCAAGTCGAATTCTCTTCGAACGGGCCGGCGCGCCGGCATGGAGCAAAGCAAGCGTGGCAGGCCGCGTTCATCCCCGACAATTGGCGTTTGCACTTCCGCATGCGGAGAGCCTCAGCCGGGATAACTTCCTCGAAGGCCCCGCCAATGCGGCCGGTCTCGGCCTGATCGACAGCTGGCCGGAATGGCCGAACCGGATCATGTGGCTGGCGGGCCCGGAGGGAAGCGGCAAAAGCCATCTCGCCGCGATCTGGGCCGAGGAGGCTGGCGCCCGCTCGACCACCGCCAATGCGCTGACCGCGGCCGGTGTGCCAGGCGCACTCGCCACCGGCGCGCTGGTGGTCGAGGATCTCAAGGCTGAGGAATTTGACGAGCGCGCCCTGTTTCACCTGATGAATCTGGCCCGCGAGGACGGCGCCTACGTCCTGTTCACCGGGCGCGAGGCGCCGGCCACGCTTCAGATCGAGCTTCGCGACCTGCGCTCGCGCCTGCGGGCCGTTCCGGTGGTCACGCTGCTGCCGCCCGACGACCAGCTGTTCCGCGGCCTCATCGTCAAGTTCTGCGCCGATCGCCAGCTCAATGTGGACGAGAGCGTGGTCGGCTATCTCGCCACCCGCCTGGAACGGTCCTCGGCCGCCGCCCGGCGGGCCGTCGAGCTGCTCGACAGCGAAGCGCTGCGGCTCGGCCGTCCCGTCACCCGGGCGCTGGCCGCCGAGCTGCTCCGGGACGCCTGACCGGCTCGCAGGCCTCCCTGAAGCGCGCTTGACGCGGCGCGTCGGCGGAACATCAATGTCATCGAAACGTCATCGCTCTAACACATGCTCCCGCCGATTTTGCGCGTAAGTCGCAATTGGGGTGAACTGGATGGACCGACTTCTGATGGACTCTGCGCAAGCTGTTGATACCAAAGAGAAAGCCCCGGAAACCGAGGGCCTTCCGGCAATCGCGTCCAGCCCCGAGCGGTTCATCAACCGCGAGCTGTCCTGGCTGCATTTCAACCGCCGCGTCCTGGAGGAATCGGTCAACCCCAGCCATCCCGTGCTGGAGCGGGTGCGATTCCTGTCCATTTCGGCCAATAACCTCGACGAGTTCTTCATGGTCCGCGTTGCCGGCATCAAGGCCCAGGTGCGCGAGGGCATTGCCGAACGCAGCCCCGACGGCCTGACGCCGTCGGAGCAGCTCGCTCTGATCAACCGCACCGTCTCCCAGCTCGCCTCCGACCAGCAGGCGATCTGGCGCGACCTGCGCGGCACGCTGGCCGATGTCGGCATCGTGCTGGTCGACGGCAAGGACGTCACCAAGGCGGAGCGGAACTGGATCGAGGATTACTTCCTCAACAACGTGTTCCCGCTGCTGACCCCGCTGGCGATCGATCCGGCCCACCCCTTCCCGTTCATTCCGAGCCTCGGCTTCACCATCGCGCTGCAGCTCACGCGCGCCGCCGACGGCAAGCAGATGAACGCGCTGATCCGCATGCCCGGCAAGATCGACCGCTTCATCCGCCTGCCGGCCGAAGGCACGGTGCGCCTGATCTCGCTGGAACAGGCCACCGCCCTGTTCATCAATCGCCTGTTCCCCGGCTACAATCTGCGCGGCCAGGGCGCCTTCCGGATCATCCGCGACTCCGAGCTCGAAATCGAGGAAGAGGCCGAAGACCTCGTCCGCCTGTTCGAGACCGCGCTGAAGCGCCGCCGCCGCGGATCGGTGATCCGGCTCGAGATCGACGCCAAGATGCCGGAGGAGCTGCGCAGCTTCGTGCAGCACGCGCTCTCGGCTGCCGACGACGAGGTGTTCCTGGTCGACGGCGTGCAGGCGATGAACGAGCTCTCGCAGCTCACCCGCCTCGACCGGCCCGATCTCGAATTCACCCCTTACGTGCCGCGCCACCCCGAACGCGTGCGCGAGCATGGCGGCGACATCTTCGCCGCGATCCGGCAGAAGGACCTGATCGTCCATCATCCCTACGAGTCGTTCGACGTCGTCGTGCAGTTCCTGCAGCAGGCCGCGCGCGACCCCGATGTCGTCGCGATCAAGCAGACGCTCTACCGCACCTCCAACAATTCGCCGATCGTGCGCACGCTCGCCGAAGCGGCCGAAGCCGGCAAGTCCGTCACCGCGCTGATCGAGCTGAAAGCGCGGTTCGACGAAGAAGCCAACATCCGCTGGGCGCGCGATCTCGAACGCGCCGGCGTGCAAGTCGTCTACGGCTTCCTTGAACTGAAGACGCACGCAAAGCTCTCGATGGTGGTGCGCCGCGAGGGGGGCAGCCTGACGACCTACGTCCATACCGGCACCGGCAACTATCACCCGGTTACCGCGCGCATCTACACCGACCTGTCCTACTTCACCTCGGACCCGACGATCGGCCGCGACGCCGCACGCGTGTTCAATTTCATCACCGGCTATGCCGCACCGAGCGATCTGGAAAAGATGGCGGTGTCGCCGCTGACCTTGCGCAAACGCATCATCGAGCACATCCAGGGCGAGACCGCGCATGCGCGGCATGGCCGGCCCGGCGCGGTCTGGATGAAGATGAATGCGCTCGTCGACCCCGATATCATCGACGCGCTCTACGAGGCCTCCCAGGCCGGCGTCCAGGTCGAGCTCGTGGTGCGCGGTATCTGCTGCCTCAGGCCCGGCATCCCCGGCCTGTCGGAGAACATCCGCGTCAAGTCGATCATCGGCCGCTTCCTGGAACATGGCCGAATCTATTGCTTCGGCATGGGCCAGGGCCTGCCGAGCGCGAAAGCGGCTGTGTATATCTCCTCCGCCGACATGATGCCGCGCAACCTCGACCGCCGCGTCGAGGTGCTGTGTCCGCTGCAAAATCCGACGGTGCATCAGCAGGTTCTCGAACAGATCATGGTCGCGAACCTGAAGGACAATGAGCAGAGCTGGCAGTTGTTGCCGGACGGGTCTTCAACGCGTATGAAGACCGCGAAGGGCGAGGAGCCTTTCAACGTCCACAACTACTTCATGACGAATCCGAGTCTGTCTGGCCGTGGAAAGTCGCTCAAGGAATCCTCGCCGCGTCGTCTCACGCGCCGGAACGAACGTCATCAATCCTGATCGGGGATTTGCGACGTGAAGCGGCCGCGCAAGCGCGGCTCGAGCGTCGCGGTTATCGACATAGGCTCCAACTCGGTCCGTCTCGTCGTCTACGAGGCGCTGGCGCGCAGCCTCATCCCGATCTTCAACGAGAAGACGCTGTGCGGCCTCGGGCGCGAGGTGCAGAGCACGGGCCTGCTTGCGCCCGACGCCGTCGACAAGGCGCTGACCTCGCTGAAACGGTTTCGCGCGTTGTGCCGTGTGATGCAGGTCGGACGCGTGTTCGCGATCGCGACTGCGGCGTGCCGCGACGCCTCTAACGGTCCCGATTTCATCGCCAAGGCTGAGCGGATCTGCGCGGTGAAGATCGAGATCCTGTCGGGCCCGCGCGAGGCGCGGCTCTCGGCGCTCGGCGTGATCTCCGGCATCCACCTCCCCGACGGCATCGTCGGCGACCTCGGCGGCGGCTCGCTCGAGCTGATCGACGTGCGCAGGAACGCGGTGCGCAGCGGCGTGACGCTGCCGCTCGGCGGCCTTGCGCTGCAGGACCTCGCGCACAAATCGCTCAAGCGCGCCGATCGCATCGTGCGCGAGGAGATCGACGAGGTGCCGCAGCTGACCGCGGGCCGCGGCCGCACCTTCTACGCCGTAGGCGGCACCTGGCGCGCGCTCGCGCGCATCCACATCATCCAGAGCGGCTATCCGCTCCAGGTGATGCACGGCTATTCCATCCCGGCCGCTGAAGCGCTCGACTTCTCACGCCGCCTGCGGCGCCTCGCCGCCGCCAACATGCTCGCCGACATCGAGATCGTCGCCGATGCGCGGCGCCCTCTCCTCACCTATGCGGCGCTGGTGCTCGAGCACATCATCCGCGTCGCAAAACCCAAGACGATCGTGTTCTCGACCTTCGGCGTGCGCGAGGGCCTGCTGCACGAGAAGCTGCCGGAGACCGAACGCACCAAGGACGGGCTGATCTGCGCGGCCGAGGAGCTGAACCAGCTGCTGTCACGTTCGGCCAAGCATGCCCGCGAGCTGATCGCCTGGACCGACCGCCTGGTGCGCGTCGTCAAGCTGCGCGAGACCGAAGAGGACCGTCGCCTCCGCCACACCGCGTGCCTGCTCTCCGACATCGGCTGGCGCGTGCATCCCGATCATCGCGGCGAACAGACGCTCAGCCTCGTCGTCAACGGCAATTTCGGCGCGATCACCCACACCGAACGCGCCTTCGTCGGCCTGTCGGTGTTCTATCGCTATGCCGGCCTCAGCGAGGAGAACCAGCCGCCGGCCACCATGCAGGAATTGCTGACACCGGCGCAGCTCGAACGCGCGCGCCTCCTGGGCGCTGCGTTCCGTGTCGCGCATCTGATCTCGGCGGCGCGCCCGGGCGTCTTGCCCGCCACGCATTTCCGCAGCCAGAGCCGCAAATTGATGCTGGTGTTCGAGCACCGGCTCGGCGATCTCGTCGCAGACCGCGTCGGCAGCCGCTTCAAGCAGCTCGCGCGCCTGATCGGCCGCTCGGGATCGATCGTGCGGCGGTAAACGGCGAGCGCCAAGCCAGCCGATCTGCGCAGCCGGGGGCTACTTTCAAGATTCACTTCGCGACGAAGCGGCTTCCGTTCCAGCGCAATATCCGGCCGCTTCCATTCACGTCCATGAGTTCGACAAAGGCCTGATTGTTGGAAGATGACAGGCGCACGTCATGGGCGTGCACTGCGAGCACCCGACGATATCGACCTCCTGCCGCGACATACACCTGGTGCAGGCAGCCCGCGGAATTGCAGAGAGCGGCGGCGCTGCGGCAGCGAAAATCGTCGAAATGCAACGCCACGAACTCGGTCCCCGCCGCAGTCAGATAAAGAGCAAAGCGTTGGGCGGCAGCGATCGAGCCTCCGCAGGCAGCGTCCCATTTCCGCACGTCGGCACGAATCTCAGCCGGAAGCATCTCGATGTGCGCTGGATTCCACGGATCTCGCGCCGTGCCGCTATGGGAAAATGCTGGCGGCACAATCGCAAGCAAGACAATGGCAGCGCTCAGCAGCGTGCAAGTGAGTTTGCTCAAGTTCACGATTTTGCTCCTGTAGCCTCGCGATCGGCACCTGCGATCACTCTCGGCTCATCAAAATATGCTCCGCAGGCGAGCCGCGCTTGATGCACATCAACTCACCGGGCAGCCATCCGATGGCGGCTGCCCTCTGGCGCGACGATGGCTTTCAATCCGCCGAGTTCGGACTCGGCCAGAACAAGCTGCCATCCATAGACACTGAGCACGTCCTGAACGATCGCGAGGCCGAGGCCAGCCCCTTCGCCACGCTCATCCAGCCTAGCCCCGCGTTCGAGCACGCGGGCGCGTTCGGCGGCCGCGATGCCCGGGCCGTCGTCCTCGATCGTGATCGCCGGATTCGCGGTGGCATCCGCGCCAATGCGTACCTGTCTCTTGGCGTGACGGGTGGCGTTCTCCAGGAGATTGCCCAGCACTTCGGCTAGGTCTGTGCGATCGAGCGGCACGCTCGGCTCGCCGGTTATGCAAGTCTTGAAGTGGAGCCGCCGTGCCGCAGGCGTGCGAGCCAGCGTCAGCATCAGGGACTCGACAAGTGGTCTGAGCGGCGTGGAAATACCGCCGCGCTGCCGTGCCGTCCCCCGCGCCCGGGCACGTGCCAGTTCGCGGTCGACGTGACGGCTCATTGCCTCGCCGACGGCTTCGATGGCCTTTGCAACGTCCTGCTCACCACGCTGACGCAAAAGCGCGACATCGGCCGCGAGTGCGGCGAGCGGCGTCTTCAGCCCATGCGCCAAGTCAGCGGCGCGGCTGCGCGAACGGTCGATCTCTCGCTCCTGGGCGTCGATCAGGCTGTTGACCTCCTCCACCAGAGGCTTCACCTCGGTTGGTACGTCGACGGGGAGATACTTGCGCCGCCCGGAGCGCACATCCGCGACGCCGCGGCGAAGTGCGTCGAGCGGGCGTAGGCCCAGTCCGACCTGGATCGAGGTAGCTGCCGCCAGCACCAGGCCCAGCACGCCGAGCGCCAGCGCCAGATCCCTGGCGAAGTACGAGGCGGCAGCCGATACGCGGGCGAGATCGGCCGCCACCGCGACGCGCACCGGCGCGCGGCGGTCGCCTATCGTGAGCAGCACGCGACGTTCACTGACCAGGAGCCGGGCGTTCGCCGGGCCAAGGATGACGTGACGGTGCAATTCGCCAGGCGACGGCTGATCCTGCGGCAGGTCCAACGCCGTGTCCCACAATGAACGTGAACGCAGCACCTGGCCGCTGTCGTCCGACACCTGCCAATACAGGCCCGAAAGCGGATCGGCAAAACGCGGGTCGGCCGGCGGCCGTCCCACCACCAGCTTGCCCTGCGCATCGGTGTCGATACCCGCCACGAGTTGCTTGAGATAGACGTCGAGCTCATCGCCGATGGTTCGCGAGACGTGGCGTTCGAACAGCAACGTCAGCCCGGCGCCGGCAATGGTCAGCGCAATCAGGATTGCCACCGCTCCGCCGGCCACCAGCCTCAGCCGCAGCGAGCCCCAGCTCACGACGTCGTGTCCGGTACCAGATAGCCGAAACCACGCCTGGTCTCGATCAGATCGGCGCCCAGCTTCTTGCGCACGCGGCCAACCAGCACTTCTAGGGCGTTCGACTCGTGGTCGTCGCCGTGGCCATAGACGTTTTCATCGAGCTCCTGCTGCGACACCACGCGGCCGCGATGATGCAAGAGAAAGGCGATCAGGCGGTATTCCAATGGCGACAAAGCGACGGGTACGCCGCGCAGCGTCACCTTCATCTGACGCTCGTCGAGTTCGACGTCGCCGGCGACGATGCGTGAGGAGGCATGCCCCGCCGAGCGGCGTACGATCGAGCGCAGCCGTGCCAGCAATTCCTCCATGCGGAACGGCTTGGGCAGGTAGTCGTCGGCGCCCGCGTCGATTCCATCAACGCGCTCGGCCCAGCTGCCGCGCGCCGTCAGGATCAGCACCGGCATGGACCGTCCGTTGGCTCGCCAGCGCTTGAGCACCGCCAGGCCGTCCATGCCTGGCAAACCGAGATCGAGGATGACGGCGCCGTAATCCTCGATGTCACCGCGGAACCAGGCTTCCTCCCCGTTGCGGACGGTCTCGACCACATAGCCGGCCGCGCGCAGCGCCGCCGCGACATCGGCCGCGATCCGTCGGTCGTCCTCCACAAGCAGCAGGCGCATCACTTCTCCCTGATGCGTTCGATCTCGCCGCTGCGCGCGTCGACGTAGGCCTCGTAGAGGCGGCCGCTGTCGTCGACGATGCGAAACTCGTAAATCCAGCGGCCACGCTCGCGCTCTATCTCGACGCCGGCAACCTGACCCGGCAGCTTGCCACTAATCGACGCGAGAATGTCGGCGAGTGGCCTGATCTCGCCTGCCTCGACCGCGCGGCGAACCGCGTCGGGCGCGCCTTTATCGTGGTCGCCTGCGGCGGCAGGCACCGGCGCGAGCAGGACGCCTGCCAGCAAGGGCAACGCGAGAAGCTCCAAAAGACGAGTGGGTTGCATGGACAAAGAATGCACTAGTCGACCTGACAAATCGCTGACGTGGATCAACAGGTGGTCGTCAGCGCACTTCTGGCAATGTCCGCGCATCGCCTCGCCGCAAAACGCGGCCGGGCGCCACAAGCCGGAGAGAACCATGCGCAAGATCACTATCATCGCCACCACCGTCGCCTTGATTGCAGCCGCCGCGACGGCTCATGCCGGCAGCCTCGGGCGCCCCTGCACCGCAGCGCCACAGACGAGCTGGCTGCCGCTCGAACAACTGCAGGCCAAGATCGAAGGCCAAGGCTACAAGGTCCAGAAAGCCAAGCTCAAGAACGCGTGTGGCGAACTCTACACGATCGACAAGTCCGGCAACCGGGTCGAGTTGTTCGTCGATCCGACCAGCGGCGAGATCGTCGGTCAGCTGTAAGGGGTTGCACCATGAGCGCCATTCACGACGCGATCGAGGCCGGCGGCGAGAAGCCGTCGGCCTCCGTGAGGGTCTGGGACCCCTTCGTGCGCGTGTTCCATTGGTCGCTGGCCGGGCTGTTTCTGCTCGCTTATGCGACTGGCGACGAGATAGAAAATGTCCACGTCGCCACCGGCTACTCGATTGTCGGATTGCTGACGCTGCGGATTTTGTGGGGCATCGCAGGGCCTCGCCATGCCCGATTCAACGACTTCGTGCGCTCGCCGCGCGCAGTGCTCGCCTACATGCGCGACGTCGCGCTGCTCAGGGCGCCACGCTATCTCGGCCACAATCCAGCCGGCGGCGCGATGGTCGTGGCGCTGATCGTCATGCTGATAGGCACCTGCACAACCGGTTACATGATGACGATCGATAGCTTCTGGGGGGCAAAATGGGTGGAGGAGGTGCATGAGGCGTTCGCCAACCTCATGATCGGCCTTGTCGTCGTTCATGTGCTTGGCGTCCTGGTGGCCAGCTTCGAGCACCGCGAGAACCTGATCAAGGCGATGATCACCGGAAGGAAGCGTCCGTTGTGAGCGAGGTTCGTTGGCCTGACTGCCGCCTCTCTGAAGAGTGCGAGGACAGCCTTGCTTCCAAGGACAGGAAGGAATTAACCGAGGTCAACCGAAACGCTCCACGAACGACGAGCAGCCTTCCCCAATGGCTGGCCCGATTGAGGCAAATCAACCCACCAACACGCCGGTGGAGTAATCGAAACCCACAATCGAGCGGCGCTTCGCTCGCCCGTGAGCGTGGGTCATTCCTCATGCGAGTCCGTCGCGGAACTCTCCTTCTCGCCTCTTCTGGAGGCGTGCTCGGTCGTACACTCTTCGTCATTGCATTGAGCTTGCTGCCTTCCGTATCCATGGCCCAAAGCGAGCTGAAGCTGAGCGATGCGCAGGCGCGGAATCTCGGCGTGCGAGTGACCCACCCGGTCGCGATTCGAACCGATCTGACGCTGCCCTACCCTGTCCAGATCGTCATCCCCACGCAGCAATTGTGGGTCGTCAGCGCGCCGGTGGCCGGCATGGTCGCCACTCTCCTCGTTGGACGCGGGGATCGCGTCTCGGCCGGCCAGCCGCTCGTGACGCTGGAGAGCCCCAGTTTCGTTTCGCAACAACGCGACTACCTGCACGCCATCGCACAGGAGCTGCTCGCCAGTCAGCAGCTGAAGCGGAATATCGATCTGTTCGAGGGCAAGGCGGTGCCGCAGCGCGTGCTGGAGACCAGCCAAGCCGAGGCGCGCCAGGCCTCGCTCGTGGTCGCCGAGCGGCGTCAGATGCTGCATCTGAGCGGGATGTCCGACGAGGCCATTGCTCGACTCGCACAGGACGCGGCGATCAGCGCGACGCTCACGGTCAACGCACAGCAGACGGCATCCGCCGTCGAGGTGGCGGTTTCGCCGGGGCAGCGGCTCGAGCAATCCGCGCCGCTCGTCAAGCTCGCCCGGCTCTCGCCGCTATGGGCGGAAATCGCGGTTCCGGCAGCCAATATTCGTGCCATCCGCGCCGGCGCGAGGGTCGAGATCGAGGGCTATCCCACGCCCGGCAAGGTCGTGCTGGTCTCCGAGACCATCGACCCCGCCACCCAGACCATCCTGGTTCGCGCGGAGATCCCGAACGACGGCGAACTGCATCCCGGTCAGACCGCCGCTGCCCGCATCGGCTTTCTGTCCGCCGGCGAAAGCGCTTGGGAGATTCCCTACAATGGACTGGTGCGGCGCGGCGAGCAGACATCGGTATTCGTTGGCGTCCCTGACGGCTTCCGGCTCGTGCCGGTCAAGCTCGTTGCCGAAGATCAGGACCATGTGGTCGTGTCCGGTCCCATTACGGATCAGGATGAGATCGCGATCGGCGGTATCTCGGCGCTGCGCGGCATTCTTTCGGGCCTGGGGCAATAGATGCTTCGACACCTGGTCGCGTTTGCGCTTTCGCAGCGGCTATTCGTGCTGCTGAGCGTGTTGTTGCTGATCGGCGCGGGCGCCGTGCTCCTGCCCGGCCTGCCGATCGACGCTTTTCCCGATGTCTCGCCTGTTCAAGTCAAGATCATCATGAAGGCGCCGGGCCTGACCCCCGAAGAGGTCGAGCAGCGCATCACGCTCCCCGTCGAGCTCGAACTGCTCGGATTGCCGAACAAGAAAGTCCTTCGATCGACCACGAAATATGCGCTGGCCGACATCACCGTGGATTTCGAGGACGGCACCGACATCTACTGGGCGCGCAACCAGGTATCGGAGCGGCTATCGAACGTCGCGCGTGATTTCCCCGACGGGGTGAGCGGAGGCCTTGCGCCGATCACGAGCCCCCTGGGCGAGATGTTCATGTTCACGATCGACAGTCCCGAGCTTTCGCTCGCCGAGCGCCGGACCTTGCTCGATTGGGTGATCCGTCCCGCGCTGCGGACGGTCGCCGGTGTTGCTGACGTCAATGCGCTCGGCGGTTACGTCCGCGCCTTCGAGATCGTGCCGCGTAACGAGGCGCTCGCCGCGCGCGGTATTTCCTACGACCTGTTTCGCCGCGCCATCGAGGCCAACAGCCGCAATGACGGCGCCGGACGGGTGAACCAGGGCGAGGACAGCGCGTTGGTCCGGATCGAGGGCAGTATCCGATCGATCGAAGACATCAAGGCCATCGTCGTCGACACCCGCGAGGGCGTGCCGATCCTGGTCAGCGACGTCGCGAGCGTCAAAGTCGGGACGCTGACCCGTTATGGCGCAGTCACGTCGGACGGCAGCGGCGAGACCGTCGAGGGGCTCGTCCTCGGCTTGCGCGGCGCCAACGCCGGGCAGCTCGTCAGAGACGTGCGCGCCCGGCTCGCCGAGCTGCAAGCCTCGCTGCCGAAGAGCGTCTCCATCAACGTGTTTTACGATCGCAGCCGCCTGGTCAACCGCGCCGTCGGCACCGTCGTGCGAGCGCTCGGCGAGGCCACCGCCCTCGTCGTCGTTCTCCTGCTGCTCTTCCTCGGCAACTGGCGGGCCGCGCTGGTGATCGCTCTCACCCTGCCGCTGGCGATCGTCATCGCGCTGATCGTCATGCGCTTGGCCGGGATGTCGGCCAACCTGATGAGCCTCGGCGGACTTGCGATCGCGATCGGGATGTTGATCGATGCGCTGGTCGTGGTGGTCGAGAACATCGTCGGCAATCTCGGCAAGCACGAACCGGGTAAAGCCGCTCCGCTGATCCACCTGGTGTACCGTTCGGTTTGCGAAGTCCTGGAACCGGTCGCCTCAGGCGTCCTCATCATCATCATCGTGTTCCTGCCACTGCTGACGCTGCAGGGGCTGGAGGGGAAGCTATTCATCCCGGTCGCGCTGGCCATCATCTTCGCGCTGGCCGGTTCACTGCTGCTGGCGCTCACAGTGGTGCCGGTCATGACCTCCTACGTGCTGAAGTCGGCCTCGCATCGCGATCCGATTCTGGTCCGTGCGGCGCAGCGGCTGTACGCGCCCGCATTGGACTGGGCCTTGAGGAACGAGCGCAAGGTGATGGCCGCGGCTCTGATCGGCCTGGTCGCCGCGGGCTTCGCCTATACCAAGCTCGGCAAGACCTTCATGCCGACCATGGACGAGGGCGACGTCATCGTCAGCGTGGAGACGTTGCCGTCCGTCAATCTCGATGAATCGCTTGCCATGAATGCGAGGCTGCAGAAAGCACTTCTGGCCGTCCCTGATATCGCCGGCATCGTCGCACGGACCGGGTCGGACGAGCTCGGCCTCGATCCGATGGGCCCCAACCAGACCGACACGTTTCTCGTGCTCAAGCCGGCCGCCGAGCGGCAGACCGACAATCGCGACGCGCTGCTGCAGAAGCTCCGCGAGGTTCTGAGCGGCTTTCCGGGCATATCGCTCAGCTTTACCCAGCCCATCGACATGCGCGTACAGGAGATGATCAGCGGCGTGCGTGGCGACGTCGCAGTCAAGATCTTCGGCCCAGACATCGCCAGGCTGAACGAAACTGCGGCGAAGCTGGCGGCCATCCTGTCCAGCATCGATGGAGCCGAGGACGTCTACACCACGCTCAACGAAGGCGCTCAATACTACACGGTCGCGGTCAACCGCATGGAGGCCGGCCGCCTCGGCCTCACCGTGGATGCCGTCGTAAACTCGCTCCGTATCCAGATCGAGGGCCGGACGATCGGGACCGCGCTCGAAGAAGGACGCCGCACACCGATTCTCGTCCGCGGCAGTGAGACGACCAGGGCGGCACCGACGCTGCTGGCGAGCCTGCCGTTGACGCTCGCCTCCGGACGGCATGTGGCGCTGTCGCAGGTCGCGCGCATCCAGCGCGTGGATGGGCCGGTGAAGATCGACCGCGAGGATGGCGCGCGGATGAGCGTCGTTCGCGCCAATATTCGCGGCCGCGACATGGTCGGCTTCGTCGAATCGGCTCGTCAGAAAGTTGCAACCGAACTTCCGCTCTCAAGCGGCTACCGGCTGACATGGGGCGGGCAGTTCGAAAATCAGCAACGCGCTGCCGCACGCTTGTCAATCGTCGTACCCGTCGCGATCGGTCTCATCTTCGTGCTGCTCTTCACCACGTTCGGCGCCATCCGGCAGGCGCTGCTAGTGCTGGTCAACATTCCCTTCGCCCTCATCGGGGGCGTCTTCGCTCTGGTGCTGACCGGGGAGTACCTCTCGGTGCCGGCTTCTGTCGGCTTCATCGCGCTGCTCGGCATTGCCGTCCTCAACGGCGTCGTCCTGGTGTCCTATTTCAATCAACTCCGGGCCCATGGCCTCGGCGGGGATCGTATCGTCGTCGAGGGTGCCATGCGCAGGCTTCGGCCGGTGCTGATGACCGCGAGCATCACGGCGCTTGGCTTGATCCCGCTGCTGTTCGCGTCGGGCCCAGGGTCCGAAGTGCAGCGGCCGCTCGCCATCGTCGTTATCGGAGGATTGGTGTCCTCCACCCTGCTGACCCTGATTCTCCTCCCGATCCTGTATCGCCGCTATGGCGGAACGTCCAAGGTGGCGAAATGACCGATCAGCCGCTCTGTCTCACGCTGATCGTGCCGCATCAGCTCCGCGACGAGGTATTCGACTATCTCGCTGAACAGGGCGATCTCGTGTCGGGATTCACCGCATCGCACGGAGCCGGTCATGGTGCCGACGTGCGACTACACTCGGCCGCCGAACGCGTGAAGGGCCACGCCGACCAGACCGCCGTGCAGTTGATCTTGACGCAGACAGCGGCCGGCAGCTTGCTCGAGCGGCTGCGGGCTGCATTTGCCGGAACCAGGCTCGTCTATTGGACGATGCCCGTGACGGAATTCGGCACGATCGAGTGAACGCCTATTCCGCCGAAGCCTTGGCGTGGCGCTCCGAGGACTCCAGCGCGGCCTGGGTCAGGCTGCGCCGGCGCCAGATGGTGCCGACCACCAGCACGACGATGACGCCGAGCGCTGCGCAGAAATACTCGCCGCCGGCCCCGCCATGGCCGAATTGCGGCGGGATGCGCAGGGCCCCGAGGATGGCGTCGAGCGAGGCACCGAACGGACCCTCGAACAGCGCATGCAGCCGCGGCGCGACGCCGGGATCGGTCGCGATCACTTCGCCCGCGATCCAGCCGAGCAGCGCCGCACCGGCCCAGACCAGCACCGGCAGCTTTTCGAGCAGCGCCATGATCAGCGCGGCGCCGGCAACGATCAGCGGCACGCTGATGGCAAGGCCGAGGATCAGGAGCGGCACGCTGCCATTGGCAGCGGCGGCGACCGCAATGACGTTATCGAGACTCATGACGATGTCGGCGACCACGACGATCTGGATCGCGTGCCACAGATGCGAGGCAGCGTCGACGTCGTCCTCGTCCTCGTGTTCCGGCACCAGGAGCTTGGCCGCGATCACGATCAGCGCAAGGCCGCCGACCAGCTTGAGATACGGCAACTCCATCAGGGTGGCGACGATGCCGGTGAAGATGATCCGCAGCGTCACCGCTGCGCCGGCGCCGAAGATCATGCCCCAGAGCCGATGCCGCGGCGAGAGACCGCGGCACGCGAGCGCGATCACCAGCGCATTGTCGCCGGAGAGCAGGATGTTGATCCAGATGATCTTGCCGACCGCGATCCAGAAGGTCGGCGCAGCCATCTCGTTGCGGAACTGGGTGAAGAACGCCCCGATCGTAGCGGGATCGAAGATCTGCCAGAGCCAGTCCACAATGAGTCCTTTCGCCTGTCGCCTCTAACCTGCCGGCCGGATCAGCCGACGATCTCGTTGCCCGAGAAGAACTGCGCGATCTCGATCGCGGCGGTCTCCGGGGCATCCGAGCCGTGCACCGAGTTTTCGCCGATCGACTTGGCGTAGAGCTTGCGCACGGTGCCCTCGGCCGCCTTGGACGGATCGGTCGCGCCCATCACCTCGCGGTACTTGGCGATCGCGCCCTCGCCTTCCAGAACCTGGACCACGACCGGGCCGGAGGTCATGAACGCCACGAGCTCGCCGAAGAAGGGGCGCGCCTTGTGGACGGCATAGAAGGTCTCGGCCTGCTCCTTGGTCATGCGGATGCGCTTCTGCGCGACGATGCGCAGGCCCGCCTTCTCGATCACGGCGTTGACCGCGCCGGTCAGGTTACGCTCGGTCGCGTCGGGCTTGATGATCGAGAAAGTGCGTTCGATGGCCATAATGTTGTCCTTGGGAAGAAAGCGGTGGTTGTCGAGTTGCGGGGCTTATATCGGCGCCGTTGCCGGACGGCAAGCGACCGCCGAAACGGCCTCACAGGCGCTTCGCCGCAGGCGACCGGCGGCCGATTTCGGCTTGGATGACAACAATTTCACCCAGATGAACCCAATCTGAAACCGCCGTGAGGGTTCGGTTCAGCTTCGCCGGCGTAAGGTGGGTCCATCGAAACCGAAGCCTGATCATCAGGCGGACCGTTTCGGCGGCCTTTCCATCGACGCGGATCCCCCCCGCGCCGGCAGTTTTGAGGAGATCACCATGTTGAGGAAACTTTCGCTTGCCGCTGTCGCTGCGGTTGCGCTCGGTGCCGCGCTGGCTCCGACCTCGGCCTCCGCTCACTGGCATGGCGGCGGCTGGGGCTGGCACGGCGGCGGCTGGCACCACGGCTACGGCTGGGGTGGCCCCCGTTTCTATGTCGGCGGTCCCGTCTCCTACGGTTATGGCGGCTGCTATGTGCGCCGGCTGGTCCCGACCCCCTGGGGACCCCGCTGGCGGCTGATCAACCGCTGCTACTGAACCCGTCAGCACCTTTCGAAGGGTACCTAAGCCCCCCAGGTACCTTCCAAGAGAAGCCCCGGCGCCCCCTCGCCGGGGCTTTGCCTTGAGCGTACAAGGCGCAGCTCATACAATTTTTACGAGAATGTCCGGCATTCCCCACAGCCAGCGAAACCATTTGGCCGGCAATGACTTGGTACCGTGTCTTTACTTCGAGAACACGGAACATTGCGATGGCTGGGCTTTTTGCCGATGACAGCGAACAGATCGACCGGCGCACCAGCCGCTCGATTTGCGATGCCGTGGGCGAACGGCTGCAGCAGAGCCTCCGGCCCGAGCCGCGCCTGCCGACCCATCTCGAGCAGCTCCTGAACGAGCTGCAGCGGCGCGAGCGCGAGACGCACTGACGGAAAAACGAGTTGCGTTCGACGCGCCTTGCGGTGACAAGGCCGCATGCTCGCCATCAACGACCTCTCCATCCGCCTCGCCGGACGCCTTTTGATCGACCAGAGTTCCGTGCAGATCACGCCCGGATCGCGCGTCGGCCTGGTCGGACGCAACGGCACCGGCAAGTCGACGCTGTTCAAGGTGATCCGCGGCGAGCTTGCGGCCGAGCACGGCTCGGTGACCCTGCCGCCGCGCTGGCGCATCGGCAGCCTCGCGCAGGAAGCGCCGAACGGCCCCGACAGCTTGATCTCGGTCGTGCTCAAGGCCGACCTCGAACGCGACGCGCTGCTCACGGAGGCCGAGCACGCGACCGATCCGCACCGTATCGCCGAGATCCAGACCCGGCTCGTCGACATCGATGCCCACTCGGCGCCGAGCCGCGCGGCCGCGATTCTCTCCGGCCTCGGCTTCTCCGCCGCCGATCAGCTGCGCCCCTGCGCCGAATTCTCCGGCGGCTGGCGCATGCGCGTCGCGCTCGCTGCAACCCTGTTCGCGGCCCCTGACCTTCTGCTGCTCGACGAGCCCACCAATTATCTCGATCTCGAAGGCACGCTGTGGCTGGAGGATCACCTCGCGCATTATCCCCGCACGGTGATCGTGATCAGCCACGACCGCGACCTCCTGGAAAGCTCGGTCGACCAGATCCTGCATTTGGAGCGCGGCAAGCTCACGCTCTACAAGGGCTCTTATTCTTCGTTCGAGGAGCAGCGCGCCGCGCGCGAGCTGCTCGATGCCAAGGCGGTCAAGCGCCAGGAGGCCGAGCGCGCCCGCCTGCAAGCCTTCGTCGACCGCTTCAAGGCCAAGGCATCGAAAGCCCGGCAGGCACAGTCGCGCGTGAAAATGCTGGAGCGGCTGAAGCCGATCACGGCGCTGGTCACCGAGGACGTGCGCGAGATCAGCTTCCCGGCGCCGGAGAAGATCTTGTCGCCGCCGATCATCGCCGTCGACAACGCCTCGGTCGGCTACGACCCGGCGAGCCCGGTGCTGGGCCGCGTCACCTTGCGCATCGACAATGACGACCGCATCGCGCTGCTGGGTGCCAACGGCAACGGCAAGTCGACGCTGGTGAAGCTGCTCGCCGGACGGCTGGCGCCGTTCTCGGGCAAGGTGACGCGCGCCGACAAGCTGTCGATCGCCTATTTCGCGCAGCATCAGCTCGACGAGCTCAACGAGGACGCCTCGGCCTACGACCACGTCCGCAAGCTGATGGGCGATGCGCCCGAAGCCAAGGTGCGCGCCCGCGCCGGCGCGATCGGCTTCTCCGGCAAGGCGGCCGACACCAAGGCCGGCAAATTGTCAGGCGGCGAGAAGGCGCGGCTGCTCCTGGGCCTTGCGACCTTCTTCGGCCCCAACATGATCATCCTGGACGAGCCGACCAACCATCTCGACATCGACAGCCGTGGCGCGCTTGCGGAAGCGATCAACGAGTTTCCCGGCGCAGTGATCATGGTCTCGCACGACCGCTATCTGATCGAGGCCTGCGCCGAGCGGCTCTGGATCGTCGCCGATCGCACCGTCACCAATTACGACGGCGATCTCGACGAGTATCGCCGCCTGGTGCTGTCGACGCGCAACGCGGAAGCCCCGCGCGAGCGCAGCGCCGCGAGTGAGAAGCCGCAGCGCCCGAGAGCGGACAATCGCGGCTCGCTGAAGAAGCGCATCGCCGAAGCCGAGGCCGAGATCTCGCGCGTCAGCGACATCATCGCCAAGATCGACACGGCCCTGGCCCTGCCCGACATTTTCACGCGCGATCCCAAGCAGGCGGCGCAGCTGTCGAAGGCGCGCGCCAATGCCGCCGACGCGCTGGCGCGCGCGGAGGAGGAATGGCTCGAGGCGAGCGCGCAATTCGATGAGGCCGCCAGCTAGCGCCTCCGGCGTGAGGCCGCGCCAGCCAAAACGTGCAAAACAACCCCATGCACAGTACCGGCATTATTACACCGGCGAGCGAGCCATTGATTGAGCTGCTCTTTCCCCGATAGGTCGCCACACCCAGCGGGACGCAAAAGCTCAATCCGCGTATTGCCCCGCCGCCTTGATGATCGGCGCCCAGCGGTCGATCTCACTCGTCAGCATCGCACCTAACGCCTCCGGCGTCGCCTTGTCTTGCGGGACCGGCTCGGTGTTGATGTCGTTGAACCGGGCGATCAGCGCGGGATCCCTAAGCGCGGTCTGCAGCGCCGCGGTCAGCTTCTGAACGACCGCCGGCGGCGTGCCCTTGGGCGCATAGATGCCGTGCCAGACACCGAGCTCGAAGCCTTTGAGGCCGGCCTCGTCGGCGGTCGGCAGATCCGGCAGGCTCTTCAGCCGCTCCTTGGTGGTGATCGCATAGGCCTTGACCTGCTTGGCCGAGATCGGCCCCGTGGTGTTGGTCGCCTGGTCGCAGGTGAGATCAATCTGCTTGCCGAGCAGATCGTTCATGATCGGGCCATTGCCCTTGTAAGGCACCGTCGTAAGCTGCTTCTGGATCGCCGTCATGAACAGCATGCCGCACAGATGCGAGGCCGCACCAAGGCCGGCATTGGCGTAGGTCAGCTTGTCGCCCTGCCGCTGGGCGTAGGCGACCAGCTCCTTGAGCGTGTCGGCCGGGAAATCGGGGCGCGCGATGATGGTCATCGGCGCGTTGGTCACGAGCCCGATCGGCGCAAAGGCGGTCTTGGTGTCGTAGCTGAGATTGCGATACAGCGTCGCCGCGGTCGAGATGCCGACATGATGGATCAGCAGCGTGTAGCCGTCCGGCTGGGCGCGCGCGGCACGGGTCGTGCCGATGGTGCCGCCGGCACCGGTCGCGTTCTCGACGATGACCTGCTGTCCCAGGGATTTCGCCATGCCGGCCGCCGTCAGCCGGGCGATGGTGTCGGTCGGCCCGCCCGCGACGAACGGCACCAGCATGGTGATGGGCCTGGTCGGATAGTCCTGGGCGAACGCCGCACTGAGCGGCAGCAGCAACGCCGATACGAGGGCAATGAACCGCATAATTTCCTCCGGATTGTTGTTTGCGCCATCAAAGCGCATTCCGGCGTGCGCGGCCATCATGAAAGCGACGTCATCAGGAACATTGCAGCGATTGAGGCCGCACCGATGCCGACCACATCGCATTCGGCGTAACCTGCGCGCGACCTTGCCGCTCGCCCCGCGCTACGTCTGCGCCTCGGCTTCGCTCTCGAGCTTCGTCCGTAGTGCCACGACGATGCGGTGAACCGTTTGCAGATCCTTGACCGCAAGCCCTTCGGAAAGGCTGTTGACCCACGGCATCTGCAAAGCCATGGCGGCATCGAAAGCGCGCCGGCCCTTGTCGGTCAGGACGACGAGCTGCGCTCGGCGGTGATGCGGATTGGCCTCGAAAGCAACAAGGCCTTCCGCATGGAGGTCGTTGACGATCCGCTGCACGTTTTGACGATTACCGCCCAGATCGCGGGCGAGCCAGGCCACCGGCTACATTGACATCATAAAACCATATCGACGGAGTTCGTCATGGCGCGCCTACGCCCACTGGACCCGGACTTTCCCATCGAGCGCCAGCTCGGTATCGACGCCAGCCCTGTGGTGCTGGTGAATCTGTTCACGCTCGACAAGGCGGATGAACAAAGCTTTCTCCAGATCTGGCAAGACGATGCCGCCTTCATGAAGCGGCAGCCGGGCTTCATCTCCACCCAGCTTCACCGCGCGATCGGGGATGGCCCGACATATCTGAACTATGCGGTTTGGGAATCGACCGCCCACTTTCGGGCTGCGTTCACGCACCCCGAGTTCAGGTCGAAGATCTCGGCCTACCCCGCATCCGCCGTCGCCTCCCCGCACCTGTTCAAGAAGGTCGCGGTGCCCGGCATTTGCGTCGCATAGCTCGCTTCGACAACGGCAGACGCGATGACCAAGATCATCCATCCAGTCGCGGGAGCGGTCGCACTGACGACCATTGCGATCTTCTGGCTTTCAACGGCTCTCACCGAGCTATTTGCGTCACACGAGACCATCGCCATGGTGAAGATCGCCATACCGTGGGGCTTCCTGTTGCTTATTCCGATGCTTGCGACGAGAGGTTCAGGATTCGTGTTGGCAAAGGAACGGCGCGCCGGCCTGATCGGTGCGAAAATCAAACGTATGCCGTTCATCGCCGGAAACGGCATCCTGGTTCTGATTCCAGCCGCGTTGTTGCTTGCCTCGAAGGCGAAGGCCGCGGAGTTCGATACCATGTTCTACGCCGTGCAAACTCTCGAACTGGTCGCTGGAGTAACGAACATAGTTCTGCTCGGTCTCAATGTGCGTGACGGCTTCAAGATGAAGGGCCGTTTCCGCGTTCGCCAGCCTGATCGCTTCAACACCAAGCCGATCCTCTGAGAGTGCCGCTAATTAAGCGCCGCCTGAAGCGCCGCCGTCAGCTTCTGAACGACCGCCGGCGGCGTGCCCTTGGGCGCATAGATGCCGTGCCAGACGCTGAGCTCGAAACCCTTGAGGCCTGCCTTGTCGGACGTCGGCAGATCGGGCGGGCTCTTCAGCCGCTCCTTCGTGGTGATCGCGTAGGCCTTGACCTGCTTGGCCGTGATCGGCCCGGTGGTGTTGGGCCGCCCGGCCATCACGAAAGCGACTTCATCAGCAGTATGGCGATCACGATCATGATCGCGCCGCCGACGCGCGTCGCGATTTGCGCGAACGCCATCAGGCCCTGATCAGCGATCAGCTCACCGCGGGCGAGATGACCGCCGCGGGCGGGCCGGAATGGTACGTGCCCATTGCGATCCACGTGTTCCGGCCGAAACTTCGCCTGCCCCAGGCCGCAGAGGCATTCTGGCGGCACATCGCGACAAGCGGCGGGCTCCGAGCTGCAGGCTCGCGACGAGCTCTCTCTGGCACCGGTCATGCCCCGGTCGGATTGAAGACCGGGCTGGTCCGTTGGCGCGCGATGCGTACACCGCGCCGGGTCAGGTCGCGCAACTGCACGAACATCATCGCAGTCATCAATGCGTCGTTGAAGGCATCATGCTGTCCGAGGGGCGGAATGCAGAGGTCGCGGAGCATCGCGGCGAACGACAGGTCGACCGAGGTGTTTGGTGGCGCGTCGCCGTATTTGCGGTCGTAGTAAAGTCGCGACACTTCGATGCGTTCGTTGGGTAGCTCAATCCCCACCAACGGCAGGATGTACTTGTCCAGCATGGCGATGTCGAAATCGATATAATAGCCGATCAACGGGCGCGGTCCGATGAAGTGCAGAAACCCCGGCAACACCTTCCAGACGATCGGCGCAGCTTCGACGTCGGACCGGCGCAAATGGTGAATTCTGATCGCTTCCGCCCCGAGCTCCCTGTCGGGATGGATGATGGCTTCGAAACGGGCGCTGGTCAAAATCCGATTGCCTCGGATCTTGATGGCGGCAATGGCGACAACATCGTCCGTTCGCACGTTCAGACCGGTCGTCTCGCAATCGATGACGACAAACTCGTCGTCCGGCGCGCGGTCGAACATGAAACGGTAGGACTGGTCGCTCAGGGTTGCCTGGTGCAACAATCGCTTGATCGCGCGAGGCAGCATTCTAGAACATGCCCAGCTTGAAATGATGACCGACGATCTCGCGAAACTTCTTCACCACCTGGAGTGCATCACGCAACAGATGGCGTTCCATGCTGGACAAGTGCGCCGGTCGCACCAGAGTCCCCGATGCGCCGGCGGACGCGGCCAGCTGCCCGTCGAGCCGAAGCATCAGCAGGAACCGGAACGCCTGTTTCAGATCGCGTCCAAAGTCCGCTTGCAGCACGCCAAGGTCACATAGCCGGGAGATGCGTTTGTCGGTGGAGGTCTCGCGCAGCCCCTGTTCGAGCGCCAGGCTGCGAACGCCGTGCACGATCGGAAAGATGCCACCTTTCTTGAGGTCAAGCGCGTCTCCCGTGCCCTCGGACGTGATCAGATTGTTGAAGAGGCCGATCGGCGTCTCGAACGCGTCGACCGCGCGGGCAAAGTGGGCCATGAACGCCTGCTCACCTCGGGTCATATCGATCAGTGCCGTCTTGGCGTCGTCCAGGAGCTGCTGATCGCCCGCGATCGCCTGGGCATCGTAGATGATGGCCACATTCATGTGCCCGGCCTGGTTGGGGAGCACGATCCAGCGGCGCAGGTCTGCAAGATATTCGGACAGCGGTCTGGACCATGCCGGATTGCGCACCATGATATCGCCGGGACAGGGCGGAAAGCCGAAGCTCTCGAGAGCGACGAAGAACTCGCGGCGGAACGCCTCGAGGATTTCATCCCGCATCGGACCGGCCAGGATGAGGCCGTTGTCCTGGTCGGTACGTACGGTCTGCTCTCCCCGCCCCTCGCTTCCCATCACGATCAAGCAGCTGCCGGTGCGCAGCTCGGCCGGTGCGAGCATGTCAAACAACCGGGACAGCAGGCGCCGGTTGAGATCGGAGACGATCTCCGCAATGACTTCCACCTTGACGCCTTGCCGCCGCAGCACGCGCGTTTGTGTCTCGATCTCGTGCGCTGCGGTGGCAAGGTCCTGCCGGCTCGAGGCGCGATCGATGCGACCGGCAGTGACTTGCGCGCTTCCTGCCAGAAAACCCAGCAGATCGATCTCCTCCAGAATTCCGACGATTTCCTCATCCTCGCGCACGACGAGCCGCCGCTTGTTGTGCTTCGTCATCAGCAGGAGAGCCGAGGAAACGAAATCGTCACGTCGCAAGGACACGATGTCGTAATTCGCGAGCGTGCCCACCGGGGTCTGAATCGACAGGCGCCTCAGCACCACCGCCTTGGATAGGTTCATGCCCGTCACGATGCCGATGCGCTCGCCGTCCCGGACGAACAGCGCATTGCTGTTGATCTCGCGCATCAGGTGACCGGCGGTCTCGATCGTGTCGCTGGCGGCCAGAAACACCGGCGGATGCAGGAACAATTCGCCGATCTTGGCATGCATCAACGAGCCGTAACGTCCCGCCTCCTCATCGTTGGCGAGCTCGTCCAGTTTCTCGGATATCTCGCGGTAAAAGAACGCGGCAAAGCGCGGATTTGCCTTGATCAGATCGAGGGCGATCTTCCTCGGGATCACATAGCAGAGCGTCTCGTCGCGGGCGAAGAACTGGTGGCCGCTATGATCGTGAACGAGCGCCCGACTGTCGAACGTATCCTTGGGGCCGAGCAATGCGAGCAGGTCGACATCGCTCCGCTCCTCGACGATGCCCTTGATCACGACATAGAGCGCCTCCGCCGGCGCGTCCCGCCTGATGATCGCTTCGCCCGGACTGAAGTAGGCGATGTCGAGTGCGGCCCGCAACGTCTCGGCCTCGTTCGGCGTCAGACGATCGAATGGCGGGTTGCTGATATCGAACGCCTTGGGCATTTCGACCTTTCGAAGATGCGACTGCCGAAGCCTCGATGCCTGATCATCGAACGCGTCTCACCGGCGGGGCCAACCGACCCGCCGGTGCGGAGGCAACGTCCTTGGAACCTCGTTCAGTGAGCCGTCGCCGAAGCAGCTCCGATACCGGTCTGGGAGCGGACATATTGCGCATCGAAGCCATCGCGATCGACCGCGGCACGCTTGCTGCGATCCATCATCGAGACCAGCCAGATCCCCGCAAAGGCGATGGCCATCGAGAACAGCGCCGGATTGTCCAGCTTGATCGGAGCCGAGCCCTTGGCGAAGCCAAGCGTCACCTCCCAGACTGCCGGCGAGAGCACCACACCGATGACCGCGCTGACCAGACCAAGGAAGCCGCCGACCACGGCTCCCCGCGTCGTCAGGCCCTTCCAGAAGATCGACATCACCAGCACGGGGAAATTGCAGGAGGCCGCGATGGCGAAGGCAAGGCCGACCATGAAGGCGACGTTCTGGTTCTCGAACACGATGCCGAGGAAGATCGCAAGCACGCCGAGCACCAGTGTCGCAATCTTCGACACCCGGATCTCGTCCTGCTCATTCGCGTTCCCGCCCTTGATCACCATGCCGTAGAGATCGTGGCTGATGGACGATGCCCCTGCCAGAGCCAGCCCCGATACGACGGCAAGGATCGTGGCGAAGGCGACAGCCGAGATGAAGCCAAGGAACAGGTTGCCGCCCACGGCGTTCGCGAGGTGAATCGCCGCCATGTTGGAGCCGCCCTTGATCGCCGCGATTCCGCTCTTGGTCTTCTCGAGGATGCTGCCATCCAGGAACATCGCATCGGTCGACACCAGCGTGATCGCGCCGAAGCCGATGATGAAGGTCAGGATATAGAAGTAGCCGATGAAGCCGGTGGCGTAGAACACCGACTTGCGCGCAGCCTGGGCGTCCTTCACGGTGAAGAAGCGCATCAAGATGTGAGGCAGGCCCGCGGTTCCGAACATCAGCGCCAGGCCGAGCGAGACAGCCGAGAGCGGATTGGAGATCAGGGTGCCGGGCTCCATGATCGCGAGCTTCTTGGGATGCACTTCGGTTGCCTTGGTGAAGAGGGCTTCCGGGCTGAACCCGAACTTGTAGAGGACGGCTCCGGCCATGAACGTCGCCCCCGAGAGCAGCAGCACCGCCTTGATGATCTGCACCCACGTCGTTGCTTTCATGCCACCGAACGTCACGTAGATCATCATCAGGCCGCCGACCAGGACGACTGCGATCCAGTAATCGAGACCGAACAACAGCTGGATCAGCTTGCCGGCTCCGACCATCTGCGCGATGAGATAGAATGCAACAGTCACCAGCGAGCCGCACGCCGCCAGGATACGGATCTCGGTCTGCCCGAGACGAAACGATGTGACATCGGCAAAGGTGAACTTTCCGAGGTTGCGCAACTGCTCGGCGATCAGGAAGGTGACGATCGGCCATCCCACGAGCCAGCCGACCGAGTAGATCAAGCCGTCGTAGCCCGAGGTATAGACGAGCCCCGATATGCCGAGGAACGATGCCGCCGACATGTAGTCACCTGCGATCGCAAGCCCGTTCTGGAAACCCGTGATTCCGCCGCCGGCCGAGTAGAAATCCGCAGCCGACGCGGTCCGTTTGGCGGCCCAATAGGTGATGACGAGCGTCAGGCCGACAAACCCGACGAACATGCCGATCGCCGCCCAGTTGGTCGCCTGCTTCGCGCCGCCCTCGACGGCGCCGGCAGCGAGCGCAATGGTGGGCATACTTGCGAGCAGAATCACCGATAGAAAGGCGAATTTCTTCACGAGCGGTTCTCCTCGACAATCTTGCGGATGAGGACGTCGTAGCTGGAATTCGCCCGACGGACGTAGATGCCCGTCAGCAAAAAGGCGAGCACGATGACGGACAGTCCGATCGGAATACCGATCGTCGTAACGCCGCTGCCCAGTGGTATTCCCAGAAACTTGGGAGCGTAGGCGACCAGCAGGATGAAGCCGAAATAGATGACAAGCATGATCGCCGACAGCAGCCAGCCCAGCGACGAGCGTCGGCGCACGAGTTCCTGATAGTTCGGATCGCGTTCAATCTTTGCGAGCTTGCTCACGTCAATGATCCCCTGGAATGTTCCTCTGGAATTCTTGCCATGACGGCAGCCCCTTCTCTCGGGGAGCTGTTCCAGCCTGCACTGGCGGACGACCGGGCTCCATGATCCAGATCAAGCGCGATCGATCCTCGTGCGATGTGTCTGCAGGGCCGGCCCGTGCGTCCGACGGGGAGCCAAGAAACGATGACTCGGGAAATATCCGCGCCTGCCGACCAAATGGCCCGTGTCGCTTCCGCGCATTTGGGATTAGGTTGGATAGAATTTGCGTCAGCGCATCGCGGATGATCCGGCTCCACGGTCGAGGACGATCGGCATTTTCAATCCAAGCAATTTCCAGCCCAAGCGATATGCAAACAAGGAATGATCGAGGGATGTCTCAAATGTCTACACCCGAACCGATCAAGTTCACCGACGGCGCGGCTTACGAGCGCTTCATGGCCCCCTGGAGCCGATCGGCCGGCGCACTTTTCCTGGATTGGCTGGCGCTGAGACCAGGTCTGTCGTGGGTCGACGTCGGCTGCGGAAACGGCGCGTTCACGGAGATGATCCTCGCCGGAGCAGCTCCCTCGCACGTGAGCGCGATCGATCCGTCCGAAGCTCAGATTGCAGCGGCACAACAACGGATATCGGCGAAGCAGGTCGAGCTTTCGGTTGGCGATGCGTTGGCGCTTCCCTATGACGATGCGCGCTTCGATGCGGCTATCATGGCGCTGGTGCTGTTTTTCGTGCCCGATCCCAAAAAAGGTGCGGCCGAATTGGTGCGCGTGACCAAGCCCGGCGGCATGGTCGCGTCCTACACCTGGGACATCACGCGCGGCGGCACGCCGACGCAGCCGCTGTGGGAGGAACTGGATGCCATGGGCCAGCCGACGGCGCGTCCGCCGAGCGCGGATGTCTCGCGTTTTGCGGCCCTGAAGGCACTCTGGGCAGAGCTGGGCCTCCGCGATGTCGAAACCCGCGAGCTCGTCGTCGAGCGGACATTCGTGAACTTCGATGACTATTGGCTGTCCATGGTCGTGAGCAGTCCGACCGGCGTCCTGGGAAAGCTGTCGGATGCAGAGAGCGCCGAATTGAAACGCCGGCTGCAAGACAGACTTCCGGCAAGCGCGACGGGAGCGATCACGTTCCACGCCTGGGCGACGGCGATCAAAGGGCGAAAAGCCGCGTGACGTGCGGCCCTTACGTCGCCGCCTTCTTCTTCGGCTTCGGCTTGCTCGCCTTCGGCGCCGGGTGCGGCTCGGGATTGCCCTCGATCGAGGAGAGACGTCCAGCCGTGAACGTGTAGAGGCCGGCGCGCGGCCCGGTGGTCCAGGTGACGACGGCGACGCGACGGCCAGCAGCGTCGTTGGAGAGGTTGACGCTCGAGGGCGCGCCGATGCCGCGGACCACGTCGCATTCGGTGTGGCCGAGCGCGACCGTGCCGCCGATCGGCGCGGCTGTCGTCGAGGCATTGGCATCGGCAGGTCCGGGCGGCGGCGCCATGCCGGGACAGGCGCCGTCGGCGCTGACGAGATCCTCGGCTCCGACCGGCTTGTCCGGGGTCAGTGGCGGCGATTCGATCGAGATGTTCTTGATGAAGAGACGGCCGGGCTTCTGGAACCATTCGGCGTCCTTCGACAACAGATCGCTCGCGCCCGAGCAGCCCGCGAGCAGCGGTGCTACGGCAGCCAACGCAATCATGAGCGAGCCGGGAAGCTTTTGATGTCGCACGATAAACTAATTCCCCGCGTGAAGGACCAGCCCTAAGCGATTGTCCCAACATCCCTTTGCGGCACGAAGGTGGCCGAAGCCAGCATCGCCCGAAAAGTGCAAATTATCATTAATTGCGGCTAATTGCGCTTCTGCCACCGGCCGCGGTCGTCGGCCTGCCAATAGGTGACATCAAATCCCCGCGCCTTGCAATCCGTCCAGGCCGTGCGGGCGAGCGCAAGCGCGTCGGGATCGTCGCCGTTGAACAGCAGCACCATGCGCTCGTAGCCCTGTGCGTCCTCCGGCAGCGCGGCGTTGTCGACCAGGAAGCGGACATTGGCCCCATTGGGATTGCCGCCCTCGATCGCCAGCACGATCGGCTGGTCGGCAACATCGTTCACCCGCCATGTCGCGTGCGGCAGGAATGAATCGTCGCGATAGGTCCACAAATGCGAATCGAGCGCGTCGGCGCGCTCCTCCGAGGTCGACTGCACCACGACGCGCCAGCCGCGCTCGAGCGATTTCTCGAGCAGCGGCGGCAACACATTCTCCACCGTCATGTTCTGCAGATGGTAGAACAGCACTTCAGTCATGTCGGTCATTTGCGTTCATAATGGTCGGCGACCAGGCGGTCGAGCAGGCGGACGCCGTAGCCGCTTCCCCAGCTCTGGTTGATGTCGGTCTTCGGCGCCCCCATCGCGGTGCCGGCGATGTCGAGATGGGCCCAGGGCACACCATCGACGAAGCGTTGCAGGAATTGTGCGGCAGTGATCGAGCCGCCATGGCGGCCGCCGGTGTTCTTCATGTCGGCAAACTGGGAATCGATCAGCTTGTCGTATTCGGGGCCGAGCGGCATGCGCCAGACCTTCTCCCCGCTCTCGACGCCGGCCGTGAGCAGCCGGTCGGCCAATTCGTCGTTGTTGGAGAACATGCCGGCATGCTCGGTGCCGAGCGCCACCATGATCGCGCCGGTCAGCGTCGCCAGATCCACCATGAATTTCGGCTTCACCTTCTTGGCGACGTACCAGAGCACGTCGGCGAGCACGAGGCGGCCTTCCGCGTCGGTGTTGATGATCTCGATGGTCTGGCCGGACATCGAGGTGACGATGTCGCCCGGCCGCTGCGCGTTGCCGTCGGGCATGTTCTCGACGAGGCCGATGGCGCCGACCGCGTTGACCTTCGCCTTGCGCGCCGCGAGCGCATGCATCAGGCCGACGACGCAGGCCGCCCCGCCCATGTCGCCCTTCATGTCCTCCATGCTGCCGGCCGGCTTGATCGAGATGCCGCCGGTGTCGAAGCAGACGCCTTTGCCGACGAAGGCGACCGGGGCCTCGCCCTTCTTGGCCCCGTCCCAGCGCATGACCACGGTGCGGCTCGGCCGCGCCGAGCCCTGGCCGACGCCGAGCAGCGCGCCCATGCCGAGCTTCTGCATCGCCTTGACGTCGAGCACCTCGACCTTGACGCCGAGCTTGCGCAGCTGACCGGCTCTGCGGGCGAATTCCTCCGGGAAAAGCACGTTCGGCGGCTCGTTGACGAGGTCGCGAGCGATGATCACGCCGTCGACGACGTGGCCGGCCGCGGCGAACGCCTTCTTCGCAGCACCGGCATCGCCGACTGCAAGCGAGACGTCGGCTCGCGCGCCGCCCTCCTCGCCCTCCTTCTTCTTGGTCTTGTAGCGATCGAACTTGTAAGCGCGTAAGCGCAGGCCCGAGGCGATCGCAACCGCCTGCTCGCTCGTCATGGCGCCACCCGGCAGCTCCGCCATGATGGTCATGGCGCTGGTGCCGGCGGGCAGCTTGCTGGCGGCCACCCCGCCGAACTTGAGGAAATCGTTCGCCTTGAGGCCGGTCGCCTTGCCCGCGCCGATCACGATCAGCCGGGTCGCCTTCACCCCCTCCGGTGCCAGAATGTCCAGTGCAGCCCCGCTCTTGCCCTTGAAGGCGGCCGCGGCCGCGGCGCGCTTCACGATGTCGGCAGCGGCGCCCACCGCCTTCGCCGTCGCCGGGCCGAGCTTCAGGCTGTCGTCGCAGAACACGACCAGGATGCCACGGGGGGCGGCAGACAACGGGACAAAGCCGACCTTGATGGCATCGGACATGGATAACTCCTCCAAAACATGGGGTTTTTCGTCGTTCGGGAGTTCCAGCCACAAACCGGAGCTGAACGGCGATTCACTGAGGCTTCCCCACTATGGGCCAGCGGCCCGCCCAATGCCAAGCGCCGCCGTGGCCGCCAGGCCACAACGACCGAAATATTAACCATATAATGAGGGTGCCACGGGGCAGCCATTTTGTTGACGGATCAAAGGGATGGTAGTGAGAGAATGAACCGCCGGAAGAGCTGTCGGCCGACCTTGGGGATCCCCTGCCGGGGATTGGTTGGACCGCCGGAATTCCGGTCGACATTGGGGACTTGGTGGGTTCGTGCGGTAGCGCATGGGGTCGATCGATAGGTATATCTTCCGCACGACGCTGGCGTCGTTTGCGCTGGTCCTGGTCAGCCTCACCGGCGTGATCTGGATTACGCAGGCGTTGCGCGGCATCGACCTGATGACGAGCCAGGGTCAGACCATCCTCACCTTCCTCGGCATCACCAGCCTCGTGATCCCGGCCCTAGTCCTGATCATCTCGCCGATCGCGCTGATGATCGCGATCTCGCACACGCTGAACAAGCTCGCGACCGATTCCGAGATCATCGTGATGAATGCCGCCGGCTTCTCGCCGTTCCGGCTGTTCTATCCGTTCTTCTACGCCACCTGCGTGGTGGCGCTGCTGGTCGCCTTCATCGCGGCCTATCTCGCCCCGGACGGCATGCGGCGGATCAAGCAGTGGGATGCCGAGATCACCGCCGACGTGCTGACCAACATCCTGCAGCCCGGCCGCTTCGCCCAGCTCGACAGGAACCTGACGATCCGGATCCGCGAGCGCCTGCCCGGCGGCATCCTTGCCGGCATCTTCATCGACGACCGCCGCGATCCGAACGAGCGCGTCTCGATCGTCGCCGAGCACGGCGAGATCGTGAAGAACGAGACCGGCTCGTTCCTGGTGCTGGAGACCGGCAATCTGCAGCGCTTCGAGGCGGGCAAGCGCGATCCGGCGCTGGTGGCGTTCGGCCGCTACGGCTTCGACATGTCGAAGTTCTCCAACCAGGGCCGCGACGTCACCCTCGGGATCCGCGAGCGCTATCTGTGGGAGCTGTTCTCGCCGTCCGATAACGACCCCGTGTACAAGCAGATTCCCGGCCAGTTCCGCTCGGCCCTGCACGACGGCATCCTGGCGCCGATCTATCCGTTCGCCTTTGCGGTGCTGACCTTTGCCTTCCTCGGAGCGCCGCGCACCACCCGCCAGAGCCGCAATTTCTCGATCGCCTCGTCGATCGTCGCGGTGTTCGGCCTGCGCATGGCCGGTTTCGCCTGCTCGGTGATGGCGGTGAAGTCGCCGGGCCCGGTGCTGGTCCAATATGCGATGGTTTTCGGCGCGATCGGCGCCGGGCTGTGGATGATCATCGGCGGTGTCGTGGTCGAGCCGCCTCCCGGCCTGATGGAGGCCATCAACAGATCGAACGCACGGATCGCGCGGCTGTTCGGACGTCCGGCCACCGCATGAGCATGCTCACCAACACACTCGGGCGCTATTTCGCCGGGCGCTTCGTGGTCGCCGCGCTCGGCGTCTTCGGCGGCATTTTCCTGCTGCTGGTGCTGGTCGATTACATCGAGATGGTGCGCAAGACCTCGGGCCTTGCATCCGCCTCCGCGATCATGGTGGCCGAGACCTCGCTGTTCCGGGTGCCGCAACTGCTGGAGAAGCTGACGCCGTTCTGCATGCTGATCGGCGCCATGACCTGCTATCTCGCCCTCTCCCGCCGGCTCGAGCTCGTGGTGGCGCGCGCCGCGGGCATTTCCGCCTGGCAGTTCATCTCGCCGGCGCTCGGCAGCGCGCTGCTGATCGGGGTGATCGCCACCGTCGCCTACAATCCGATGTCCGCCAATTTGCGCGAGCTGTCCAAGCGCATGGAGGCCGAGCTGTTCGGCTCGGCGCCCGGCGGCGGCATCCAGGACGCCTCCGGCTTCTGGCTCAACCAGGTCACCAACGACGGCCAGACCATCATCAATGCGGCGCGCAGCGAGCAGCAGGGCATCCGGCTCACCGGGCTGACGCTGTTCCGGTTCGACCCGGACCAGCACTTCAAGGAGCGGGTCGAGGCGCGCGAGGCGACGCTGGAGGCGGGCCGCTGGCTATTCAAGGGCGTCCGCCGCTTCTCGCTGGACGGACCGCCGATCGACCAGGCCAGCCTGGAGATTCCGACCACGCTGACCGAGGCGCAGGTCCGCAACAGCTTTTCCACCCCCGAGACTGTGTCCTTTTGGCAACTACCGAGCTACATCCGCTCCTCGGAGAGCTCGGGCTTCGCGACAGCCGGATACCGACTCCAGTATCAGAAGCTTCTGGCACAGCCGTTTTTGCTCGCAGCCATGGTGATGCTCGCGGCCTCCGTGTCGTTGCGCTTCTTCCGGATGGGCGGCGTGCAGAAGATGGTTTTGAGTGGCGTGGGCGCAGGCTTTCTGCTCTACGTTCTGTCGAAAGTAACTGAGGACTTGAGCAAGGCTGAGTTGATGCATCCGATCGCTGCGGCGTGGTTGCCCGTTGTGGTGGGCGGCCTCACCGGCTTTTTGGCCTTGCTCTATCTGGAGGACGGATAGTGACTGCCGTCCGCCGAGGGCTCGTGTCTCGTTTGACGCGGCGCACATTGGTGCGCGCGAACGGGTGCGGCTTGTCCGTCCGCAGGCTCCTCACTGCCGTCGTCGCGGCTGCCTCGCTCGGCGGCTTGATCGATGCTGCCGTGGTGGCACCGGCAAAGGCCCAGAGCTTCACCTACAATCCGCTGCCGCCGCGTCCGAAGCCGCCGAAGGCCCCCAACGACAACCAGATGCTGGTTCAGGCCACCGAGGTCGACTACGACTACAACAATTCGCGCGTCTCCGCGGTGGGTAACGTGCAGCTGTTCTACAACGGCACCAGCGTCGAGGCCGACCGGGTCATCTACGACCAGAAGACCAAGCGGCTGCATGCCGAAGGCAACATCCGCATGACGGATGCCGACGGCAAGATCACCTATGCCGAGATCATGGATCTCTCCGACGATTACCGCGATGGTTTCGTCGATTCGCTGCGCGTGGACACGGCCGACCAGACCCGCATGGCCGCGAGCCGCGCCGACCGCTCCAGCGGCAATTACACGGTATTCGAGAACGGCGTCTACACGGCCTGCGCGCCGTGTAAGGACGATCCGAAGAAGCCGCCGCTATGGCAGGTCAAGGGCGCCCGCATCATCCACGACCAGCAGGAGAAGATGCTCTATTTCGAGACGGCGCAGCTCGAATTCTTCGGCGTGCCGCTCGCCTACATGCCCTATTTCTCGACGCCCGACCCGACCGTGAAGCGCAAGTCCGGCTTCCTGATGCCGGGCTACTTCCCGGGCACGACCAATACGGGCTTCGGCGCCGAGGTTCCCTATTACTGGGCGATCGCGCCCGACATGGACGCAACCATCACCCCCCGCTTCATGACGCGGCAGGGCGTGATGCTGCAGGGCGAATTCCGCCAGCGCCTGATCGACGGCGCCTACCAGATCCGCGCCTACGGCATCTACCAGCTCGATCCCGGAGCATTCGCCGGGCAGCCCGGCGATCGCGAGTTCCGCGGCGCCATCGACACCAAGGGTCAGTTCGCGCTGAACGACAAATGGGTCTGGGGCTGGGACGGCGTGCTGATGTCCGACTACTACTTCTTCTCGGACTATCGGCTCTATCAGTACCGCGATCCGCTCGGCTCGTTCCTGTTGCTGCCGACGGAAGCGCTGTCGCAGCTCTATCTGACCGGCGTCGGCAACCGCAGCTTCTTCGATGCGCGCACGATGTACTGGCTGAGCTATTCGGGCAACCAGAGCCAGGTGCCGATCGTCTATCCGGTGATCGACTACTCCAACGTGCTCAACTATCCCGTCTTCGGCGGCGAGTTCAGCTACAAGACCAATTTCGTGAACCTGTCGCGCGACGATGCGGTGTTCGACCCGATCACGACGCTCGCCAACACCAACGGCCTCTGCACCACGGCATCGGCCGATCCGTTGGCGCGGATGCCCTCGCAGTGCCTGCTGCGCGGCTTCCCCGGCACCTACACCCGCCTCACCGCGGAAGCGCAGTGGCGCAAGTCCTTCACCGACCCGTTCGGCCAGATCTGGACGCCGTTTGCGAGCCTGCGCGCCGACGCGATCAAGTCCTCGGTCTCCAACCAGCCCGGCGTGTCGAACTACCTGCCCGTCGGCGACACCGAGGCGTTCCGCCTGATGCCGACCG
The DNA here is from genome assembly GCF_025200925.1 of Bradyrhizobium sp. CB1015. Classification (GTDB taxonomy): domain Bacteria; phylum Pseudomonadota; class Alphaproteobacteria; order Rhizobiales; family Xanthobacteraceae; genus Bradyrhizobium. The sequence continues at coordinate 4,431,961 of NZ_CP104174.1, read as the reverse complement.
TGGGCCTCGAGTACCGCTATCCGTTCATCAACGTTCAGCCCTGGGGCTCGACCACCCTCGAGCCGATCGCGCAGATCATCATCCGCCCCAACGAGACCTACGCCGGCAAGCTGCCGAACGAGGACGCCCAGAGCATGGTGTTCGACGCCTCGAACCTGTTCAGCGTGGACAAGTTCTCCGGCTACGACCGCGTCGAGGGCGGCGGCCGCGCCAATGTCGGCGTGCAGTCCACCACGCAGTTCGACAAGGGCGGCGCGGTCAAGGTGCTGTTCGGCCAGTCCTACCACCTGTTCGGGCTGAACTCCTTCGCGGTCCAGGATTCCATCAATACAGGCCTGAACTCCGGCCTCGACAAGCCGCGGTCCGACTACGTCACGAGCGCCAGCTACTCGCCGAACAGCACCTACACGTTCAGCGTCCGTTCCCGCATGGACGAGCAGACCTGGAACGTGCAGCGCTTCGAGGCGGAAGGCCGCGCCAACTTCAATCGCTGGTCGGTCAGCGTGCTGTACGGCAATTACGCGGCCCAGCCGGAATTGGGCTATCTGACCCGCCGCGAGGGCATCCTGACGACGGGCTCGCTCAAGGTCGCGACCAACTGGGTAGTGTCGGGCTCGGCGCGCTGGGACCTCGAGGCCAACAAGATCAACCAATATGTGCTCGGTGCCGGCTATGTCGACGATTGCTTCGTGCTGGCGGCGAATTATGTAACTTCGTATAGCTATTCCGCGGGCACCGCACCGCCCACCCTGAGCCACGCGTTCATGTTCCAAATCGGCCTGCGCACGCTGGCGACCTCGTCGGCGACCAGCAGTTCCGCCGGCCTCCAGTGAACGGTTTGAAGTGCCGGCCGCGTTTGCCCTATCTCAACGCGGCCGACATGCGAGCGACATCATGACGACGCCATTGCCTGCCTTCCGCCTCCTTCTCGCCATCGGTGCCGGGCTGATGCTGACCGCCCTGCCCTCGCCGTCGCGCGCGCAAAACATCGTCGTCATGGTCAATGGCGATCCCATCACCGATTTCGACATCGAGCAGCGCTCCAAGCTCGACCAGCTGTCGACGCAGAAGACCCCGAGCCGGCAGGAAGTCATCAACGAGCTGATCGACGACAAGGTGAAAATCAAGGAAGGCAAGAAGTACGGCGTCGATCCCGGCGTCTCCGACATCAACCAGTCCTATGATGGCATGGCGCAGCGCATGCGCGTCACGCCGGATCAGCTCACCAAGTCGCTCGAGATCAAGGGTATCCGCCCGGAGACGCTGAAGAGCCGCATGAGGGCCGAGATGGTCTGGGGCAGCCTCGTGCGCGGCCGCTTCAAGGAGAAGCTGCTGGTCGGCGAGCGCGACGTCGCGCAGGCCGTGCAGGCGCAGACCGGCGATAAGCTCCAGGTCGAGGGCACCGAGTACAAGATGCAGCCGATCGTGCTGATCGTGCCGCGCGGCTCGTCGGCGGCATTCCTGGAAACCCGTAAGAAAGAAGCCGAAGCCTATCGCGCCCGCGTCGGGAGCTGCGAGGAGGCCAATTCGCTGTTCCGCTCGACCCCGAACGCCACCATCCGCGACAGCGTCACCAAGACCACCGCTGAGCTGCCGGAGCCCCTGCGCAAGGTGCTCGACGATACCCCGATCGGCCACCTGACCGCGCCCGAGATGACCAAGAACGGCATCGAGATGGTGGTGCTGTGCTCGCGCAAGCCGACCATGATCGACACGCCGAAGAAGCGTGAGGTCCGCGAGAAGATGTATCAGGAGAAGTACGAGAAGACGCAGAAGGCCTATCTCGACGAGCTGCGCAAGGCGGCGATGATCGAATATCGCAACCGCTGATGGCCAAGCCCCACCCAGAGCCCTCCACAAGGTCTGCAGCCAAGCCCCTTGCCCTCACCCTGGGAGAGCCCGCCGGCATCGGCCCCGACATCACGATCGCAGCCTGGCGCAGGCGGGGCGAGCTGAACCTGCCAGCCTTCTATCTGCTCGGCGACGAGGCGCTGATCGCGCGCCGCGCGAAAGCGCTCGGAGCCGACATCAGGATCGCCGCGGTGAGCCCCAGCGAGGCGACGTCCGCCTTCACGGATGCCCTCCCCGTGGTCGCGACCGGCGAACGCGCCACCGCCGAGCCCGGCAAGCCAGATTCATCCAGCGCGCCGGCCGCACTTGCCTCGATCCGGCAGGCGGTCATCGACGTGCGCGCAGGCCGCGCCGGCGCCGTCGTCACCAACCCGATCGCCAAGAGCGTGCTCTACCGCGCCGGCTTCCGTCATCCGGGCCACACCGAATTCCTCGCCGAGCTCGCCGCAGAGAACGGACGCGTGCCGCAGCCGGTGATGATGCTGTGGTCGCCGCAGCTCGCCGTCGTGCCGGTGACCATCCACGTCTCGCTGCGCGATGCGCTGGGAGAGCTCACCAGCGAGCTGATCGTCTCGACCGTCCGCATCGTCGCCGCCGAGCTGAAATCCCGCTTCGGCATCGCAACGCCGCGCATCGCGGTCTCCGGCCTCAATCCCCATGCCGGCGAGGACGGGTCGCTCGGCCACGAGGAGCAGACCGTCATCGCCCCGGCGCTGAAAGTGCTGCGCAACGACGGCATCGAGGCCAGGGGTCCGCTGCCCGCCGACACCATGTTCCACGAGGCGGCGCGACGGACCTATGATTGCGCGGTCTGCATGTATCACGACCAGGCGCTGATCCCGATCAAGACCGTCGCCTTCGACGACGCGGTGAACGTCACACTCGGACTGCCCTTCATCCGCACCTCGCCCGATCACGGCACCGCCTTCGATATCGCCGGCACCGGCAAGGCCAATCCGGCGAGCCTGATCGCCGCGCTCAAGCTTGCGAGCCGCATGGCCGCTTCGCAAAGTTGATGAGCGCGATCGACGACCTCCCGCCGCTGCGCGAGGTCATTCGCCAGCATGCGCTGTCGGCGCGCAAATCGCTCGGTCAGAACTTCCTGCTCGACCTCAATCTCACCGCCCGCATCGCCCGTGCGGCGGCACCGCTGGAAGACTCCACCATCATCGAGATCGGCCCGGGTCCCGGCGGGCTGACGCGCGCGCTGCTCGCACTCGGCGCAAGGCGCGTCATCGCCATCGAGCATGACGAGCGCGCGATCCCGGCCTTGCAGGATATTGCCGCGCGCTACCCCGATAGGCTCGAGATCGTCCATGGCGACGCCATGACCTTCGATCCGCGCTCGCTGCTCAATGGTGAAAGAGCAAAAATCGTCGCCAACCTGCCCTACAACATCGCGACCCAGCTTCTGATCAACTGGCTCACCACCGAGCCCTGGCCGGCCTGGTACGAGATGATGGTGCTGATGTTCCAGCGCGAGGTCGGCGAGCGCATCGTCGCGCGCGAGGACGAGGAGGCCTATGGCCGGCTCGGCGTGCTCGCCAATTGGCGGTGCGAGACCAAGATCCTGTTCGACATTGCACCGTCCGCCTTCGTGCCGCCACCGAAGGTCACGTCCTCCGTCGTGCGCCTCAAGCCGCGCCCGGAGCCGCTGCCGTGTGATCGCAGGCTGCTCGAGCAGGTCGCCGCCGCCGCCTTCGGCCAGCGCCGGAAAATGCTGCGGCAAAGCCTGAAGTCGCTCGGCGTCGATCCGGCACGGCTTGCACAAGCGGCCGGCGTCGACGCGACGCGGCGCGCCGAAACGATCCCCGTGTCGGGCTTTGTTGCCATGGCGCGTGAATTGGCCGATATACGCAGCGAAACTGAGTAACCAAAAATTCCGGAGGAAGGAAAATGGCGTTGATGCGTCGGCAGTCCCTGGTCAAGTTCGATGCGCCCTTGTGCGAGACCATCGTCGACACGCCGAAGCCTCAAGGGCGCGAAGTGCTGGTCCGCATCGAGCGCTGCGGCCTCTGCCACTCCGATCTCCACATCCAGGACGGCTATGCCGATCTCGGCGGCGGCAAGAAGCTCGACACCACGCGCGGCATGACGCTGCCCTTCACGCTCGGCCACGAAATCGCCGGCGTCGTCGACGAGGTCGGCCCCGACGTTCCCTCCAGCCTCGTCGGCGCCAAGAAGGCGGTGTTTCCGTGGATCGGCTGCGGCCAGTGCCGCGATTGCGCCAATGGCGACGAGAACCTTTGTGTGAAGCAGCGCTTCCTCGGCGTCTCCATCGACGGCGGCTTCGCCACCCACGTGCTGGTCCCAGACGCCAAATATCTGCTCGACTACGATCCCCTGCCCGTCAACCAGGCCGCGACCTTGATGTGCTCCGGCGTCACCGCCTATGGCGCGCTCAAGCGCCTGGTCGACCGTCCGCGGCAGCGCAATTTGTTGCTGATCGGTCTCGGCGGCGTCGGCATGATGGGCCTGTCGTTCGCGCAGGCGATGTTCAAGCAGCCGATCACGGTCGCCGACCTTTCACCGGCTGCGCGCGACACCGCACTCAAGAACGGTGCAGCGGTGGCCTACGATCCCGCCGAGCCCGACGTGATCAGGCGCATCCTGAAAAAGACCGAGGGCGGCTTCGACGAGATCGTCGATTTCGCCGGCAACGAGAAGTCGATGGCCTTTGCCGTCGCGGTTGCCGCGCGCGGCGGCAAGATCGTGGTGTCCGGCCTGATGGGCGGCCAGTTTACGCTGCCGATGGTGCAATGGGTCTATAAGCGCATGACCATCGAAGGTTTCATGGTCGGCACGCTGGCCGAGGCCCACGAGCTGATGGCGCTCGCCCGCGCCGGCAAGATCAAGCCGACGCCGATGCGCGAGGAGCCGATGGGCGACGTGCAGAAATGGATCGACGAACTGCGCGCCGGCAAGGTTGTCGGTCGCATCGTGCTGAAGAACTGACTGCGGCGCGGCGGATCCGACGCAAGTCTCGCCCGCCGCAGGGAACGCCTGCGGCCGCGCCGCGTTGGCTGCGCATGTCGATCCGTTGCACCGTCGAAAGCGCATTCTTCATCGCCTGGAGCTGCCTGGAGAAGAGCGGCGAGCTCGGCCCACCGGACGCGAGCGCGAACTTCCTGCTCGACGCCATCGAGGCCCAGCTTCGAGCCGGCGAACGCCGGCCGCTGATGCTCGCCAACAGGGCGATCGACGCGTACCGCGCGGCTGCGGCGGAGGCCAATGCCGCCGCCAGACGTGAAGCGCGCCTTGGATGATGCCCGACAGCGATCGCTGCGCGCGCAGCTGACATCGTTGCGTCGGCGGCGTTGTTGCCCTCCCGCGCCGACGCGCCTCACGCAGGCGGCGGCGATTGCTGCTTCAGATGCAGATAGGCCGGACTGAAATCGCCGAGCCGCTGCAGCTCGCGCCATTTCAGCACGACCAGCTCGCCGTCACGAAGATCCATTGCGCCGCTGCGCCTGAGATCGGCGAGCGTCCGGTTCACCGTCGCGATCGCCATGCCGAGCGTCTCGCCGAGTTGCGCGAGGCTGATCGGCATGCGGCAGCGATTGCCGCGGACCAGCTGCGCCGCGCGGGCGCGGTAGAACAGCTCGCAAAACAGGTGCGCCATGCGCGCCTGCATCGACCGGGCGCTGTTGTTGGTGATGGCCTCGCGAAAGATCGCGGCATCGCGCAGCGTCTCGCGCCAGACGGCGAGCCCGAAGGCCGGCCGCCGCCGGAACGCGATGAACAATTCGCGGTGCGGGATGAACGCGACCGATGCCGGCCCGAGCGCACTGAGCCCGTGATCCATCTGGTCGATGAACAGCCCCTGCGCGTCCGGAAGATCGCCGGTGAGATGGAACGCCAGATATTGCCGCCGCCCGCTGCCGAGCAGGTGATAGCGGGCAACCATGCCGGAAACGACCAAAGCGGAATGCTCGGGTTCGTCGCCTTGACGGATGAAATCCTCGTTGGGCGCAAAATCGCGCAGCAACAAGGTCAGCGCGCGAATCTCGGCCATGTCCTCCTCTGCGAGCGCGGTGTGCTCGCCGAGGTTCCGTATCAGCACGTTGTGAGCTTTTTCCATGGGGCGCCAATAATCGCGCCGGTTCTATCAAATGATACGTCCGGCTTGCGTTCAGCGGACTAGAACGCCGATCGGAAGCACAGGTTGCTAATCGGCCTGCGACGCACCGATCGCAGCCACACCAATCCCCCCGATTTCGGACCGAGCCGGCCTTCTTATGAAAAGTACCACTCTCCTGGAGCGCATCCGCCGCCTGTTCGAATCCGATGCGGGCGAGCATCTGGACAGCATCAGCGATGCCTTGCTGAAGGGAACGCTGAGGGAGCCGGTCCAGCCGATGTCGGATCAGGAGCTCGCCCGCGCCATCCGCGAGTTCCGATCCGCGCCGGTTTCCGACTGGACGCTTGCGAAACTGTCGCGTCGCTTGGCCGAGGCGCCGGTGCCGCGGGACCGCTGAAGCGGCACGCGAGGCTCATGCCGCATCCGAAGTTCATCGCCCGTCTCCAGGCGATCGAAGGCCTGTCCGAGGACGAGCGCCGACAGATCGCGGGCTTGCCGTCCACGCTGCGCCAGGTCGCGGATGGCGAGATCGTGCTGCGCCAGGGCGAGGCCGCGACCCGCTGCGTCTTCGTCGTCAGCGGCTTTCTTTACCAGTCGCGCATCGTCGGCGATCGCAGCCAGACCCTCGCCTTCCACGTACCCGGCGACATGCCGTGCCTGCACACGCTGCTGGTCTCGCCGATGGACGCGGACCTCGTGGGGCTCGGCCCGACCATCGTCGGCACCGTCGCCCACAGCCAGCTCCGCCAGTTGCTCGACAGCTCGATCCACCTGACCCGCGCCTTCTGGCGCGCGACGCTGATCGACGCCGCGGTCTCGCGGCAATGGATCGCCCGCCTCGGCGCGCAGGCGGCGCTGCCCAAGGTCGCGCACCTCATCTGCGAGCTGGCCGCAAGGCTGGCGGTCGTCGGCCTCGTCAAAGGGAACAGTTTCCAGATGCCGATGACGCAACGTCACGTCGCTGACGCCTGCGGACTGTCGATCGTCCACGTCAATCGCACCATCCAGGAGCTGAGGCATCGCGGGTTGATCGCCTGGGAAAGCAGCGAGATCGAGCTGCTCCAGCCCGACGAGCTGCGGAGACTGGCGGATTTCACGCCGGACTATCTGAGCTGAGCGGAACGGATGAACGTGCGATCTGGCCGGGGCGCACGACGCGCTACCCTGCCCGTCGCGACTTTGTCCGCCACGCGGCGAGTAGCGGCCCGCCGCTCCCCAGCACGGGATCCGTCTTGGGCTTGCGGACCTTGGCAATGCGCTTGACCGCGTCAGAATGCTGGCGCGTGTCGGTGCATTCGTCATAGGTGCCGCCCTGCGGGTAGGCTCCGACGGCCAGAAAGTCCCGGCTGGAGTCGATCAGCCGGTGGCCGGTGCCCGCGGGAAGGACCAGAACGTCGCCGGCTTTCACATTCAGGATGCGGCCTTTGATTCCGCCGCACTCGATCCTCGCCGCACCGCGCGCCACACCCATTACTTCATGGATCTGCGAATGATAGTGGACGAAGTCGTACACGGTGTCGCGCCACGACCGGCCCCAGCCATTCGTGTCGAACAGCGTGTCGATGACGACCTCGGGCGGAAAGCGCCGACCGTTCAGCTTCACCGCCCCGCGATACAGCAGCGCCGGGAGGAGCGGATTGTTCGGCACGATGCCATCGTCGCGAAAGTGCATGGCGGTCGGCTTGCGGGCCCGCACCAGCGCCCGCAGCGTTGCCGCATCGGGCTGCTCCTCCACCAGCTTCTTGGCGAAATTCTTGATCTGATCCTTGACCGGCATGACGCCTCCTCAGCCGCGAAATAACGGCTGCGGAGGTGAGAAGTTTCCGGGCCCTCTCGGAGCAGGGCTCGAAAGGGCCTCCTCAGATCATCATGACGCCGCGTTGGAACGGCGCGTCAACCTTTGCCGGCAATCAGCTCGGCAAACTGCCGCAGATAGAGCGGCCAACCCTGATCACTATCAACGCCGCTGCGGACGCCTTCCCAGCCTTCGCCATGCCGATCGAAGTGACGGTGCTCCAGCTCCAAGCGGGTCCGGCTTGCTGTCTCCGCAATGAACCGGACCTCCCATTCACTGGTCTTGGCGGGATCGGTTTCGATTTGCCAGCGCGGGCTGATGTCCCAGCTCAAGAGGACTCGATTGGGTGGTTCAAACGCCAGCACACGCGCCCAGCGGCATTCGCTGCCGTCGATCCCCCGATCATAGATGCTTCCGCCCACCCGAGGCTCGAATACAGTCTCCGCAATGGGGACGGCGAGTAGATTGTGCTCGCGCGGCTTGAAGCTGCCGAAGTCTTCGGTGAAGACCTTGAACGCGCGCTCGATCGGCGCCTCGACGACGATGGAATGTTTTACGGGCGCAACCGACACACGTGTATTCATTTGGGTCCCTCCGGTGGTTTCTCGACGGCTAACTTGTAAGCGGCCAGCGTGTCGCTCCAGAACCGGTCGAGCCACGCGCGCATCTGGCCGAGCCCCGCTGGATCGATGTGATAGACGTTGCTGGCCCCCTTCGGCTCTGCGCGAACCAAGCGAGATTCGCGCAGCACCTTCAGATGCTGTGAAACGGCCGACTGGGACACCGTCAGCTGTCGCGTGATCTCAGCGACCGTGCGTGGCCGTGCACCGACAAGCTCGAAGATCCGCCTGCGGGTCGGATCGCCGAGAGCAGCCAGTTGTGCGCTGTCTTTAGCCATAGCCACTCACCGCCCGATGCCGGCCAGATCTTCCGATCTGCAACTTGCCCCACATTTCCTGGCATCATTAGTTATAGCTAATGATTAGTGCAAACTAATGATCGTTGTCAATTGTTGGCGGCGACTGGAGAAGAGGCAATGTCAAAGCTGCCAAGCCATGGAGGGGGAAGGCCGAGCCTTCGGCGAACCCGTGATCCATCCCGTGCGGCGGAACCTGGAGCTCGACCAAGCAGTAAGGGAAAAAGCCTGATTTCGCGGCGGAACGAACGGCGCGCAGGCCCGATTCAAGCCACATCCTCTCCGGATTTGCGGCTCATTGCCACCCAAGTCTTTGATGACAAAGGGGTGGTAAAGAGTTGCGTCATGCGTAACCGGGAGACCAGGATGGGCAACCGCGCCGCAAAGTTCATTTCGACCCTCGTCGCCAGCATCCTTGCTGGCGCGCCACTGGCCGCGGTATCGCAGAACGCGCCTCCGCCATCGAGCACGGCCAACGCGGCGCCCGACTGCCTGGCTTCGCCGAAGGATGCCGCGCCGCAGGGCCAGCACTGGTACTACCGCCTCGATCGCACGACGAAGCGCAAATGCTGGTATCTGCGCGCCGCCGGTGAGAAGGAGAGCGCGAGGACCGCGCAGGCCGCCCCGGCCGGCAGCGATGCACCGACCGCGGATGCGCCGGCGCCGCAGCAGAACCCGGTGCAGGACGCGCGCGCCGAATATCTGACGCCGCGCGGCACTGCTGCTGCCAAGACGGCAAACGTTCCGATGCAAGCCGCTGCTGCGACACCGGTGCAACAATCCGCGGATCAGGCCGCTGACGGCAACACGCAGCAACCCGCTGGCGCCGCGCCCTGGCCCGATGTCTCCACAGCATCCGCTCCACCCGCGTCGCCGCCGGCACCGACCGTTGTCGCAGCGGCCGCGCAGCCGAGCGCAAAGCCGGCGAAATCCTCCTCGCCCGTGGCGCTCGCTGCGGCAGACAACAGCACGACTGACAAGCCGACCGGCTCGCTGCAGATGCTGCTGCTCGTGATCGGCGGCGCGCTCGCGCTCGCCGGAATCCTGGCGAGCCTGATCTACCGCTTCGCCGGCGCGCGCGTCCGCCTCCGGTCGGCGGACCGTCACGGACGTTGGGACGATTGGCAGGCGCAGAACCAGGACGGAAGCCGTGCGCCCTGGCGCGATTCAATGCCGGCCGCCGCCCAGCCGCCGCGCCCGATCGACTTCGATGCGGCACGTCCGCAACCGACAAGACAAGTGACGAAACTTGCCGCGATCGGTCGCGAGATCGAGCTGATCGACGCGCGCAGGCAACGTGCCGCCGCTCCGGCCGCAGAGCCCGTCGAGACCAGAAGCAACAAGGTCGAGAACGAGATGGTCGAGAAGATATTCCAGCCCGTCGCCGCAGCGCCCAAGCTCGGCGCCGGCGAGATCGGCAAGGCTAACGATGACGCGCCGGCAGGTCGTGACGCCGATGCCGTCGACGTCGACGTCGACGGCATCACGACGATGCTGGAACAGCTGGCCAAGCAAGGGCCGCGCCTGTCGCGGCCTAACCTTGAAGCTGACCTTGCAAACTTCGAACGAAGCCTACGAGGCCGATCCGCCGCTCGCGCTTGAGGCGCTCGGCCTTGAGGATCGACTGCACCTCGGCGAAAGCCTCGTCGACCGCGTGGTTGATCACGATGTAGTCGTACTCGGCCCAGTGACTCATCTCGTCGCTGGCGCGGCTCATGCGCTTGCGGATCACCTCGTCGGAATCCTGCGCGCGCGAGTGCAGGCGCTTCTCGAGGTCGGCCGCCGAGGGCGGCAGGATGAAGACGCTGACGACGTCGGCGCGCGCCTTCTGCTTCAATTGCTGAGTCCCTTGCCAGTCGATGTCGAACAGCACATCCTGGCCTGCCGACAGCGCCGCCTCGACGGGTCCGCGCGGCGTGCCGTAGCTGTTGTCGAACACGGTCGCCCATTCCAGGAGTTCGTCGGCCTTGACCATCGCGTCGAACGTCGCCTTGTCGACGAACGTATAATCCTTGCCGTTGACCTCACCCGGGCGCATCGGCCGCGTGGTCGCCGAGACCGACATTTTGAGGCCGGGCATCCGCTCGATCAAAAGACGCGACAGCGTCGTCTTGCCCGCACCTGATGGCGAGGACAGCACGAACATCAATCCGCGCCGTTCGACACCGTCAGTTCCGTGACCGCCCGTCGTCATCGATCACTCCAGATTCTGCACCTGCTCGCGGAACTGCTCGACCACGTTCTTCATGGCGAGGCCCGTATTGGTCAGCTCGATATCGTTCGACTTCGAGCAGCAGGTGTTGACCTCGCGGTGAAACTCCTGCGCCAGGAAGTCGAGCTTGCGGCCGATCGGGCCGCCCTTGCCGATCAGCTCGCGCGCCTGCGCGATGTGCGAGGCGATGCGGTCGAGCTCCTCGCGGATGTCGGCCTTGGTCGCGATCAGGATCGCCTCCTGCATCAGGCGGTCGGAATCGAAGCGGTCGGACGTGTCGAGCAGCGCTGCGATTTGCTCAGAGAGCTTCGCCTTGATCGCCTCCGGCTTGCGGCCGGGCGCGGCTTCCGCTTTCTTTGCCAGCTGCTCGATCTCGTCGACGCGCTGGGTCAGGATCTGGCCGAGCGACGTGCCCTCGCGCTTGCGCATCGCGACGAGCTCGTCGAGCGCCTTGTCGAAGGCCTCGGCGGCAGCGGCGCGCGCGGCCTTGTCCTCCGCCTCGTCGCCCTCGGGCTCGGCGACCTCGACGACGCCCTTGATGGCGAGCAGGCCGTCGATGCTCGGCGCCACCGCGTCGACCTTCCCCGAGATCAGCGCGGCAGCCTTTAGCACGGCGTTGAGCACGTCCTCGTTGACGCGCACCGTGGTGGCGGCGTTGGTGCGCTTGACGTTGAGATTGGCGTAGACGGTGCCGCGCGAGAGCAGCTCGCCGGCGCGCTTCTTGGCGTGGGACTCGAGCTCGTCGAACCCCTGCGGCAGCCGCACGCGCAAGTCAAAGCCCTTGGCGTTGACCGACTTCAACTCCCATTCGAACGTGTACGGCCCGCTCGCGCCGTGGCTTCTCGCAAAGCCGGTCATGGACGACAGCGCCATCAGTTCAGATTCTCCAGGAACACGGGATTCGCGAGGCCATCAAGCCACGCGAATCTTAAGACTATTTTGCCGGAAAGTGGAATGCGCAATGCCCGCCAGCTGGTCTGCGCGCGGGCTCAGCGCTGGACCACCGGCGGTGACGGCTGCACCGCGCCCTGCCGGGCCGGTGCGGGATTGGCGGGACCAGCCGGGCGTGCCGCTGGCGGCTTCTTCTGCTGATTGGGCCGTGCCGGCGTGGTCGCGGTCGGCGCGTCGGCGGCGCCAGGCCCGGCAGCCGCCGGCGGCTGCGCGTCCTCGGCCGGCTCGACCGTGTCGTTCTGGATCTGCTTCTCCATCGCGCGGAGCTTGGCGACGTTCTTCTGGTGCGCGTCGTAGGTTTCGGTGAAGGCGTGCCCGCCGGTGCCGTCGGCGACGAAATAGAGGTCGCGGGTGCGGGCCGGGTTGGCGGCGGCTTCCAGCGAGGCGCGGCCCGGATTGGAGATCGGGCCCGGCGGCAGGCCCTCGATCACATAGGTGTTGTAGGGCGAGGGCTGCGTGATCTCGCTGCGCTTGATCGGCCGGCCCAGCGTGCCTTTGCCGCCGACGAGGCCGTAGATGATGGTCGGATCGGACTGCAGCTTGATCCGCTGCTTCAAACGGTTGACGAACACCGCGGCAACGCGGCTGCGCTCGTCCGGCTTGCCGGTTTCCTTCTCAATGATGGACGCCAGCGTGACCAGCTGCTCCGGCGTCTTGACCGGAATGTCCGGATTGCGGCGTTCCCAGATCTCCGTCAGCACGCGCTTGTGCGCCTGCTGCATGCGCTGGACCACCTGCTCGCGCGGCGTGCCGCGCGGGAATTTGTAGGTCTCCGGGAGCAGCGTGCCTTCGCGCGGCAGCTCGCGCACGCTGCCGGTGAAGATGTCGTTGTCGGACAGCCGCGCCACGATCTGCTCGGAGGTCAGCCCTTCCGGTATCGTGACGGCGTGCTGCACCACTTTGCCCTCGACGATGGTGGCGATGACGTCGCGCAGCGAGGCGCTCTTCTGGAACGAATACTCACCCGGCTTGAGGTCAGAGCTCGCCTTCAACGCGGCGACACTGGCGATGAACACCCAGGGATTGACGTCGGTCACGCCTTCCCGGTTCAGCGTCTCGGCGATGTCGCGCTTGCCCGCACGCTGCGGGATGTTGACGATCTTGTCCTCCTTCAGCGGTCCGGGCGCCTCGAGCACCTGGCGGCCGTAATAATAGACGCCGCCGGCGCCGAGCATGGCGATCAGCAGAAGGGTGATGATGGCGTTGCCGACGATGACGAGCGGATTGCGCGCACGGTCCGACCGCTTGGGCGGCGGCGGGAGTTGCTCGGGCTCGAGCGCGGCCCGCGGACTCCGGGGTGAAATGGGCGGCCTTTCACTCATCGAAACAACCTGAATCCTGCCGGTTCAATCGCGGCCCGACAATCGCTTGCCCTGCCAAAAACGCACGCGCCCACGTCCATGACTATCGCCGAATACGGCAAAACGGTGGATTCGTCTCAAACACAAACTAATGGACCAGGCGCCGGACGATCACCGACGCATTGGTACCGCCAAAACCAAAAGAGTTCGACAACGCGACGTTGACCTCACGCTGCTTTGCCTTGTGCGGCACGAGATCGATCGCAGTCTCGACCGACGGATTGTTAAGATTGATCGTCGGCGGCACGACATTATCGCGAATCGCCAGAATCGCGAAGATCGCTTCGATCGCACCGGCCGCACCGAGCAGATGGCCGGTCGACGACTTGGTCGAGGACATCGCCACTTTGGAAGCGGCGTTGCCGAGCAGACGTTCGACCGCACCGAGCTCGATCTCGTCGCCGAGCGGCGTCGAGGTCCCGTGCGCGTTGATGTAGTCGAGATCGGACGGCGTCAGCCCGGCGCGCTTGAGCGCGGCCGACATGCTGCGGAAGCCGCCATCGCCATCGGGCGACGGCGACGTGATGTGATAGGCATCGCCCGAAAGACCGTAGCCGATCACCTCGGCATAGATCTTCGCGCCGCGGCGCCTGGCGTGCTCCAGCTCTTCCAGCACGAGGACGCCGGCGCCCTCGCCCATCACGAAGCCGTCACGGTCCTTGTCGTAGGGACGCGAGGCCTTCTCGGGCGTCTCGTTGAAACCGGTCGAGAGCGCGCGCGCGGCGTTGAAGCCGGCAATGCCGATGCGGCTGATCGGCGACTCGGCGCCGCCCGCGACCATCACGTCGGCATCGCCGAGCGCGATCAGGCGGGCGGCATCGCCGACCGCATGCGCGCCGGTCGAGCAGGCGGTGACCACCGAATGGTTCGGTCCCTTGAGGCCGTGCGCGATCGAGACGTAGCCGGAGGCGAGATTGATCAGGCGGCCGGGAATGAAGAACGGCGACACCCGGCGCGGTCCGCGCTCCTTCAGCAGGATCGCGGTGTCGGCGATGCCGTTGAGGCCGCCGATGCCGGAGCCGATCATGGTGCCGGTCGCACACTTGTCCTCTTCGGTCTCGGGATGCCAGTTGGCGTCGTCGAGCGCCTGGCCGGCCGCGGCCATGCCGAAGATGATGAAGTCGTCGACCTTGCGCTGGTCCTTCGGCTCCATCCATCTGTCCGGATTGAAGCTGTCGTTCGAGCCGTCGCCGCGCACGACCGTGCAGGCGATCTTGGTCTGCAGATCGGAGACATCGAAGCTCTCGATCCTGCGCGCACCGCTTTCGCCGTTGAGGATGCGCTTCCAGGTCGGCTCGACGCCACAGCCGAGTGGCGAGACCATGCCGAGACCCGTGACGACAACCCGCCTCATATCCGAAAACTCCGCATCGAAAGAATCACGGCCAATAACAAGAAACCGGCTGGCCGCTGCGAAGCGGCCCGTCCGGTTTCAATGTTGTCCCCGCGAAAATGAAGAGCGTTAGCTCTTCGCGTTCTTCTCGAGAAACTTCGTGGCGTCGCCGACGGTGAGAATCGTTTCCGCAGCGTCGTCCGGAATCTCGCAACCGAATTCCTCTTCGAACGCCATCACCAGCTCGACGGTATCCAGACTGTCGGCGCCGAGGTCGTCGATGAAGCTCGCGTTGTCGACAACCTTCTCGGGTTCAACACCAAGGTGTTCGACCACGATCTTCTTAACCCGCTCGCCAATGTCACTCATTGCTTAACCTCGTGTTGTTCCCTGTAGACCCGACCCCCCGGGACGATACGAGCCGTCGTGGTCGTTTGACTGCCTTCGCTTACGAACTTGATTTGGCCCATCCTAACCGATGGAGGCCCCGGCGAACGACGGCCAAAGGCTCCGCATCGCCAATATACAGGGTTTCAAAAACCTGCAATGGCGTTCTTTGCCCATCCGTTGAAGGTCCGGTTATCATACTTCAATTGCCTTGACTACAAGCCTCATTTCGCTCCGGAAACGGCCGTTTGCCGCATGCCGCACCGCCGTGACAGGCGTGCGCGGCACGAGGCGTCAGATCATGGCCATGCCGCCGTTGACGTGGATGGTTTGCCCGGTGACATAGGCTGCTTCGTTCGAGCTCAGATAGACGGCGGCCGCCGCGATGTCCTCGGGCGTCCCCAGGCGGGCGGCCGGAACCTTGGTCAGAATCGTTTCGCGCTGCTTGTCGTTGAGCGCATCGGTCATCGGCGTCTTGATGAAGCCGGGCGCGATGCAGTTCGCGGTCACGCCACGCTTGGCGTATTCGGCCCCTAACGTCTTGATCATGCCGATCAGGCCGGCCTTCGACGCAGTATAATTGCCCTGCCCGGGATTGCCGGTGACGCCGACCACCGAGGTGATGGCGACGATGCGGCCGAAGCGCTTGCGCATCATCAGCTTGGTCGCGGCGCGCGCCAGGCGGAAGGTCGCGGTCAGATTGACGTTGATGACCTCGTCCCAGTCCTCGTCGCGAAGCTGCACGAAGAGATTGTCGCGCGTGATGCCGGCATTGGCGATGAGAATGTCGACCTGGCCCATGGCCGCTTCCGCAGCCGGCACCAGCGCCTCGACCTCATCGGCCTTGGAGAGATTGCAGGGCAGCACGTGGGCGCGCTCGCCGAGCTTACCGGCAAGCTCCTCCAGCACCTCCTTGCGCGTCCCTGATATGGCGACGGTGGCGCCCTGCGCGTGCAGCGCCTGCGCGATCGCGCCGCCGATGCCGCCGGTCGCGCCGGTGACGAGCGCCTTTCGGCCAGTCAGATCGAACATGATGACTCCTTTAAGCCTGCTTCGCAGCGGCCAATGCATCCTTGGCGGCGGCAATATCGTTCGGGCCGCCGACCGCAATGCCGACGGCGCCGTCCGCGATGCGCTTGACGAGACCCGTCAGCACCTTGCCGGCGCCGATCTCGAAGAAGCGGGTGACGCCCTGCCCGGCCATATAAGCCACCGACTCGCGCCAGCGCACCGTGCCGGTGACCTGCTCGACCAGCCGGCGGCGGATCTCGTCGGGATCGGTGATGGCGCTTGCCAGCACGTTCGACACGAGCGGCGCGGCCGGCGCCTTGATCGTGACCTTCGACAGCGCCTCCGCCATGGCATCCGCTGCGGGCTGCATCAGCTTGCAATGGAACGGGGCGGACACCGGCAGCAGCATCGCGCGCTTGGCGCCCTTGGCCTTGGCGATCTCGACGGCGCGATCGACCGCGGCCTTGTCGCCGGAGACGACGACCTGCCCGCCGCCATTGTCGTTGGCGGCCTGACAGACCTGCCCCTGCGCCGCCTCGCCCGCGACCTCCATGGCGGCCTCGTAGTCGAGACCGAGCAGCGCGGCCATCGCGCCGGCGCCGACCGGGACGGCCTTTTGCATTGCGAGACCACGGGTGCGAAGCAGGCGCGCGGTATCCGACACCGTCAGGCTGCCGGCCGCCGCCAGCGCCGAATATTCACCCAGCGAGTGGCCGGCGACGAAGGCCGCGGCTCGTCCCACGGAAAAACCAGCCTCAGCCTCGAGCACGCGCAAGGTCGCGATAGACACCGCCATCAGCGCCGGCTGGGCGTTCTCGGTGAGCTGGAGGGTTTCGGCCGGACCTTCCCAGATAATAGCCGTCAGTTTCTCTCCAAGCGCGGCATCGACCTCGTCGAACACGGCGCGCGCCACCGGAAAGGCGTCGGCCAGGGCCTTGCCCATGCCGACCGCCTGGGAACCCTGCCCAGGAAATGTGAATGCAGCCGTCATCGGCGCTCCCTGCTTGTCAGGCATGATCCCTATTCTGAACCGGCAGCCGATTACGCGCGGCCTTGGTCCGCGGTTCCTTGGGCCATGGTTCCGGATCATGCTCCAAAGGGGGCCGTAGACACCGTCCGGGGCCGCACTGTCAAGCCGAGACGGGAACTTGGAGCAGCATTCAACGCGGAATGAGCCCCCTCAAAACCCGCCGGCGGTCTGGTTGGCGTCGACCTTCACCCCCGACTGCGCACGGCGCGCGCTGTTCACCAATTGACCCGGCCGATCCTCGTGGTTCGGCTTTGCCGTGGCCAGCCTGAGCACCGCGGCGTAGCCCGGCTGCACTTCCATGCGGCCGGCGTACCGGCTCGCACTCAGCAGCCGATGCACCTTCGGTAAATTGTAGCAGGGCACATAGAACAAGAGATGATGCTCGAGGTGATAGTTCACGTAATACGGTGCGATGAACAGGCGCTCGAGAAAATTGGCATGCGTCGTGCGGGTGTTGCGCAAGGGGTCGCTGCTGTCGGGGACGACGGCGTGCTCGGCGATGTTGCGGATGCGCGTGATGACCATCATCCAGGTCAATAGCGGCACCAGCCAGAGCAGCGGATAGGCCCACCACACGCCGGCCGCGGCGAGCGTCATAAACATGATCGCATTGACCACGCATTGCGGGCCGAGCATCTCCCAGAAATGCCCCGCACGCTGCCGCCATGGCCAGTCCTTTGGCCCGAGCGCGTTGAGCAGC
Source organism: Bradyrhizobium sp. CB1015 (assembly GCF_025200925.1). Lineage (GTDB taxonomy): Bacteria > Pseudomonadota > Alphaproteobacteria > Rhizobiales > Xanthobacteraceae > Bradyrhizobium. The sequence goes on along the minus strand of NZ_CP104174.1, from coordinate 4,414,333 downwards.
TGCGCCTTGCGCTGCTGGTAACCGGTCTGCCCGGTGATGTCGCGGATGAACTTGCGGCGATAGCTCAGCCTGGTGATCGGAAATGGCGCCGACAGCACGAGATCGGGGTCGTCCTCCTGCTGGGTGCGCGCATGGTGCTGAAGGTGGTAGCGCCGGTAGCTGCGCGTCTCCGCAAACAGCGGATAGGCGCAGAACCACTGGCTCAGCGCCAGATTGGTTTTCTCGTCGGGCGACAGGCAGCCATGCGCGCCGTCATGCATCAGGATCGCTAGCCCAAGCTGGCGCGAGCCGATGATGGCGACAGCGAGAATATAGGTGAATGGGTTGGGCCACCACGCGACCAGCGCGATGGCGCCAATGATCAGCGCCCAGGCGCGCGCGATCAGCGCGGCGCCCTTCCACGTCGCGCGTTGACGTATCTCGGCCAGTTGATCATCGGTCAGGAAATCGCGGGCACGCATGCGAAGCGCGGTCATGGCCTAACCCTCTCCATTCGAATTGTCGGATGCCTCGCGCGCCTCGACGAGACGCAAGCGCCCAATGTCTTCAGTGGATTTCGCCTGCTCGCCCAGCACGCGCAGCATCTCGGCGCAGAGCGCCTCGGGCGAACGGCCCATCGCATAGCCTTCGAGAATGACGCCTACGGCGACCGCCCAGAAGCGCCGCGAGCTTTCGTCGGGCGCGCGCAGCGAGCGCCAGCCGTGCCGCTCGACCTGCCCCGCATAAGCGCGCGTACCCTCGCTGTGCAGGCGCTCGATGGTGCGCTCCACCAGTGGCGCGAGATCCTGCCGACGCCGCGTCAGCGTCAGCGCCTCGGCGAAGAAGGTTACCGAATCGCTCGCGGTCACGGTCTCGGCCAGCGCGCGGGTATATTCCCCGGGCGTGCGCGCCTTCAGCGCGGCCTGCTCGGTGGCCCGCGCCAGGTACAACAGATCGCGGCAGGCGCATTCGACGAACAGCGCCTCCTTGGTGCGGAAGTAATAGGTGATCTGGCTCGGGAACGCGTTCGCGGCGGCCGCGATATCGGTGATCGCCGTGCCGGACAGCCCCCGCTCCCGGAACAGCGGGCTCGCAGCATCCAGCAGCAGCGACCGCATCTTGCGGCCGGCCGAGCGCGTCGCGCGCGCGGCGTGCTTGTGGTCGCCCGCCGCTCCGAGCGGCGCATCGGCCGACGTTTCCGCCATGGGACCTCTCCGCTGATCTATTTGTATGTCATACAAACAAATAGATCAAGCCGAATTTTGGTATTGGAGGATGGGTCTGGCTGCCGTCAGAGGAACGGATCCAGCTCGGCTTGAAAATACCCTCCAACCTTGCAAAGCCGGGCAAAATCCGTATAAGGCGCTCATCCGCAGACCCCGGCCGGGAGCTGAACGGACGGTCTCAGCAAATCATTCGTGATTTTGGTGTGGCAGGGCCAGTCGGCCCGTCGTCCCGTGTTTCCGCCTTCTGAGCTTGATCCCAGAGTCCTTTCCGAAGGCCTCTTAAGGGTTTGACGCCGGGCGATGCGCCAACATGAGGAAAGGACGACCATGCCTCTTTACGAGCATGTTTTTCTCGCGCGTCAGGACGCGAGCCCGCAGCAGGTCGAAGAGCTGACTGCGCAGATGACCGGTATCGTCGAAGGTCTCGGCGGCAAGATCACCAAGACCGAGAATTGGGGCGTGCGCTCCCTCACCTACCGCATGAACAAGAACCGCAAGGCGCACTTCGTGCTGCTCAACATCGACGCGCCGTCCGCGGCGATCGCCGAGATCGAGCGCCAGGAGCGCATCAGCGAGGACGTCATCCGCTATCTCAGCGTCCGCGTCGAGGAGCTCGAGGAAGGCCCGTCCGCGATGATGCGCAAGGCCGATCGCGACCGCGAGCGTGACGACCGTGGCGGCGGCTTCCGCGGTGAGCGCGAAGGCGGCTTCCGTGGCGACCGCGAGGGCGGTTTCCGCGGCGATCGCGGCCCGCGCCGCCCGCGTGAGGAAGCTGAAAACACGGATGGGGAGTAAGAATCATGGCTGAAGCTGGTGCACGCCGCCCGTTTTTCCGTCGTCGCAAGAGCTGCCCGTTCACGGGCGCCAATGCTCCAAAGATCGACTACAAGGACTCCAAGCTCTTGATGCGTTACGTCTCCGAGCGCGGCAAGATCGTGCCGAGCCGCATCACCGCGGTGTCCGCGAAGAAGCAGCGTGAGCTCGCCCGCGCCATCAAGCGCGCGCGCTTCCTGGGCCTGTTGCCCTACGTCATTCGCTGATACGACCAATTCGACCGGCGGACGTTGCGCCGCCGGTCGCGACTTTTCGAACTCATAAGGCTTCCGGTCGTCCGGTCGCCGATGGTTGGGGCAAACGACGCCTCTAACCGCTCGAAGGGAGCGGGACAGCTGATGATGGCTTTTGGACTGATAGCCCTGATCGCCGGCACTGCGTCGGCCCTGATGTTCGCCTCGATCATTTCGGGCGCGCTGATCTCGCTCGTCCTGTTCTATCTCGCTCCGCTCCCTCTGATGGTCGCGGCGATCGGCTGGGGCCCACTTTGCGCGAGCCTCGGCGGCATCGTTGCCGCGATCGGCCTTGGCGCCCTGTTCGGCCTGCCCTACTGCATCGCCTTCGCCGTCACCGTCGCATTGCCGGCGTGGTGGCTTGGCCATCTCGTCCTGCTCGGGCGGCAGGTGGGAAGCACAGCGCCCGCCACCGGCACCGCGCCCGCCGCGGAGCCGGACATCGAGTGGTACCCGGTCGGCCGCATCCTGCTCTGGATCGCAGGCTTCGCCACGCTGACCACGATGGCCGCTCTGCTCACGCTTGGGACCGACGCGGAGACCATCACCGGCACGTTGCGCCGCGGCCTGATGCGCGTCCTGCGCGCCACCGACCCGCAAACTTCGGGCGAAGCCAGTCAGTTCGTCGACGCGCTGGTGCGCATCGCACCGGCCGCCGCCACCATCGCTGCGACCATGACGCTGACTCTCAACCTCTGGCTCAGCGCCAAGGTGACCGCGACATCGGGCCGGCTGCGCCGCCCCTGGCCGGATCTCAAGTCCACCGAGCTGCCGCAGATGACGCTGGTGGTGCTGTGCATCTCGCTCGCCTTCTGCTTCACCGGTGGGCTGCTTGCCATCGTGGCGCAGATCGCCACTGCCGCGCTGCTGATGAGCTATGCGCTGGCCGGTTTCGCCGTGCTGCATACGCTGACGCTCGCGCTGAACGGCCGCACGTTCTGGCTCGGCTCGACCTACGCCGCCGTCGTCGTGTTCGGATGGCCCGTGATCGCGATGGTGATCCTCGGGCTTGCGGATGCCGTGTTCGGCTTGCGCGAGCGCTTCCTGCGCAGCCGGCAGCCGCCACCACTGCCTACCCCTTGAGTTCAACCCCGAAACTGAAACCTTAGAGAGCACTTCAAAAGGAGAACGAATATGGAAGTCATTTTGCTGGAACGCGTCAACAAGCTCGGCCAGATGGGCGAAGTCGTGAAGGTTCGCGACGGCTACGCCCGCAATTTCCTGCTCAAGCGCGGCAAGGCGCTGCGCGCCACCGCCGACAACCGGGCCAAGTACGACGGCATGAAGGCCGAGCTCGAAGCGCGCAACCTCAAGGCCAAGGGCGAAGCGTCCAAGGTCGCCGAGAAGATCGAGGGCAAGAACATCATCGTGATCCGCCAGGCCTCCGAGGCCGGCCAGCTGTTCGGCTCGGTCACGGTGCGCGACATCGTCATGGCGTTCGAAACCGACGGCGTCCATCTCGACCGCCCGCAGGTGCAGCTCGACGCGCCGATCAAGACCATCGGCAAGCACACGGTCACCGTTGCCGTTCACCCCGAGGTCGAGGTCGAGATCACCGTGACGGTCGCGCGCAGCCAGGACGAGGCCGAGCGCATCAACCGCGGCGAGGACATCTCGACCCGCAACGAGGATCGCGACGCGGCCGCCGAGGCGATCGCCGCCGCCGGCGAGTTCTTCGATCCGGAAGCCCAGCACGACGACGTCGCGCCGGCACCGGCTGCGGAAGAGAAGTAACTCCAATGTCGTCATTCCGGGATGGTCCGAAGGACCAGACCCGGTATCTCGAGATTCCGGACTCTCGCTTCGCATCGCCCCGGAATGACGAGATATGGATCAGCCCGGCTGCCTCACGCGGCCGGGCTTTTCGCTTTCGCAGCGACGTCTTCGCTCAACATCGCAATCGAGGCCAGCGCCGTTGCCGTGTGCTTCTCGACGCCGTCGCTGACGCAGAACACGTCGGCCGCGACCACGGCGACCTGGCGGCCGGGCTTGATCACCCGGGCGCGGCAGATCAGCTTCTCGCCGGCCGCGGGCGACAACAGATTGAGCTTGTATTCCGCCGTCAGCGCCGGCTGGCCGCGCGACGTGGCGGCTGCGATCGTCGTGGCGTTGTCGACCAGGAAGGCGGTGACGCCGCCGTGGAAGAAGCCGTGCTGCTGTAACAGCTCCGGCCGGCGCTCCACGGCGATGGTGCAGTTGCCGCGCGACAATTCGGAGAGCTCGGCGCCGACCAGGTTCATGAAACCCTGCCGGCCGACATTGGCGTGGATGCGCTCGGCAATCGGCGCAAATTCCGGATCAGCTTCGGCCCGCATGCGGTCTCCCCTTATTGCTTGTTGATGCGATCGAACGGCCTCAGCGCACGATTGGCGCAGGCGATCAGCGTGTCCGCCTCGATGCGCGGATCTGTGCGGTCGCGCCCCGACAGGAAGGCGCGGCAGAAGATCTGCGCCGGACCGATCAGCTGGCTGATGAACATCACCGGCGTCATCGGCAGAAGTTCGCCGCTTGCGACCAGCGGCGCGCGCCAGCGCTCGATGCCTTCGGCAAGCCGCGCATTCTGCGCCCGCTGGGCCTCACGCACGTCCTCGCTCCATTCGCTGCGCGAGATCTCGAAGAGGTAGCGCGCCTCGCGCCGGCTGGTGACGACCCAATCGAGATGCGCCCGGATCAGGCGATCGATGCCCTGTTCCGCGTCGGGGACGGGATCGAGCGCGGCCAGGACCGCGGCGTGATAGTGCCGCAGAACCTCCAGAAACAATGCACCGGCGAGCTCCTTCTTCGAGCCGAAGACGTGGAAGAAGCTGCCGTTGGAGGCGCGCGCCCGGGTGCGGATCGCGGCCACCGTCGCGGCCTCGAAGCCGACGCGGTCGAACACCATCAGCCCGGCTGTCAACAGATCGTCTCGCACGCTCGCTGCCATCGAAGCCTCCTGGAGTGTTACTCTAGAGTAATACTCCAGAAGAGGTCAACACGACGCGGAGGCCGGCTTTCAAGACGGCCTCCGCATGTCCGTTTAAGGACGGTAAGGGAGTTAGCGCGAGATCGGCGGTGCCGGCGGACCGGAGGACTCGGCCGGCGCCGCAGGCGGGGTTGCAGCGGTCGCGGGCGGGGCCGGCTGTGGCCTGGCCACTGGCTCGGAGCTGGCTGCGGGCGCGGCCGGCCTGGAAGCAGCCTCTTCCGCCGGCTTTGGCGCCGCCGGCTCGGCAGGCTTGGCGGCGGCAGGTGCAGCCGGCGTCACCTGCGGGACCGGGTCGGGTCGCGATGCCGGAGCGTCGCTGCGCGGCTCGACCTTCGCGGTATCAGGCTTGGCCTCGACCGGCTTCTCCGATGCCTTGCCGCTGTCGGGCTCGGCCTTGGCGCTGTCAGGCCTGACGGCCTCCGGCTTCGGCTCGCTCTTCTTGTCGTCGGCCGCCGGTGCAGCGGCATCGACCTTCGGGGCTTCCTCGGTCCCAGGCTTGGCGCGCCGCTTGCCTTTGCGTGCCTCGGGCGCGGCCTGTCCCTCCGGTCTCGCGCCGTCCTCGGCCGACCGTGCGGCACGCTTCTGGCGCGTGCCCTCGGCGGCCGGAGTGGCGCCCTCGCCCTCAGGCCTGGCGGCCTCCTGCGCACGCTGGCGTCGGCCTTGTTGCTCAGGCGAGGCACCGTCCTTCTTGGCGTCCTTGGCCTGGTAGCGGGTGTCGGTGGCCCCGTTGGAGACCAGGTAGGCAGAGAGGACGCCCGCCATGTCCGAGCTCGTGGTGTAGTGCTGGCGCAGGAAACCCGGCAGCGAGCCGGGCGACACGGACTTCAGCAGTCCGCGCGGGCTCTTGTGGCAGGCATTGCAGGTCTGCGCGAACAGCTGGGACGGGGTCTTGCCGGCCTCGAGGTTCGTCGCCTGCGCAAGAACGGAATCGGCTGCACCGAAGCCAATCAGAAGCATCACCGTCGCGAGGCTGAGCGCTCGGCTCGACATTCCCATGATCTCCGTTGAATTTTACTGCGAAGCAGCCGGCATCCGGCGCGGCGGCGGTCACCTTTTAACCGATTGAGCCGCGAATGGAAGCAGGTCCCCGCGCAAGGATGTGGTTAAGCGGTTTTCGAATATCTACTTTGAATACAGTGCAATAGCGCGGCCGGAACCGGCTCGCTAGATTTAGATGCAAACGCATAGGAACCGCTGCGGCGCCTGGGCGTCAGATATGAAGGCCGGGTTAGTCGCATCTTTCGGGTTCGCTCGAGAGGAGTGCCGATGGACCGTCTGTTGCGTCGATTCCTGTCTCAATTCATCCGCCGCGGGTCGCTGACGGTGACCAGCGCCAGCGGATCGAAGTTCACCGTCGGCGACGGCTCCGGAGAGCCGGTCGCGGTCCGCTTCGTCACCGCGGACGCCGAGCGGAAGGTCCTCATCAATCCCGAGCTGGGGCTGGGCGAGGCCTACATGAACGGCGAGTTCGTGGTCGAGCGCGGCAGCATAGCGGATGCCCTCGCGATCCTGCTCGATCAACCCGACCTATTGCCGCAATGGGCAAAGCCATGGTGGCACCTGCGCTACCTGACGCGGCACCTCAAGCAGTTCAATCCCCGCCCCCGCTCCCGTCAAAACGTCGCGCATCATTACGATCTCGACGGCCGGCTCTATTCGCTGTTTCTCGATGCCGACAAGCAATACAGCTGCGCCTATTTCGAGACGCCCGAGATGTCGCTGGACGACGCGCAGCTTGCCAAGAAACGGCACATTGCCGCGAAGCTTCTCGTCAGGGACGGCCAGCGCGTGCTCGACATCGGCTCCGGCTGGGGCGGCCTCGGGCTCTATCTCGCCGAGATTGCGGGCGCCGATGTCACGGGCGTCACGCTGTCGACCGAGCAGCTGCAGGTCGCCAATGCGCGCGCCGCCGAGAAGGGCCTGTCCGGCTCGGCCAGATTCCTGCTCCAGGATTATCGCGACGTCGACGGTACGTTCGACCGCATCGTCTCCGTCGGCATGTTCGAGCATGTCGGGGCAAGGTTCTACGACGCCTACTTCCAGCGCTGCGCCGAACTGCTGAAGGAAGACGGCGTCATGCTGCTGCATTCGATCGGCCGTTCGCAGGGCCCGGATTCGACCAATCCCTGGATTGCCAAATATATCTTCCCCGGCGGCTACATCCCCGCCCTGTCCGAGGTGCTGCCGGCGATCGAGCGCGCGGGCCTGCTGGTCTGCGACATCGAGATTCTGCGCCTGCACTACGCCGAGACGCTGAAGGCCTGGCGGGAGCGCTTCATGGCGCGGCGCGAGGAAGCCGTGCAGCTCTACGACGAGCGCTTCGCGTTGATGTGGGAATTCTACCTGGCGGCCTGCGAGATGACGTTCCGCAAGCAAGCCATGATGAACCTCCAGATCCAGCTCACCCGTCGCCAGGGGGTGGTGCCGATGACCCGCGACTATATCCCGCGGGAGGAAGCCCGGCTGCGTGCGCGGGAGGGCGCGGCCATGCCGAGGCTCAAGCTGGCTGGTGAATAGGGTCCGGATGCTAAAGCGCAATGCGATTGGGATGAATCGTCATCACGCTTCAGGTTATTGTTTGAGCATGATCTTTCGGAAAACCACACTTTTCCGGATCATGCTCTAGTGACGAAGCGTCGAAATCCCGGACGCCCGGAAAGAAGCCGTTAACGCCAATTGCGCCCGCAATTCCAGCAGGATTTCGGGTGCGACCGGCTGGCGACGCACCTCGGGCCGCTCCGCGTGCTTCATGGCCGCGATCAGCCCCGACAGCCAAAGCCGGCTGGCTGCCTCGCTTCGCCAGTTCTGGTGCTGCCGTTCTGGCTGCATCGCTCGCCTCGTATCCCTGTCGGCGGGGAATGAGATAACCCCCCGCCCGTCCGCCTGTTCCGGCATGACCCCCGAAAGAATCCGGGGAGATGTGATCTGTTTCACATAAGTCCGGTCGGGCCTGGCTTAGACCGTCGCCATGAGCAAAGAGACCCAAACCTCATTCGACGTGCAGGACGACCTCCGCACCGATTACGCCCTGATCGTCACCGGCGTTGGGGCGGCCCTGGTTGCGCTGGTCTACCTCCTGCTGGTCTGAAGCCGAGCCGAATCCGGCCCGCGTGCGTCATTTCGCGCGCCTCTCCATAGGTCTGCGCGCCAGCCGACAGGGTTCATGGGTTTGAGGATTTTTCCATGGCGCGACCGCCGCCCCTTTGGGACGAGCGAGTTCGGCGAAAATCCAGTCAAGCGCGGCGCATGCTGCGGCTGCCAATCATCCACCATTTTAACTGAGCGGTTGATAGCGGTCAGCTTTTGCTTCCGCTTTGACCTGCGGCGGCGCTTTATCCCGGCCCCGCATCCGCCCAAGAAAATTGCTAAGCACGTCCGACCATGGCACTGACTGATTCGAACGTTCTCAAACTCGCGCCCGATGCCGGAACTCCCGCCTATCGGAGCGCGCCGCACAATATCGAGGCGGAACAGAGCCTTCTGGGCGCGATCCTGGTCAACAACGACGCCTTCTACCGCGTCTCCGACTTTCTGGAGGCGAAGCATTTTTTCGAGCCGCTGCACCAGACCATCTTCGAGACCGCCGGCAGCCTGATCCGGATGGGCAAGATCGCCACCCCGGTCACGCTGAAGACGTTCCTGCCCGCCGATACCGATGTGGGCGGCATGACCATCGGCCAATATCTGGCGCGGCTTGCGGCCGAAGCCACCACCATCATCAACGCCCAGGATTATGGCCGGACCATCTACGATCTGTCGTTGCGCCGCGACCTGATCGGCATCGGCGAGGACATGGTCAACGTCGCCTATGACGCGCCGGTCGACTTTGCGCCGCGGGCGCAGATCGAGGACGCCGAGCGCCGCCTCTACGAGCTCGCCGAGTCCGGCCGCTACGACGGCGGCTTTCAGAAATTCTCGCAGGCCCTCACCGTCGCGGTCGATCTCGCGGCCAAGGCGTTCCAGCGCGACGGCAAGCTGTCGGGCATCTCGACGGGCCTGCGCGATCTCGACACCAAGATGGGCGGCCTGCAGCCCTCCGACCTCATCATCGTCGCGGGACGCCCCGGCATGGGCAAGACCTCGCTGGCGACCAACATCGCCTATAACGTCGCGCAAGCCTACGTGCCGGAGCTTCAGGCCGACGGAACCATGAAGGCCGCCAACGGCGGCGTGATCGGCTTCTTCTCCTGCGAAATGTCGGCCGACCAGCTCGCCACGCGTATCGTGGCCGAGCGCACCGGCATCCCCTCCTCCCACATCCGCCGCGGCGGCATTTCGGAGGCCGATTTCGAGAAGATCCGGCAGGTCTCGATCGAGCTGCAATCGCTGCCGTTCTACGTCGACGCCACCGGCGGCCTCTCGATCGCGCAGCTGATGGCGCGCGCACGCCGGCTCAAGCGTCAGAAGGGTCTCGATCTCCTGGTGATCGACTACATCCAGCTGCTCTCCGGCTCGGGCAAGCGCGCCAGCGACAGCCGCGTGCAGGAAATCACGGAGATCACGACCAGCCTGAAGGCCCTCGCCAAGGAGCTCAACGTTCCCGTGATCGCGCTGTCGCAGCTCTCGCGTCAGGTGGAATCGCGCGACGACAAGCGGCCGCAGCTGTCGGACCTGCGTGAATCCGGCTCGATCGAGCAGGACGCCGACGTCGTGCTGTTCGTGTTCCGCGAGGAATATTACCTCGCCATGAAGGAGCCGCGCCCCGGCACCGAAGAACATGCCAAATGGCAGGCCGACATGGAACGCACGGCGGGGCGCGCCGAAGTCATCATCGGCAAGCAGCGCCACGGTCCGACCGGCACCGTCGAGCTGCACTTCGATTCCTCGGTCACGCGCTTCGGCGATCTCGCGCATGACGGCCAGATCCCGGATCGCAGCGACTACTAGCTTGTTCCCCGGGTTGAACGGCGGCGGCCTCTTGCGTAAAACGGCGCCATGACAATGGCGTCCGCCCCGAAATCGATCCCGCAATCCGGCCCACTCTCCGCGGAGGCCAACCAGGCTGCCGCGCTCGCGGCCTATGGCGGCGTGCTGACCGTCGATCTCGACGCGATCATCGCCAATTGGCGCAAGCTCGAGAAGACGGCGGTGCCGGCCGAATGTTCGGCGGTGATCAAGGCCGACGCCTATGGCTGCGGCGCCGAGCAAGTGTCGCGAGCCCTGAGCAAAGCCGGTTGCAAGACCTTCTTCGTCGCCACCATCGAGGAAGCGCGCAAGGTGCGGGCCGCCGTTCCGGAGCCCACGATCTACGTGCTCGGCGGCTACTTCCAGAACACCGGCGAGCACTACGCCACGATCAATTGCCGTCCGGTGATCGGCGATCTCAACGAGCTCGCCGAATGGGACGTGTTCTGCCGCCGCACCGGCTGGAACGGGGGTGCTGCTATTCACATCGACACCGGCATGAACCGGCTCGGGCTGACGCTGTCGGAAGCGCAGGCCATCATCCCCCGCATCAATGCCGGCGATCACGGCATCACGCTGGTGATGAGCCATCTGGTCTCGGCCGAGCAGCTCAACAGCCCGATCAATGCCAGACAGCTCGCGGCCTTCCGCAGCATCGCCAGCGAGTTCACAGGCGTGCCGGCGGCGCTCGCCAACTCCTCCGGTATCTTCCTAGGCGCGCCCTTCCAGTTCGACCTGGTGCGGCCGGGAGCTGCGCTCTACGGCGTCAACCCGACGCCGGAGGCCGACAATCCGATGCAGCAGGTGGTCGACCTCAAGGCGCGCATCGTGCAGATCCGCACCATCGATCGCGGCGAGACCGTCGGCTATGGCGGCACCTGGACCGCGCGCCGGCCGACGAAACTGGCGATCATCGCGGTCGGCTATGCTGACGGCTATTTCCGCGCCGCCAGCTCCAATGACGGCACCCGTGGCGCCGAGGTCATCGTGGCCGGCAAGCGCTGCCCTGTCGCGGGCCGCATCTCCATGGACCTGATCGCGATCGACATCACCGATCTGCCGCCGAACGCGGTGCGGCGCGGCCACATGGTGACGCTGCTCGGCGAAGGCATCACCGTCGACGAGCTCGCGCACCATTTCGGCACGATCGGCTATGAGGTGCTGACCAGCCTCGGCCACCGCTATGCCCGCGTCTACAAGGGCGGCAATGTCGAGGAGCCGCTGACGAAGCCGGAGCCCGCGTCGAACGCCGGGCAGCCGCCCACCCCGCCGCCGATCGAGCAGCCGCCGGCGTTGCCGCCGCTGCCGAGCTAGACGACGCTCTCGTGACCCGGACGCAGTGCAGCGCTATGCCGGCGATGCGAAGCATCGTCCGGTCAGCGATGCGCTGCAGAGCCGGGGCCCATCTTTCAACAGTATCCCGTGTGGCCTTCTGGCCCGGCTCGCGCTTCGCGCGTCCGGGACGCGAGGATTATTTCTTCTTTCTGCTGTCCAGCGCTGTCTTGCAGGTGGCGCTGAGCTGGTCGCGCTTGGCGTTGAGACAGGCGACGATGCCGCCACCCGGCGCGATGCCGGCGCAGAATTTGTCGTAGTCCGCCTTGCACGCGCCGCGCGTTTCGGCTGACTGTGCCGTGGCCCCGGAGAACGCGACGACGAATACAGTAGCGGCAAAGCTCAACTTGGACATTGTATCTCCGAGGACGGAAGGCAGGAGCCGGTAGCTCTACATGAAGATCGCGACATTCAACATCAACAACATCAACCGCCGCCTGCCCAATTTGTTGGCATGGCTGCGCGCGGCGAAGCCCGATGTCGTCGCGCTTCAGGAGTTGAAGGCAAGTGATGGCGAATTTCCGGCGGCCGCCATCGAAAAGGCCGGCTATGGCGCGGTGTGGCGTGGACAAAAGGCCTGGAACGGCGTTGCCATCCTCGCCCGCAATGCCGAGCCCGTGCTGACGCGCGACCGGTTGCCGGGAAAGCCTGCCGATCTCGAAGCGCGCTACATCGAAGCGGCCGTGCGCGGCATCGTCGTCACCAGCATCTACCTGCCGAACGGCAATCCGCAGCCGGGACCGAAATTCGACTACAAGATCGACTGGTTCGCGCGGCTGCGGCGCCACGCCAAGACCTTCATCAAGCAGGACCTGCCGGTGGTGCTCGCCGGCGACTACAACGTCGCGCCTGATGAGATCGACATCTATCCGACGCGCTCTTGGGACAAGGATGCGCTGATCCAGCCGAAGAGCCGCGCCGCCTTTGCCGCGCTGGTCGAGCAAGGCTGGTGCGACGCGATCCGCGAATTGCATCCGCACAAGCGCATCTACACGTTCTGGGACTACATGCGGAACCGCTGGCCGCGCGATGCGGGCCTGCGGCTCGACCATCTCCTGCTTAGCCCTGCCTTGGCCTCACGGTTAACGAAGGCCGGCGTCGACAAGAAGATCCGCGGCGAGGATGGCGCGAGCGACCACGCGCCGGCGTGGGTGGTGTTGCGGTGACCCTCACCACAAATTCCTGCCGTCAATGACGTTCACCGGCACGGCCTCCAAATCGAAATCGTCGAACAGTCGCGCGTTGACGGCGACCTTGGGATTGTCGAAATCGGGCTTGCCGCTCGACCAGTCCGGCGACTCCGAATAGGTGCCGCAGCCGCAAGACGCGCAAAAATGGTGTTTGACGGTGCGGCTGCCCCAGAGATAGGTCGCGACGTTCTCTGGCGGCGACAGCAGGCGAAACTGCGCCGGCTTGTAATAGGCCCACAGCGCGCCGCGCTTGGCGCAGAGAGTGCAGGTGCAGCGCGTCACGCTCGAAGGCGCCTCCGTCACCTCGAACACCGTCTCACCGCAATGACAGCTTGCCTCGATCGGCATGATCCGCTCTCCCCTTTTGTCAGGAGGTGGTCGTAGCCCGCCCCTGCTGCCAACATGCTGTCAGCAGCGGGATGCCCCAAAACAAGAACATGAAAAACAACCCCATGCACAGTAGCCGAGCCCTGTCTTCTCAATGACTTAACGCACCACCGAATAGCTGTCCCCGCCTGGCGCGCATCGCCCTTACCCCTGGCCGCGGCTAGACTGCCCCGATTCCCGGAGCGCTCCCTTTGGCCTTCCTGTTCGTCCTCACCGTCGGCCTCATCGCCGGCACCATCTCAGGCATCGTCGGCACCGGCTCGTCGATCATGCTGATGCCGGTGCTGGTCTATGCCTATGGGCCGAAGGAGGCGGTGCCGATCATGGCGGTGGCCTCCGTGATGGCGAATTTTTCGCGGATCCTGGCGTGGTGGCGCGAGGTCGATTGGCGGGCCTGCGCGGCCTATTCGGTCACCGGCATTCCGGCGGCTGCGCTCGGCGCGCGAACGCTGCTGGCACTGCCCTCGCATGCAGTCGATCTCACCATCGGCATCTTCCTGATCGCGATGGTGCCGGTGCGGCACTTTCTGGCGCGGCACGATCTCAAGGCCAATCTCTGGCATCTTGCGATCGGCGGCGCGGTGATCGGCTATCTCACCGGCATCGTGGTCTCGACCGGGCCGCTCAGCGTGCCGCTGTTCCTGTTCTACGGCCTGTCCAAGGGCGCCTTCCTCGCCACCGAAGCGGCCTCCTCGCTCGGGCTCTATTTCGCGAAGTCGGTGACCTTCGAGCGTTTCGGCGCCCTGACCGGGGAGGTCTTCATCAAGGGACTGATCGCGGGCTCATCGCTGATGCTTGGCGCCTTCATCGCCAAGCGCTTCGTGCTGCACCTCAAGCCGGAGAAGTTTCGGCTGCTGATGGATGGCATCATGCTGACGGCCGGCTTGACGATGCTGTTCAATGCGTTCTGACTGCGCTCCCCCGGGTAAAGGACACCAGTGCATGCGCATCGTTGCCATGATCGCCGCCGCCGGCGTCATCCTCTTCTCAATGCAGCCGGCGCTCGCCGCGCAGCCATTCGACGGCCTGTGGGCCTCGACGAAAAAAGATTGCCGCGACAAGGACGGCCCGGACAGCAAGACGATGATCGACCTCGACAACGTCATCAAGGGCAAGCCGGCACCCCTGATCGACCGATACGAGAACCACTGCCGCATCGACCGCAGGGTTCCGGCGGGCGACGCCCTCGTGCTGTCCGCCACCTGCTTCGAGTTCTGGGACGACTACACCAAGGGCACGAACGGCAGCACGGTCACGATCAGGCTGGCGCCCGGCGCGAACGGCACGATCAAGATCGACGGGAAGCCCTACCTGCGGTGCAAGCGCAAGGACGAGTTGCCGAGAGCGCGGTAGCGCGGAACGCTTCGCACTCCCATCTCTGATCGTGCTAAGCACGCTGAACGAAGCAACGACTCGCTCTCCCCATGGCCAAATCCACGCTGTCCTTCGTCTGCCAGAACTGCGGCGCGGCCTATAACCGCTGGCAGGGCAAGTGCGAGTCCTGCGGCGAGTGGAATACGCTGGCGGAAGAAGACACCAGCGGCAGCGTGCCGGTCTCGATCCGCTCCAGGCGCAAGGGCCGAACGTTCGCGCTGGAGAGTCTCGCCGGCAAGAGTCCGGACGCGCCGCGCCTGTCCTCCGGGATGACCGAGCTCGACCGCGTCACCGGCGGCGGCTTCGTGCGCGGCTCGGTGCTGCTGGTCGGCGGCGATCCCGGCATCGGCAAGTCGACGCTGCTGACGCAGGCGACCAGCCTGCTGGCGCGAGGCGGCCACCGCGTCGTCTACATCTCCGGCGAAGAGGCGGTCGCCCAGGTGCGCCTGCGCGCCGAGCGGCTCGGGCTGTCGGACGCGCCGGTGCAGCTCGCGGCCGAGACCTCGGTCGAGGACATCGTCTCGACGCTGTCGGAGGGCGCGGTGCCCCGGCTGATCGTGATCGACTCGATCCAGACCATGTGGACCGACACGGTGGAATCGGCGCCCGGCACGGTGACGCAGGTGCGCGCCTCGGCCCAGGCGCTGATCCGCTTCGCCAAGAAGACCGGGGCTGCCATCATCCTGGTCGGCCACGTCACCAAGGACGGCCAGATCGCCGGACCCCGCGTGGTCGAGCACATGGTCGATGCGGTGATGTCGTTCGAGGGCGAAGGCTCGCAGCAATTCCGCATCCTGCGCGCGGTGAAGAACCGCTTCGGCCCGACCGACGAGATCGGCGTGTTCGAGATGACGGGCCTCGGCCTGCGCGAGGTCACCAACCCGTCCGAGCTGTTCCTGTCGGAGCGCGATCTCGGCACGCCCGGCACCGCCGTCTTCGCCGGCATCGAAGGCACGAGGCCCGTTTTGGTCGAATTGCAGGCACTGGTGGCCCCGACCTCGCTCGGCACCCCGCGCCGGGCCGTGGTCGGCTGGGATCCGAGCCGGCTCTCGATGGTGCTGGCGGTGCTGGAGGCCCATTGCGGGGTCAAACTGTCCGGCCACGACGTCTATCTGAATGTTGCCGGCGGACTGCGCATCCACGAGCCGGCGGCCGATCTCGCCGCCGCCGCTGCACTGGTTTCATCGCTGGTTAATGCGCAGTTACCTACCGATGCCGTCTATTTCGGCGAAATCTCGCTGTCGGGCGTGGTGCGCCCGGTGGCGCAGACCGCGGCCCGGCTGAAGGAGGCGGCAAAGCTCGGCTTCCAGCGCGCGGTGCTGCCCGAATCGGCACGGGGCGATGCGGGCGGCGACGCCGGACTGTCCCTGAACGCGGTGAACAGCCTGACGACATTGGTCGCCGAGATCGCAGCCCGGGGCTCCCGCCGGGGCGAATCCAGCGCGCAGCCAGAGAAAAATGCCACACCGGCAAGATTCCGCCGCGGAGAGGGGTAGGTGGAGGTGACGGCGGAGGCCCTCGCCGCTATACAGCCGTCACAAAAGCAGCATGGGATTGCGTGGTTGCGGCCTTGCCGGGAACGCCGTCTGCCCTTCTTTTAGGGCAGCGGCCAAACACCGATTCGCTAGAGCACCTTTGAAGTACGAGCGGACCAGACCAGCCGATGCCAGTAACACTCCTCGACCTGATCCTGCTCGGTGTGATGCTGATTTCGGGCCTGCTCGCCATGGTCCGCGGCTTCATGCGCGAAATCCTGTCGATCGCGGCCTGGGGTGCGGCGGCAATCGTGACGCTGTATTCCTTCTCGAAGCTGCTGCCGACCGCCAAGACCTATTTCAACAACGACACGGTCGCGAGCGTGGTCGTGGTCGCGGGCGTGTTCGTCGGCACCCTGGTCGTGGTCTCCGTCATCACGGTCCGGATCTCCGACATGATCCTGGATTCGCGGATCGGCGCGCTGGATCGCACCCTCGGCTTCCTGTTTGGGCTGGCTCGCGGGCTTTTGATCGTCGTGGTCGCGTTCCTGTTCTTCACCTGGCTGGTGCCGGACAAGCAGCGCCCCGACTGGGTCACCGGGGCCAAGTCCCGCGTCGTGCTGCAGGGAACCGGCGATTGGCTGATGGCCCTCTTGCCTGACGACCCCGAGAACACCATCTTGAAGAGATTCAAGAAAAACAAACCAGATGATGATCAAGCTGAATCCGAGCAGCAGCCTTCGGGCAGTGGCGACGGGTACAGTAAATCGGCTCGTGACGGCATGAAAAAGCTGATCGAGAAACCTGCGGCGCGTTGATAGAGCCCTAGAGAGAGGCGAGAACCAGATGCGACACCCTGACCAGGACGCCCTGCTTGATCTCGATCCAGACGCCGGTCCAGGCCCGGCCGCACTCGAGCTTCAGGACGATCTGGAAGGCGATACGCTGCGCGAGGAATGCGGCGTCTTCGGCATCTACGGCCATCCCGATGCGGCCGCCATCACCGCGCTCGGCCTTCACGCCCTGCAGCACCGCGGCCAGGAGGCCGCCGGCATCGTCTCCTACGACGGCAACCGCTTCCATTCCGAACGCCGCCTCGGCCTCGTCGGCGACACATTCTCCCGCCGCGAAGTGATCGACCGCCTGCCCGGCAGTGTCGCAGTCGGCCATGTCCGCTACGCCACCACAGGCGCGACCATCCTGCGTAACGTGCAGCCGCTGTTCGCCGAGCTCAATGCCGGTGGCCTTGCGGTCGCCCACAACGGCAACCTCTCCAACGGCCTGACGCTGCGCCGCGAGCTCGTCAAGAACGGCGCGATGATGCAGTCGACCTCCGACACCGAGGTGATCCTGCATCTGGTGGCGCGCTCGAGGCGCAGCCGCTTCATCGAGCGCTATATCGACGCGCTGCGCGAGATCGAAGGCGCCTATGCGCTGGTCTCGCTCACCAACAAGAAGCTGGTCGGCGCGCGCGATCCGCGCGGCATCCGCCCGCTCGTGCTCGGCGAGCTCGACGGCTGCCCGATCCTGACCTCGGAGACCTGCGCGCTCGACATCATCGGCGCGCGTTTCGTGCGCGACATCGAGCCCGGCGAAGTCATCGTGTTCGACGAGAACGGCCAGGACATCCACAAGCCGTTCCCGCCGATGGCGCCGCGCCCCTGCATCTTCGAATACATCTACTTCTCGCGGCCGGATTCCATCGTGCACGGCCGCTCGGTCTACGAGGTGCGCAAGAATTTCGGCGCGCAGCTCGCGCGCGAGAGCCACGTTCCGGTCGACGTCGTGGTGCCGGTGCCGGATTCCGGCGTGCCGGCCGCGGTCGGCTACAGCCAGTATTCCGGCGTGCCGTTCGAGCTCGGCATCATCCGCAACCACTATGTCGGCCGCACCTTCATCCAGCCGACGCAGGCGATCCGCGAATCCGGCGTGCGCATGAAGCACTCGGCCAACCGCGCCGCGATCGAAGGCAAGCGCATCATCCTGATCGACGACTCCCTGGTGCGCGGCACCACCTCGAAGAAGATCGTGCGCATGATGCGCGATGCCGGCGCCAAGGAGGTGCATTTCCGCCTCGCCTCGCCACCGATCCTCTACCCTGACTACTACGGCATCGACCTGCCCGACCGCGGCGGCCTCCTGGCCGCGACGCATTCGCTGGAGGAGATGCGCGAGCTCATCGGCGCGGACTCACTCGCCTTCCTGTCGATCGACGGCATGTACCGCGCCATGGGCGAGCCCGGCCGCGATCCCGCCAATCCAAAGTTTGCGGATCACTGCTTCACCGGCGTCTATCCGACCCACCTCACCGACCAGACCCAGACCGAGCCGCAGCCGCGGCAATTGTCGCTGCTGGCGGAGGCGAGCTGACGGCGAAGGCGTCGTCCCGGGGCGGTCCAGAGGACCGAACCCGGGATCTCGAGATTCTCAGGTGCGCAATTGCGCACCATAGTTCGATGCTTCGCATCGCCCCGGAATGACGACCATGCGGGGGCTTGTCCCGGCCGTCCACGGCTGTAAAACCCCGCCATGACCAAGCCCCTCGCTGACCGCATCGCTCTCGTCACCGGCGCCTCGCGCGGCATCGGTTTCGCCACCGCCAAGGCATTGGCGAAAGCCGGCGCGCACATCGTTGCGGTGGCGCGTACGCAAGGAGGGCTGGAAGAGCTCGACGACGAGATCCGGAAAGAGGGGGGCAGCGCCACCCTGGTGCCGCTCAACCTCACCGATTCCGACGGCATCGCGCGTCTCGGCGCCGGCCTGCACGAGCGCTACGGCAAGCTCGATATTCTTGTCGGCAATGCCGGCGTGCTCGGCCCGTCCTCGCCGATCGGCCATATCGAGCTGAAGACCTTCACCGACGTGATGGCGGTGAACGTCTCGGCGAACTTCCAGCTGATCCGCTGTATGGAGCCGCTGCTGAAGCAGTCCGATGCCGGCCGCGCCGTGTTCATCACCTCGGGTGCCGCCAACAAGGCGACCGCTTATGTCAGCCCCTACGCCGCGTCCAAGGCCGCACTGGAGACGCTGGCGCGCGCCTGGGCACACGAGACTGCGAACACCAAGCTGCGCGTCAATTTGTTCAATCCCGGCCCGGTCCGCACCCGCATGCGCGCCACCCTGATGCCCGGCGAGGATCCGGCAACGCTCGACACGCCCGAGCAGGTCGCAGAATTCATCGTGCCGCTATGCGCGCCCGACTGGACCGAGACCGGCAAATTCTACGACTACAAGACCCGCACCCTGATGAGCTTCCGCGCGCCGGCCTGATTGCCCTCGAACGCCATGCCGGGGGCACGGCCATACCGCCGTGGTCGATAGCGGAAAGCGCATTCAGACATTCACGCTGACATCGCACGCGCTGACATAGCGTCTCAACGCATTTTGCCCAAAAGTTAACCGAAGGATGACGCTACGACGCAGCGTCATCCGGCTTTAGGTGCATTGCCGTCAGCCGTGGGACACGGTAGAGCGTCGATTGGAACAAGGCTCCCGCAGAGAGCCGTCCGCATATTTGACAATGGAGGAAGCCTTTTATGACGATGCCCGCACGCCGCACCGCGGCTCTTCTGGCCTGTGCCGCTTTCGGCTTTGCCACATCCGCCTTCGCGCAAGACAAGACCATCAAGATCGGCGTGCTCAACGACATGTCGAGCCTCTATGCCGACATCGGCGGCCCGAACTCGGTCGCGGCAGTGAAGATGGCGGTCGAGGATTCCGGCCTGAAGGCCAAGGGCTGGACCATCGAGGTGCTCTCCGGCGATCACCAGAACAAGCCCGACATCGGCGTCAACATCGCCCGGCAATGGATCGACGCCGACAAGGTCGACGCCATCGCGGACACGCCGAGCTCCGGCGTCGCGCTCGCGGTAAGCAACCTCGTCAAGGAAAAGAATGCGGTGCTGCTCAATTCGGGTGCGGCCACTGCCGACCTCACCGGCAAGGCCTGCACGCCCAACACCGTGTCCTTCACCTATGACACCTACATGCTCGCCAACGGCACCGGCAAGGCGCTGACCAAGGCGGGCGGCGACAGCTGGTTCTTCCTCACCGCGGATTATGCCTTCGGCCATGCGCTGGAGCGCGACACCGGCGCGGTCGTCACCGCGACCGGCGGCAAGGTGCTCGGCGGCGTCAAGCATCCGCTGAACACGGCGGACTTCTCCTCCTTCCTGCTCCAGGCGCAGTCCTCCAAGGCCAAGATCATCGGCCTTGCCAATGCGGGCGGCGACACCACCAACGCGATCAAGCAGGCCGCCGAGTTCGGCATCGTCCAGGGCGGCCAGAAGCTCGCCGCGCTGCTGCTGTTCATCAACGACGTGCACTCGCTCGGCCTGAAGACCGCGCAGGGCCTGACCTTCACCGAGTCCTTCTATTGGGATCTTAACGACCAGACCCGCGAATGGTCGAAGCGCTTCCAGAAGGTCTCGCCCAAGGGCTCGATGCCCTCGATGACGGTTGCGGGCCTCTATGCCGAGATTCTGCATTACCTGAAGGCGATGGACGCGCTCGGCAGCAATCCGCGTGACGGCGCCAAGGTCGTTGCCAAGATGAAGGAGCTGCCGACCGACGATCCGCTGTTCGGCAAGGGCCCGCTGCGCCAGGACGGACGCCGCCTCATCCCCGCCTATCTGTTCGAGGTGAAGAAGCCCGAGGAGTCGAAGGGGCCGTGGGACTATTACAAGCTGGTCGCCACCATCGCGCCGGAAGATGCGGCCAAGCCGCTCAAGGACAGCGACTGCCCGCTGGTGAAGAAGTGACCGCGTAGCGTCATGCCGGGATGGTGCGCACGGGACCGCGAAGCGATCCCGCAGCACCGGACCGGAATGACGATGAGCTCAAGCTGTAGGGTGGGCAAAGGCGCCTAAGCGCCGTGCCCACCATCTGTTTCCACGGCTCAAGACGCGGTGGGCACGCTTCGCTTTGCCCACCCTACGAGACTGTCTTCGTCGCAACCAGCGTCCTGCACCACCGCCTCGCCGGCACCGTCGCTCACGACGGCCGCTTGCGCTTATGCGCGAAGGGATTGGCCTTCTCGCGCAGCGTGATGCGCACCGGCGTGCCCGGCAGCTCGAAGGTCTCGCGCATGGAATTGGTGAGATAGCGCAAGTAGGATTGCGGCACGGCGTCGGCGCGCGAGCAGAACAGCACGAAGCTCGGCGGGCGCGCCTTGGTCTGGGTGATGTAGTTCAGCTTCAGCCTGCGGCCGGAGACCGCGGGCGGCGGGTTGGCCTGGATCGCCTGCTCGAACCAGCGATTGAGCGCTGAGGTCGGCACGCGCCTGTTCCAGATCGCATAGGCGTCCTGGATCGCCTGCATCAGGCGATCGATGCCCTCGCCCATCAGGCCCGAGACGGCGACGATGGGCACGCCCTTGAGCTGCGGCAGCCAATGGTCGGCGTCGCGGCGCAGGCCCGAGATCGCGCCGCCGCCCCTGGTCTCCATCAGGTCCCATTTGTTGACGGCGAGCACGACCGCCCGTCCCTCGCGCTCGATCAGGTCCGCAATGCGCAGGTCCTGCTCCTCGAAGCGGTTCTGCGTGTCCATCATCAGCACGACGACTTCGGCAAAGCGCACCGCGCGCAGCGCGTCCGCAACCGAGAGCTTCTCCAGCTTCTCCTCGATGCGCGAGCGCCGGCGCAGGCCCGCGGTGTCGAACACGCGGAAGTCGCGGCCCTTCCAGTTGATCTCGACGGCGATGGAGTCGCGCGTGGTGCCGGCCTCGGGGCTCGTCAGCAGGCGCTCCTCGCCGAGCAGGTGGTTGATCAGCGTCGACTTGCCGGCATTGGGCCGGCCGACGATGGCGACCCGGATCGGACGCGTGGCGGCCTCTTCCTCGGAAAGCTCCGCATCATCCTCGTCCTCATCCTCGTCGACGGGCTCGGGCATCAGCCCGGCGAGCGCGTCGTAGAGTTCGCCCATGCCCTCGCCGTGCTCGGCCGAGATCTGAATGGGATCGCCGAGGCCGAGTGCGAACGCTTCCATCGCGCCGGCATCGCCGTGCTTGCCCTCGCTCTTGTTGGCGACCAGCAGCACCGGCTTGTTGGCCTTGCGGGCGAAATCGGCGAAGGCGCGATCGGTCGGCGTCAGGCCGATACGGGCGTCGATGACGAAGAACAGCGCGTCGGCCTGCGCGATCGCCGTCTCGGTCTGCTCCTGCATCCTCGCGGTCAGCGAACCCTTGGCGCCCTCATCGAGGCCGGCGGTATCGATGATGGTGAAGCGGAGATCACCGAGCCTGGCCTCGCCTTCGCGGCGGTCGCGGGTGACGCCAGGCAGGTCATCGACCAGCGCGAGCTTCTGCCCAACCAGGCGGTTGAACAGCGTCGACTTGCCGACATTGGGCCGGCCGATAATGGCGATCGTGAAGGACATCGGTCATTCGTGCGCTGCCGGGGCTGCGCCTGTCAATGCAACGAAAAATATCAGCGCGAGAAGCTGCCGCTCGGCAGCGGTGCCGGGAAGGCGCTCTGCGATTGCCGCTGCGGAGCCTGGGTCGGCTGCGCCTGCTGGGCCGGCTGGTCCGGCGGCGGCGCGGTGGTGCGCCTGCGGACGATCTTGTGCTTGGGCGGCGGAGCGGACGTCGCCGGCGCGGCCTCGGGCTGGGCCTCGCCGTCGACCTCGCCGGCGGGTGCTTCGGCCGGCGCAGCCGCCGTGGTGGGCTGCTTGGCATGTTTTGCCTTGGTCCCCTTCGCCGGCTTGGCCGGCTCCGGCTCCGCAGGCAATGCCGCCACGGCAGGCGCGTTCGGGTCAGGCTGCTGCTGCGCGCCTTTGTACAGATCCCTCGGCACACCCTGCTCGAGCCCCGGCACGCCCTCGGGGAAGACCGGTTTGCGGTCGCCCGGCAGCTTCTTCTTGGTGTCGAGGAAGTCGAGCAGGTCGCTCGGATCGAAGCTGGAGCAGCCGCCCAGGACGCCGGTGAAGGCGATCAGGACGGCGGCTGCGATCAAGCGTGGCGTGCGGCGCATCTTGGTGTCTCGTTACGTCAGAGAACCGTCGTCAGCTTTTGGCGACGGGTGGCAACAATGCCTGGAGCGCCTCGGCGCGCGAGCGCAGGCCGGGCGGCGTTTCGCCGTCTCCGTCAATCGCCTCGAGCCATTTGCGGGCTGCGGTCATGTCGTTGTTGCGCCAAGCCGACAGCGCCAGCATCTCGCGGGCGCTGTGGCGGAAGGTCGATTTTGGCGCGGCGGAAGCTTCCAGCCGCTGCTGTATGTCGGCGTAGCTGGCGCTGTCGAGCAGGAGGCCCGCGGCGCGGATCTTGGCCAGGTCCTGCCACTCGCCGCCGATGCTGCGGTCGGCGGCAATGTCGTCATACATCTTCGCACCCGCCTTGGGATCGCGGCTCGCGGCCTCGGCCGCAGCGCGCAGCCGCGCCAGGGTGCGATAGCCGGACGGCGCCTTGGCGGCGAGCTCGGTGAAGGCCTTCTCGGCGTCCTCGTGCTTGCCCTGCTCGGACAGCTCGACGGCCTTCTCAAAGATGGCGCCGGCCTCGGCGGCTTTCTTGGCCTCGAAATATTGATAGGCGCGCCAGCCGCCGACGGCGGCCACGATCAGCACCATCAGGGCGATGAAGTAGATCGAATACTTGTCCCACAGCTTCTTGAACTGTTCGCGACGGACTTCCTCGTCGACTTCGTCAAATAATTCAGACACTTATGCTAATCCCATACCCGTCCGGGTGCGCGCGCCAAGGCGTTCGCGTCAGGAATCCCGTCCCCGTGTGGCGGCGAGGTAGCCTAACGATATGGCGGTGGCAAGGCAAAGCGAGCCCGATCAAGGCGTTAACCACCGGGGCAGCCCGGATGCCCCTGCCCGGCTCAAGCCCCCAGCAGCTCCCGCAGCTGCCGCTTCAGCACCTTGCCATTGGCATTGCGCGGCAGCGGGTCCGATGTGATCGCCATGGTTTCGGGAACCTTGTAGTCGGACAGGCGCTCGGCGCACCAGGCGCGCAGGTCCGTTTCCGTCACCGGCTGTCGCGTCACCACCACGGCGTGGACGCGCTCGCCCAGCACCGGGCAGGCCCTGGCAATGATCGCGCTCTCGACCACCGCGGGATGGCCGGCCAGCACGGATTCGACCTCGGCCGAATAGATCTTCAGGCCGCCGCGATTAATCATGTCCTTCTGCCGGTCGAACACGCGAACGAACCCTTGCGCATCGACCGAGCCGAGATCGCCCGAATGCCAGAATCCGCCCGTGAAGCTTTCAGCGGTGGCCTTCGGATTATTCCAGTAGCCCTTGATGACGGAGGCACTCTGGATCCAGAGCTCGCCGATCTCGCCGGGAGGCAGCTCGCGCCCGTCCGGTCCCATCGCGACCATGCGTGCGCCGGGACACGGCAGGCCGACGCTGTCGATGTGGCTCTCGGTCAGCTCGCCCGGCATGATCGTCGAGGGCGACGTCGTCTCGGTCGCGCCGTAGCAGTTCATCAGCTTCAGGCCGGGAATCTTCGCCTTGAGCTTCTCGATGGTGGCAACCGGCATCGGCGCGCCGCCGAAGCCGCCGATGCGCCAGCTCGACAGATCGTAGCCGTCGAAATCGGGCTGGAGCAGGCAGAGATTGTACATCGCCGGCACCATCACCGTGTAGGTGACGCGCTCGCGCGCGGCGAGCTTGAGGTAATCGGCGGCCTTGAACTCGGGCATGATGATCAGCGCGCCGCCGCAGCGGATCATGGTGGTGATGTTGGCGACGACCCCCGTGACGTGGCCGAGCGGCACCGCTGCGATCGAGCGATCGGCCCCCGTCAATTGCAGGCAGGACACGAACACCATGGAGGAATGGACGATGTTGCAATGGGCCAGCATCGCGCCCTTCGGCTTGCCCGTGGTGCCGGAGGTGTAGAGAATCATCGCGGTGTCCTCCTCGCCCACCTCGATCGGTGCCACGGCCGGCGGGTTGTCGGCGAGCACTGCGAAACGCGACAGAGCCGGATCATCGGCGACGGCGATGCGATGGATCACATCGGGCACATCATGCGCGTCGGGCAGCCGCTCGGCGAGCGCGGCCTCGTGGATCAGGATCTTGGCACCGCAATCGGCGAGCACATAGGCGATCTCCGGCTTCTGCTGGCGCGTGCTGAGCAGCACCGTGACGAGCCCCTCATGCGCGGCGGCGAACAGCAGCAGCGGAAATTCGATGCGGTTGCCGAGCAGGATGGCGACACGATCGCCGCGCTGCAATCCGTGTTTACGCAATCCCGCAGCGATCCGCGCGGCTTGTTCTGACGCCTGCCGCCAGCTCAGGCGGACATTGCCGCAGATCAGAGCTTCGGCATCGGCGTTGCGGTCGCGGGCGTCCGCGATCATCGCCCAGAGGCTGGCAGGCCGCTGCGAAAATGCCGGCACCACGCGATCGCCGAAGCGCGCCTCGAGCCGCATCGGCGGGATTTGAGATTGCGACCAATCCATCGAAGAACCTCGGCTTGTTGCTCTTGTCAGCTTCAGCCCATGGACAGCCGGGTTGCGTCTTGTGCTGACCGGCTAAACCCCGATCACGGGAACGCCGATCACGACCGGATGGAACGCAAACGCCAGGGCCAGATAAGCGACCGCGCCGACCGCGACCGCGATCAGATCGTTGCTGACGCCGCCGACCGGAATCGGCGGGCCGCCGGCGTCGGTGCGAGCTTTAAACGAGATGCGGTCATAGACCGCCCAGCCCAGGAAAGAGCCGAACAGGATGATGGAGCCGAGATCGCCGTTGGCCAAAAGATGCGCCGCGGCCCACAGCTTGATACCGGCCAGCATCGGATGCTTCAGCGTCGCATAGATGCGGCCGCGCAAATACGAGGCGACCACGAGGATCACCGCCGGCAGCATCAGCGCAACTGCGATGTGCTTCATCGCCTTCGGCGGATACCAGACGTCGATCCAGCCGGAGCTGCGATAGTGGGCAAAGCCCCAGATGATCAGCGCCAGCCCCGCGAGTGAGACCACAGTGTAGAGAATCTTGTAGGTCCCCTCGCCCAGCCTCGCGATCGCCTGCGCACGGGCCTTTCGTTTCGTCGTAAAAATGTGGGTGGCGAAGAACAGCACCAGCCCCAGGATCATGACCAGCAGACCCACGACATCCTCCCGGCAAAGCAGCCCCCGCCACTGAGGTATCATCGATCGGCGGCCGGTCGCAACTCCTCCTCCGCGTGGTGCGGGGCGCGCCTCCGGATGCGAGGATAGAGCTATTTCCCCAGCTCGCGATTGTCGACATAGCGGATCGCGATCGGCCTGCCCGCCAGCGCGCCGCCAAAGCCGCTGGTGAATTTCAGCGGCAGGCAGGCTCTCAGCGATGAATTGATCGCGTTGAGGTAGGTGGTTCGGGTCTCTGCCGGGACCCCCGCGGTCGCAAATGTCATACGCGGCGGGCCGATCAGGCTGCCCGATCGGTTGAGGCTGAACCGCACCGACATCTGCATGCCCGCCCGCGCTTGGTCGGCGGACGGAGGTGACCAGCACGAACGCAACTCGGCGAAGAGATCGCCGATCGTATCGAGATCGTGATCGGGCTTCTGGTACTTCGCGCTGTCGGCCGGCGATGGAACGCTCTCGACCGTGAGCTGGAGCGTCTCGCCGAATGGAAAGGGAATCTCGGTGATGCAGGGTCCCTGAAAGGGCCCGCCGCATGGCTCGTACGAGAATGGAATCTCCTCGAGAGGTCGGCGCCACGCATCGGCCGACGCCGGGAGGACTGCCACAGCGAGGAGTGCAAGGATGAGAGAGCGCCACATGCTTTGCGTTCGCAGGACCAGGTACGTCGAACGTGGTACTGACGCCGACAACGTCAAGGCTATCGCCGTTCACGTGCGCGCGTTCAAGGCACACTGTCGTCGTCCAGCTTGACGACCCCGTGCGCCGAGACGGATGTGCGCATTTGACCTGTTGCGCGGCCTGCGCGGGAGTGTGTGGCCGCCCAGCGGAGGGCGCGCCGCCGCCCTATCCTTTCTTCTTGACGTCCTTGACGTTGCTGAACTCGATGCCCTCCGCGCGCTCCCTGGTGTAGCCGAGATAGAACTCGTTGCGGGCGAGATACACGGGATCGCCGTCGACGTCGTCGGCGATGCTCGAGGTGTTGGCGGCGATGAAGGTGTCGAGCTTCTTGCGGTCCTCGGAGGAGACCCAGCGCGCCAGCTGGAACTCGCTGACCTCGAACTCGACGGGCAGCGAATATTCCGCCTCGAGCCGCGCCTTGAGCACGTCGAGCTGCAGCGCGCCGACCACGCCGACCAGCGCCGGGGCGCCATCGCGGGGGCGGAACACCTGGACCACGCCCTCTTCCGACATCTGCTGCAGCGCTTCCTTCAGCTTCTTCGCCTTCATCGCGTCGGTGAGACGGACGCGGCGGACGATTTCGGGCGCAAAGCTCGGCACGCCGACGAAGTTGAATTCCTCACCTTCCGTCAGCGTGTCGCCGATGCGCAGCGTGCCGTGGTTGGGAATGCCGACGACGTCGCCGGCAAAGGCTTCGTCCGCGACCGAGCGGTCCTGCGCGAAGAAGAATTGCGGGCTCGACAGCGGCATGCTCTTGCCGGTGCGCACCAGCTTCGCCTTCATGCCGCGGCTGAGCTTGCCCGAGCAGAGGCGCGCAAACGCAATGCGGTCGCGGTGGTTGGGATCCATGTTGGCCTGGATCTTGAACACGAAGGCGCTCATGCGCGGATCGGTGGCCTCGACCTTGCGCTGGTCGCTGTCCTGCGCGCGCGGCTCGGGCGCGAACTTGCCGAGGCCTTCCAGGAGATCGCCGACGCCGAAATTGCGCAGCGCGCTGCCGAAATAGACCGGCGTCAGATGGCCCTCGCGGAACGCTTCGAGCTCGAACGGCTTCGACGCCGCGGTGACGAGCTCGAGTTCGTCCTTCACGGTGGAGACGTCGAGATTTGCGTTGAGCTTGGCCAGCTCCTCGATCGCGATCTGCTGCGCCGCGCCGGTCTTGGCGCCGCCGCCTTCGAGCAGACGCACGCCGCCATTGACGACGTCATAGGTGCCGAGGAAGTCGCGGCCGCGGCCGACCGGCCAGGTCATCGGCGTGGTGTCGAGCGCCAGCGTCTTCTCGATCTCGTCGAGCAGCTCGAACACGTCGCGGCTCTCGCGGTCCATCTTGTTGATGAAGGTGATGATCGGGATGTCGCGCAGGCGGCACACCTCGAACAGTTTTCGGGTGCGCGCCTCGATGCCCTTGGCGGCGTCGATCACCATCACCGCGGAATCGACCGCGGTCAGCGTGCGATAGGTGTCTTCCGAAAAGTCCTCGTGGCCCGGCGTGTCAAGGAGGTTGAAGACGAGGCCTTCGAACTCGAAGGTCATCACCGAGGTCACGACCGAGATGCCGCGCTCGCGCTCGATCTTCATCCAGTCAGAACGGGTGTTGCGCCGCTCGCCCTTGGCCTTGACCTGGCCGGCTAGGTTGATGGCGCCGCCGAACAGCAGCAGCTTTTCGGTCAGCGTGGTCTTGCCGGCGTCGGGATGGGAGATGATCGCAAAAGTCCGCCGCCGCGCCACCTCAGCGGCAAGCGGGGAACGGGCCGGCGATTCGGCTGTGGTGGTGGCGATGTCGGACATGGCGGGAGCGTGTGGCAGGGAAAACGGGCCTGATCAAGCCTCATTTGGTGATTGCGGGGACTTCCGGCCAGCCCCATATCGGCGCTTGGATAGATCAGTCTTGGGGGAGGACGGCCTCCCCTGCCCATCAGCACCTCAGCCGCGGGGACGACCCTGCCTTGAACGGAGGGTCGCCATGGCCTGGAGCATCCTGTTCGTCGCCGGTCTTCTCGAGATCACCTGGGCGATCGGCCTGAAATATACCGAGGGTTTTAGCAAGCTTGTTCCGTCCACGGTCACGCTTGCGGCCATGGCCGGCAGCGTCATCCTGCTCGGGCTTGCGCTCAAATCCCTGCCCGTCGGAACCGCCTATGCGGTCTGGACCGGCATCGGCGCGGTCGGCACGGCGACGCTCGGCATTGTTCTGTTCGGCGAGCCGGCCACGGCCTTCCGCCTCGCCAGCATCGGCCTGATCGTCGCCGGCATCATCGGACTGAAGCTCGTTACCTGACGAGCTGGACCACCCACCAGGTCAGCGCGGCCACGATGGCCGAGGCCGGGATCGTGATCACCCAGGCATAGACGATCGAGCTGGCGACGTTCCAGCGCACCGCCGAGACGCGGCGGGCGGCGCCGACGCCGACGATGGCGCCGGTGATGGTGTGGGTGGTCGAGACGGGAACCCCGAGATAGGTCGCCATGAACAGGGTCGCCGCGCCCCCGGTCTCGGCGCAAAAGCCCTGCATCGGGGTCAATTTCGTGATGCGCAGGCCCATGGTGCGGACGATGCGCCAGCCGCCCATCAGCGTGCCCAGCGCCATCGCCGCCTGGCACGACAGCACCACCCAGAACGGCACCGAGAAGTCGCTGCCGAGATGGCCCTGCGAATAGAGCAGCACCGCGATGATGCCCATGGTCTTCTGCGCATCGTTGCCGCCATGGCCGAGCGAATAGAGCGAGGCGGAGGCGAATTGCAGGATGCGGAAGGCACGGTCGACCGCGAACGGCGTCGAGCGCACCGAGGCCCAGGACACGATCGCAACCAGCAACATGGCGAGCAGAAAGCCGACCAGCGGCGACAGCACGATCGCCAGCACTGTCTTGGACAGGCCGCTCCACACCGCGGCCGAAATGCCGGCCTTGGCCATGCCGCCGCCGACGAGGCCGCCGATCAGCGCGTGCGAGGACGAGGACGGGATGCCGAGCGCCCAGGTCACGAGGTTCCAGACGATGGCGCCGACGAGTGCCGCGAAGATCACCTGAGTGTCGACGACCGCGGGATCGATGATGCCGGTGCCGATGGTCTGGGCGACGTGCAGCCCGAACACCAGGAAGGCGATGAAATTGAAGAACGCGGCCCAGAACACCGCGAATTGCGGCCGCAGCACGCGGGTCGAGACGATGGTCGCGATCGAATTGGCGGCATCGTGCAGGCCGTTCAGGAAATCGAACAGCAGCGCGACGGCGATCAAGCCGACCAGGACGGGAAGACCCAACGCGGCATCCACGGCGAGGCCCCTACGCTTTGCGCACGATCTCCGCGCAAACGCGTTCCGCGTTTGTCGCGAAGGAAAACCGCTGCACACTTTTCCGGATCATGCGCTATACTTGCTCGATGACGATGCTGTTGATTTCGTTCGCAACGTCATCGAAACGGTCGGCCACCTTCTCGAGATGGTCGTAGATCTCGACCCCGACGATGAAGTCCATCGCATTGCCGTCGCGATGCTTGAGGAACAGCTCCTTCAGGCCGATATCGTGGAGATCGTCGACCCGGCCCTCGAGCTTGCCGAGCTCTTCGGTGATCGCGGTCAGCATGGCGACGTTCTTGCCGATCTCCTGCATCAGCGGCAGCGCACGGCCGACCAGATTGGCGCATTCGATCAAGAGCCCACCGATCTCGCGCATCGGCGGCTCGAAACTGCGCACCTCGAACAGCATCACGGCCTTGGCCGTCTGCTGCATCTGGTCGATGGCATCGTCCAGCGAGGTGATCAGGTTCTTGATGTCGCCG
Source organism: Bradyrhizobium sp. CB1015 (assembly GCF_025200925.1). Lineage (GTDB taxonomy): Bacteria > Pseudomonadota > Alphaproteobacteria > Rhizobiales > Xanthobacteraceae > Bradyrhizobium. The sequence goes on along the minus strand of NZ_CP104174.1, from coordinate 4,383,892 downwards.
CGATCGAACGGGGTGATGAAGGTGCGGCGCACCGCCGTCAGCACCTCGCGGGTGATGTTGTCGGCGTCGTTCTCGAACTGATTGACGCGCTGGCAATAGACCGGCGTCTCCTCGCCCCCGTTGAGCATGCCCTGGAGCGCGACGGCGCCCTGGATCACAGTCTGGGCATGCCGATCGAACAGGTCGAAGAACCGCTCTTCCCTGGGCAGGAACGCACGAAACCATCGCATCATGAGGATAGGCTACCGGTTGGAAAATGGTCAGGCCCGAAAGGGCTGTCACAAAACTGTCATAGACCATTTTTGATCCGCGCGCGTGTCGTCTCACGCCCGCGGAGCCGGATCATCCACCGCTTTCATGAACCAATAAATTTGATGTAATATCAGTCACTTAGAGCGACCGCCGGAAGTAATGCGCGATTTCGCCGATGACGCCGCGGCGGAAGGTGAGCACGCAGATCACGAAGATCGCGCCCTGGATCACCGTCACCCACTGGCCGAAGCCCGCCAGATATTGCTGCATGGCGATGATCACGAAAGCGCCGACCACGGGACCGAAAATGGTGCCGAGCCCTCCGACCAGCGTCATCAGCACGACTTCGCCCGACATCGTCCAGTGCACGTCGGTGAGCGAGGCGTTCTGCGCCACGAACACCTTCAGCGCGCCGGCAAAGCCGGCGAGCGTCCCTGACAGGACGAAGGCCAGGAACTTGTACTGGTCGGTGCGGTAGCCGAGCGAGATCGCGCGCGGCTCGTTCTCGCGGATCGCCTTCAGGACTTCGCCGAACGGCGAGTTGATGATGCGGAAGATCAGGAGGAAGCCGGCGAGGAATCCGACCAGCACGACATAATACAGCACGGTCGGCCTGGACAGATCGAGCAGGCCGAACATGCGTCCCTGCGGGATGCCCTGGATGCCGTCCTCACCATGGGTGAACGGGGCCTGGAGATAGATGAAGTACAACAGCTGCGACAGCGCCAGCGTGATCATCGAGAAATAGATGCCCTGGCGTCGGATCGAGATGTAGCCGGTCACGATCGACAGCACGAACGCCGCGGCAATGCCGACGAGAATGCCGAGCTCCGGCGGCAGCGCCCACACCTTCAGCGCATGCGCGCTGCAATAGCCGGCTGTTCCCAAGAACATCGCGTGGCCGAACGACAAGAGGCCGCCATAGCCGACCAGCAGATTGAACGCGCAGGCGAGCAGCGCAAAGCACAGCGCCTGCATCACGAAGAACGGGTAGACGCCTGTGAACGGCACCGCTGCCAGCAGCAGCGCCATCGCCACGAACACGATCATCTCGTCGCGCATCGCGCGCGGGGTTGTCGGCAGCGTGTCGTCCGTCAGGGTTGTCATCTCAGGCCGCCCTTCCCGTCAATCCCGTCGGCTTCACCAGGAGCACCAGCACCATCAGCACGAACACGACGGTGTTGGACGCCTCGGGGTAGAAATACTTGGTCAGGCCCTCGATCACACCGAGTGCGAATCCGGTGATGATGGAGCCCATGATCGAACCCATGCCGCCGATCACGACCACGGCGAACACGACGATGATGAGGTCGGCGCCCATCAGCGGCCGCACCTGGTTGATCGGTGCCGAGAGCACGCCGGCGAGCGCGGCAAGGCCGACGCCGAGACCGTAAGTGAGCGTGATCATGCGCGGCACGTTGATGCCGAAGGCGCGCACCAGCGTCGGATTTTCGGTGGCGGCGCGCAGGTAAGCGCCGAGCTGCGTCTTCTCGATCAGGAACCAGGTCGCGAGGCACACCGCCAGCGAGAACACGACGACCCATCCGCGGTAGATCGGTAAGAACATGAAGCCGAGATTCATGCCGCCCCTGAGCTGGTCGGGAATGGCGTAAGGCAGGCCCGAAGAGCCGAAATAGTTCTGGAACACGCCCTGCACGATCAGGGCGATGCCGAAGGTCAGGAGCAGGCCGTAGAGATGATCGAGCCCGGTCAGCCATTGCAGCATGGTCCGCTCCAGGATCATGCCGAAGACGCCGACGATGATCGGCGCCAGCAACAGCGCCCACCAATAGTTGATGCCGCCGAGGTTCAACAGGAAATAGGCGACGAAGGCGCCCATCATGTAGAGCGCGCCGTGGGCGAAATTGATGATGTTGAGCATGCCGAAGATGACGGCAAGGCCGAGACTGAGCAGCGCGTAGAACGAGCCGTTGATCAGTCCCACCAATAGCTGAGCGTAGAGAGCCTGCATCGATCCCGCACCCGGTCCCTTCTATTCCTCAACAACAGGCCGGCGCCGCTGCGCGCCGGCCTGCATCGTTCACCGTTACTTCTTCACCAGCGGACAGGCGCTTTCCGACAGCGGCCGGAAGGCCTGGTCGCCGGGGGTCGTGCCGATCAGCTTGTAATAGTCCCAGGGCGCCTTGGATTCCTCGGGCTTCTTGACCTCGAACAGATAGGCGGGATGAAGCTTGCGACCGTCCACGCGGATCGTTCCCTTGCCGAACAGGGGATCGTCCGTCGGCATCTCCTTCATCTTCGCGACCACCTTGGCCCCGTCATGCGGGTTGCCGCCCATCGCCTCCAGCGCTTTGAAATAGTGCAGCAGGCCCGAGTAGACGCCGGCCTGCACCATCGAGGGCATCGCCTTGTTCTTCATGCGCTCGGAAAAGCGTTTGGAGAACGCGCGCGTGCCGTCATTCAGGTCCCAGTAGAAGGTCTCGGTGAAGTTAAGGCCCTGCGCCACCTTCAGACCGAGCGAGTGCACGTCGGTGATGAAGAGCAGCAGGCCCGCAAGCCTTTGGCCGCCCGAGACGATGCCGAACTCCGCCGCCTGCTTGATGGTGTTGGTGGTGTCGCCGCCGGCATTCGCCATGCCGATGATCTTGGCTTTGGAGGCCTGCGCCTGAAGCAGGAACGACGAGAAGTCGGCAGTATTCAGGGGATGCTTGACGTTGCCGATCACCTTGCCGCCCGACTTCACCACGACCGCGGCGGTGTCGCGCTCGAGGGCATGTCCAAAGGCGTAGTCCGCGGTGAGAAAATACCATGTGTCGCCGCCCGCCTTCACCAGCGCCTGTCCGGTACTGTTGGCCAGCATATAGGTATCATAGACCCAGTGGATCGTGTTCGGCGAGCATTGCGCGTTGGTGAGATCCGACGTCGCCGCACCTGTGTCGATCAGAATCGAGTTCTTCTCTTTGACGATGTTGTTCACCGCCAGCGCAACCCCGGAGTTCAGGACATCCATGAAGATGTCTACCTTCTCGACGTCGATCCATTGCCGCGCAATCGTGGAGCCGATGTCGGGCTTGTTCTGATGGTCGGCGGAGATCAGGTCGAGCTTCCAGCCCTTGGCAGCGAGCCCGGAATCCTCGATCGCCATCTGGGCTGCGACGGTCGAGCCAGCACCACCGAGGTCGGCATAGAGTCCCGAATTGTCGGTCAGCACGCCGATCTTGATGTTCTTGTCCTGCGCGACTGCGCCGCCTGCCGCGCCGAGCGCCAGGGCCGTCCCGAGCAACATTGCCGAAATGCTGTGCTTCATAATCCGCCTCCCAATATTCCTTTGATAGTTACTCTCGATCGTCCGGCCTGCTCGGCTACACACCGAGATAGGTGTGGAGCTTGTCCATGTTGGCGGCAAGCTCGGAATTGGAAAATCCGTCGATGATCTTGCCGTGCTCGACCACGTAATAGCGGTCGGCGACGGTGGAGGCGAAGCGGAAATTCTGCTCGACCAGGAGGATGGTGAAGCCCTCCTTCTTGAGCCGCGCAATGGTGTGGCCGATCTGCTGAATAATGACGGGGGCAAGCCCCTCGGTCGGCTCGTCCAGCATCAGGAAGCTCGCGCCGGTGCGCAGGATGCGCGCGATCGCGAGCATCTGCTGCTCGCCGCCCGACAGCTTGGTGCCCTGGCTGCTCAGCCGCTCCTTCAGGTTCGGGAACAGCTCGAAGATCTGATCGAGCGGCAATCCGCCTTCGCGGACCACCGGCGGCAGCATCAGATTCTCGCGGACGTCGAGGCTGGAGAATATGCCCCGCTCTTCCGGGCAGAAGGCGATGCCCATGCGCGCGATCCTGTCGGAGGTCGCGCGGATGATCTCCTGGTTGTTGAACTTCACCGAGCCGGTGCGCTTGCCGATGATGCCCATGATCGACTTCAGCGTGGTCGTCTTGCCGGCGCCGTTACGCCCGAGCAGGGTGACGACCTCGCCCGCGTTCACGTCGAAGTTGATCCCGTGCAGGATGTGGGACTCGCCGTACCAGGCTTCGAGGTTGCGGACTTGCAGGATGTTCCCGCCGGTCGCAGCCTTGGCCGGAGCCTCGGCGATCGCAGTGTCAGGCATGACCGGCTCCCAGGTAAGCTTCCTTGACGCGCTCGTCCTTGGTGAGCTCTGAGTAATGGCCCTGCGCGAGCACCTGCCCGCGCGTCAGCACGGTGATGATGTCGGAGAGGTTGGCCACGACGCTCAAGTTATGCTCGACCATCAGGATGGTGTATTTCGCGGAGATGCGCTTGATCAGCGCCGCGATCTTGTCGATGTCCTCGTGGCCCATGCCGGCCATCGGCTCGTCGAGCAGCATCATCTCCGGGTCGAGCGCCAGCGTGGTTGCGATTTCGAGCGCGCGCTTGCGCCCATAGGGCATCTCGACCGCGGGCGTATTGGCAAACTCGCTGAGGCCGACGTCGTTCAAAAGCTCGCGCGCGCGATCATTAAAGCGGTTGAGCACGGATTTGGAGCGCCAGAAGTCGAACGAGGAGCCATGCTGGCGCTGCAGCGCGACACGGACGTTTTCCAGCGCGGTGAGATGGGGAAACACCGCCGAAATCTGGAACGAGCGGACCAGACCCATGCGGGCCACGTCCGCCGGCGCCATCGCGGTGATGTCCTGCCCCTTGTACAGGATTTTCCCGGCCGACGGCTTGAGAAACTTGGTCAAGAGATTGAAGCAGGTCGTCTTGCCGGCCCCGTTCGGGCCGATCAACGCATGAATGCTCCCACGGCGAACCTTGAGCGCAACGTCGCGGACGGCGAAGAAGCCCGCGAACTCCTTGGTCAAGCCTTCCGTTTCGAGAATGAACTCATCGGCCAAACAGTTTTCCCCCTGCCCGCGCGGCGCGTGGCTGTCTTTGTTGCTTCGGCTGTCCGGAGGACTTGCAGCCCACCCGGGGCGCCGCCTCCGGGCGCGGAATATGCCGGAGGTGACGGGGGTTAGGCAAGGCGGAAAGCTGAGCAGGTCAGGCCTTCGGCTGGGATCCAAATGCTCCCTTAGTCGCAGAGGTCGATGTCGTGCCTGCCCGGCCTTCCCGGTTCGCAAGGCACCGGCCATCAAGCCGTCGTTAACGGTCTTTCGTCTCCCGCGCCAGCCTTCATCGAAAATTTTCCCGCAAGCCCCATTTTCCCGCAAGCCCCGTCATGCGCGGGTTTTCACGTGCGGAGAATATTGCTTTGGATTTTGCAAGCGCGACTCCCTCCGTCGTCAAGTCGATCCGGCAGCGCGATCTCCTGAACACGTGGCTGCGACTTTATGCGCGTCAGCAGATCGCTCCGGCGATCTGGGAGTATCAGCCCGCGCGCCTCGAGGAGGAGCTGTCGGATCTGATCTACTATACGGTGGAGCTTTCGACGCCGACGCCGCGTCTCGTCATCCAGAGCGAAGGCACGCGCATCTCGCGCGCCTATGGGCATACCGGCAAAGGCGTTTCGCTCGATGATTACGTCGGACCGCGGCTCGCGCCTCACGTGGTGCCGATCTATCACGAATGCGTCGCGCGCGGCCTTCCGGTCTACAACGTTGCCGACGTCGACGACATGTATGGCCGCATCGTCGCGTATGAGCGGCTGCTGCTGCCGTTCCTGACCGACGGCAGGGTCAGCCACGTCATCGCGTCAGTGAAGACATTCTGCGAGGACGGCGGCTTCGAGATCAAGAATCTGATGCGCGGAAATGACGCGCTGCCGCGCCCAAAGCTGCGGGCCGTGATCGATCGCGAGCTGTTTCATCGCGCCCCCGGCCGCATCGCACCCGCCGAGACGGTCGAGTGCTCCGACGGGCGGGGCCCCGCTGTCACCACCGAGATCATCGAGCTGAACTAGCCGTCAGCGCGCCTTGCCGCCGACCTCCTTGGCATAGATATCCGGCTTGAAGCCGACCAGCAGCTTGCTGCCGATTTCGAGCACTGGCCGCTTGATCATCGATGGTTGCGCTAGCATCAATGCCAGCGCCTTCTTCTCGGTGAGGCCTTCCTTGTCGGCGTCGGGGAGCTTCTTGAAGGTCGTCCCGGCGCGATTGAGCAGGGTCTCCCAACCGACCTTGTCGCTCCACTGCTTGAGCCTGTCCTTCTCCACACCCGCCGCCTTGTAGTCGTGAAACGCGTAAGCCACGCCATGGGCATCAAGCCAGGCGCGGGCCTTCTTCATGGTGTCGCAGTTCTTGATGCCGTAGATGATGGTGGGCAAGCCAGTCCTCGCGCATGGCGTATCGGTGATATGCGTGGCGTTGTACGAAACTCCGCGTCGCGCGACAATATTGCGACAGCGCCAAATCTCCGAACGGACATCACCATGCACGTCACACACGATCCCGCAGCGGCCGCCGCACCGACCATCGACTTCGACACTTTCCTCGCGGTCGACGTCCGTGTCGGCACCATCGTCGACGCAAAGCCGTTTCCGGAAGCACGCAAGCCGGCCTGGCGGCTGTGGATCGATTTCGGCCCCGCCATCGGCGTGCGCAAGAGCTCGGCCCAGATCACTGAAAACCACCCGCTCGAAACCCTCGTGGGGCAACAGGTCGCGGCCGTCGTCAATTTCCCGCCGCGCCAGATCGGCCCGGTCGTCTCCGAGGTGCTGACGCTCGGCTTCCCCGATGCCAACGGCAAGGTCGTGCTGGTGCAGCCGAGCAAGCCCGTGCCGAACGGCGGGCGGCTGTTCTAGAGCATGATCCGGAAAGGTGTGTAGCGGTTTTCCGAAAAGATCATGCTCAAACAATAACCTAAAGCGCGATGACGATTCATCCTAATCGCATCGCGCTTTAGGGATGACTTACGGCCGCTTCGGAATATTCAATCCGCGCTGCACCGCCGGGCGCGCAAGCCCGCGCTCGAGCCAGGCGCCGACTGCCTTGAATTGGGTGAACTCGACGAGCTCGCCAGCGCCATAAAAACCGATGAGATTGCGCACCCAGCCGAGCATGGAGATGTCGGCGATGGTGTAGTCCTCGTCCATGAACCATTGCCGGCCGGCGAGATGCGCATCCATCACGCCGAGCAGGCGCTTGGCTTCGGCGACGTAGCGGTCACGGGGCCGCTTGTCCTCGTAATCCTTGCCGGCAAATTTGTGGAAGAAGCCGACCTGGCCGAACATCGGCCCGACGCCGCCCATCTGGAAGTGCAGCCACTGAAGCGTCTGATAACGCCGCGCGGCATCCTGCGGCAGCAGCTTGCCGGTCTTCTCCGCGAGATATTGCAGGATCGCTCCGGACTCGAACAGCGGCAGCGGCCTGCCGCCAGGGCCGTTCGGATCGAGGATCGCCGGGATCTTGCCGTTCGGATTGAGCGAGAGGAATTCTGCCGTCTTCTGATCGTCCTTGCCGAAATCGACGAGGTGGACTTCGTAAGGAAGCCCGATCTCCTCCAGCACGATCGAGACCTTGACGCCGTTCGGCGTCGGCAACGAATAGAGCTGGAGTAGTTCGGGATGCTTGGCTGGCCAACGCTTGGTGATGGGGAAGACGGACAGATCGGACATCGGGACCTTGGGTGCATCGACTGAGGCGTGCTCAATCTAGGCAAGATACCGCACCGCGCAAGTGACTTCCGGCTGTGCCTAGGGCGGCAGCGTCGCCATCGCTACGATCGGGGGCATTGCGTCACGCTGCAGCCGAGATTCGATGAACCGTTGACCCGTAATCAACAGCAGGGCCGTAAAGGCAATCGCGAGAATCGCGGTCGCCAATTGGCACACGTCGTACATGGTATTATGTCCCTCGACAGCCTCTGGCGTAAAACGTCGGCTCAGGCGCCACGTTCCAGGCGGCACCAAAATATTGCTATTTTTTCCCGATCCGGCTGCGAAGCGATCGTGCTGTTCCGGCGGCTTGCGCAGGGACCAATGGCCCCCTCGCGCGTTGTCGCTCAATGAACATCGAGAAACGCGCGCTGCTTGACCACGCCGAACGCTGTCGCTGCGTCGCGAACGATCTCGCCCACAGCAAAGCCGCGCAACGGCTGCGGGCGATGGCCGACGAGTACGAAGCGCGAGCAACGAGACTGGACGAGGAGAGCGGCAGCTCGTATCCAGACCCCAACAGCCGCGGTGACCTCGAAGGCGAAGTCGAGGCCTGATCGCCGTCAGAAGTTTATCTCCATCCGCAATCCGCGCGGATCGGTCCTGCCGTCACCAACGGATTGCGCGCTGTCGCGCGCTGCGACGGCGCAGGCACAGGCGTCGATGAGATCGTGGCGACCGATCCCGGTGCCGTGGCGAAGCGCGAGCAATCTCTCGACCTCAGTAAAGCCGCGATCTCTCAAGAGCGCGATACGCTGCTCGCGCCCCCGCGGCGAGGTCTTCGGTTCGAGCCGCACTCGCCCTGCCAAATTCCAGAAGATCAATTCCGGATGCGCTTCGCCGATCGTCGCCTGCCGCGCCGGCGTCATGGCCTCGTCGACCTCCCTCATCTTGTCCCTGATATTCCAGAGCTGCGCCGACACGCCCCTGCCCCTGCCTTCATGCTCCCAGTAATGGCGATTGGCCGCCGCCATGTCCGGAAATGTCCAGAGGTCGCGGCGCGCGCCGAGAAACACGGCAGGGCCGATCAGCTCACGTGCGCGCAAATCGCAGGCGCGGTAGCCGCTCACGTTCAGTCCGATCGGCATGTCGATCATCGCGCGGGCGTGCGGCATCGCGAGCAGACGCGTCAAGCCGGACGAATAATCGAAACCGTGATCGCCGCGATCGTCGATCCACGCTGCCACCCAGCCGAAACGAAATCCGTCGAGCCCCAAATAGTTTTGGCAAATCATGTGTCCGTCAATTTCAGTTTCCGCGCGCGTATCGCTTGACATCCGCAAGTTGCGGGCGTATGTCCCGCGCCCTCGCAAGCACTTCCGTTTGCGACAGACACCATGAACCGAGCGATGTCGTACCGCTACGAAAGAATTGTCCGCATGCCGAATAGCCCCAAGCTATTCGATTGCGCATGCCCGGCTCATGGGAGCGATCTTGCCTGACCGCAAGATCGACAGTCCGCTTCTCACGGACCCTCCCGAGCCTGCCGCTCCGGAGGGTTTTTTGTTGCCCGCCGCGCGGATCAACCGAACACCCCGGCACTGGCCGGAACGGGAGACCCGGATCCCCGGGCTCGCGCTGAGAAGGCGCGTGCCCAAGCGCGCGGGGCCTGCCGGAGGGAACGAGGCGATGAGCCGGATACCGATGGCAGAGCGAACCCCGATGGTTCGCAACATGCGGCGCGTCGACAGCGCCGCGATCGAATTATTGTAACTCGGTTTGCCGCGGATGGTCGCGGCTCAACCGACGCTGGTGGTGAGGATATCGAATACTTCGCACGATGGAAGAGCGGGCTCGAATTCCGCCTCTGACTTGCGCGCTCTGCGCTGCTGTCACAGGTGGAAGGACACTTGGTTGCCATCCCAAAAAGGCGGTATCGCCTGTTCCCCAGCGTACCCATCAAGGGCCGATGCGAGAGCACCGGCCTGGCGGTGGTGAAGGTGTCTGTTACTTCATGGTGACGGCGCAACTGCGCCGAGCGGGTTCGACTCCCGCGCGCCGAAAGGCGGATCGCCCGCAAGGGCAGCAACAGCATCGATCGTTCCCCGCCAACCCCATCACGTCCGTGGTGAAGATTTCTGTTACTTCGCCTGCAACGCGAGAGGTCGCGGGTTCGAATCCCGCCCGGTGTCCCATGCACCGGTAGCTCAGAGGATAGAGCGCTTTCCGGCGAGCTTCGGCTCGTCGGGTCACAGCAATCGCCTGTTCCCGGATCGTGTCCCCTTAGCCACCGCCGGTGGTGAAGAGCGCTGTTACTTCGTGATCACACTGTCGAAGGTTCGACTCCTTCCGGACGGAAGTCCGTAGCTCAGCGGTAGAGCATGTGGAGCCCCTCGTGGGCAGGACAGCCTCGCTTGTTCCCCGGCACCCCTTTCATGTCCCCGATCAACCCAGGAGGAGGCCGTCATGGTCAGGCTCAACAAGATCGTTCGCGCCTTCACGCGGGAGGGCGCGCGTGCAAGGCGCTTCACGCCCGAGATGGAGCTGAAGCGGGCACTGATGAACTGCCTTCTGTGGGAGGACCAGTTCTACGAGGACGGCGTTGCGATCGCAGACCGCATCAAGGCCCTCGTGCCCATGGTCGCGCCGGAGCGCGTCGCGCAGCTTGCGATCGAGGCGCGCGAGGTGATGAAGCTGCGGCACGCACCGCTCCTCGTCATCCGCGAGATGGCACGGAACGAGAAGCACCGCGCCCTCGTCGCCGATACGCTCGCTGAGGTGATCCAGCGTCCCGACGAGATGACGGAGCTGCTCGCGATCTACTGGGCGGATGCGCTGGGGCCGATGCAGCAGCGCAAGCGTCAGCCGGTCTCGGCGCAGGTCAAGAAGGGTCTTGCCCGGGCACTGACCAGGTTCGACGCCTATCAGCTCGCCAAGTGGGACCGCGACGGCGCGGTGCGCATCAGGGACGTGTTGTTCCTGGTGCACGCCAAGCCGAAAGATGCCGATCAGGCCAAGGTGTGGAAGCAGCTCGTCGACGGCGAGCTCGCCTCCCCCGACACCTGGGAGGTTTCGCTCTCGGCCGGCAAGAACAAGCGCGAGACCTTCGAGCGGCTGATCGCCGAGCGGAAGCTCGGCGGCCTCGCGCTGCTGCGCAATCTGCGCCTGATGCAGACTGCGCAGGTCCCGCGCGAGACCATCGCAGGCGCGATCGAGGCGATGCGGACGGATCGTATCCTTCCCTATCGCTTCATCACGGCGGCGCGTTATGCGCCGGACTTCGAGCCCGAGCTCGAGGCTGCGATGCTCAAGTCGATCAAGGACCATGTGCGGCTTCCGGGCCGAACCCGGCTCCTGATCGACGTGTCGGGCTCGATGTTCGCGACCCTCTCCGCGCAGTCGGAAATGACGCGTGCGGAGGCGGCGTGTGGCCTTGCCATCCTCGCGCGCGAGATCTGCGACGAGGTCGAGATCTTCACCTTCTCCAATGAGGTCGTGAAGGTCCCGCCCCGCCGCGGCTTCGCGCTTCGAGACGGGATCATCAACTCGCAGCCGCATGGCGGAACGTATCTCGGCAAGGCTGTGACGGAGATCGACCGCAAGGGCGATCGCCTGATCGTCTTCACCGACGAGCAGAGCCACGACCAGGTGCCCGAGCCCAAGGCGCGCGGCACCATGGTCAACGTGGCCTCGTATCAGCACGGTGTCGGTCACGGCGCCTGGACCCGCGTCAACGGCTTCTCCGAGGCCGTCGTCGCGTGGATCGCGGCGTCGGAGACGGCGTTGAACTGATGCGCCACGACAATGGCCCCGGACGCGAGCCGCGCCCGGGGCCAGCAAAATCTCTGAAATGATCCGCCCGCCCCGTTATGGTGCGCGCGGAATGACAAGGACCTAGACCATGCGACGACCCGATCCCTACATGGAGCGCGCCCGCGAGCTCTGCCTCGCCGCCGGTATCGATCCCGACTCGCGCGTCGGCGAAGGACGCGGCCAGCCGGCCTGGTGCCTGTACAAGGACGCCGCGCGCAAGGAGCATCTTGCCCGTGAGGCCAATGCGACCGCGAGCTCGATTGCCGAGTTTCGGACGCAGGATGCCCGATTCCAGAACGCGCCGCTGAAGGTCTTCGGCCCGCACGAGGACGCGACCATCGCGCAGATGCGCAATTGCATGGCGATCGGCAATGTCGTCACCGGCGTGATCTGCGCCGACGGCCATCTCGGCTACGCCCAGCCGGTCGGCGGGGTCATCGCCTATGAGAAGCAGATCAGCATCTCCGGCGTCGGCTTCGACATCGGCTGCGGCAACATGGCGGCCCGGCTCGACACCCGCTTCGACGACATTGCGGAGATCGCTCCCACGATCATCCGCGACGTCGCCAAGGTGATCTCGTTCGGCGTCGGCCGTGCCAATGCGGAACGGGCCGAGCACGACCTGTTCGACGACGGCGACGCCTGGCGCGAAAGCGACATGGAGGACTACCGTCAGAAGGCGGTGAAGCAGCTCGGCACGGTCGGATCGGGCAACCACTATGTCGATCTCATGCGCGACGAGGAAGGCTTCGTCTGGATCGGCGTCCACTTCGGCAGCCGCGGCCTCGGACACACCTCCGCGACGCGCTACCTCAAGGCTGCCGGCGGCAAGGACGGCATGAACGTCCCGCCCGCCGTGGTCGACGAGGACAGCGAGCTCGGCCGCCGCTACATCGCGGCGATGCAGCTCGCCGGACGTTACGCCTATGCGGGCCGCGAGTGGGTGGTCGAGCGCGTCCGCCAGATCATCGGCGGCAGCGTCATCGAGAGCGTGCACAACCACCACAATTATGCCTGGCGTGAGACTCACGACGGCAAGGATTTGTGGGTGGTGCGAAAGGGCGCGACGCCGGCGTTTCCCGGCCAGAAGGGGTTCGTCGGCGGCTCCATGGGCGACGACGCCGTCATTCTCGAAGGCGTCGACAGCCCCGAAGCCAAGGCCTCGCTCTACTCGACCGTGCACGGCGCCGGCCGCCTGTTCGGACGACGGGAGGCGAAGCGGCGCTTCTCGCGCGACGAGATGGACCGCTGGCTGAACGAGCGCGGCGTCACCTTGATCGGCGCCGACCTCGACGAGAGCCCGATGGCCTATCGCCGCCTGCCCGACGTGCTGGCGCAGCACGCCGGCACCGTGCGCGTGCTGCACACGCTGCGGCCGTTCGCCGTCGCTATGGCCGGCGAAGGCGAGTTCGATCCGTGGAAGGATTGAAGCGAATGACGAGCGGGAGGCGGTGCGTCCCGCTCGTTTCATCGTTTGAGGAACGAGACCGCCGGCTTTGTCAGCCTCCGACCGCCTGATAGGCCAAGCGCTTGAACTCGAAGAAGAACGGATTCCAGAACCCCATATGGCGCTGCGCCATCAGGACGCCGGCAGTATTGGCCTCGGGACAGATCCACCAATGAGTTCCGGCAAGGCCGCCCCATTGGAATTCGCCGGTCGAGTTCGGCGGATCGAACGGCGTCGGCGCAAAGGTGACGGCGCCGCCGAGGCCAAAGCCCTTGCCGGGAATCGGCCCGAGATTGGCGAAGCGGATGGTCTGGCCTGCGGGCAGCTGGTTCGTCATCATCTGCCGCAGCGTCTCCGGCTTCAGCAGCGCGTCTGAGCCCGGCAGCAGCGCGCGGACCAGCGCGAGCATGTCCGGCAGGGTCGAGACCAGACCACCGCCGCCCGAGAGCCGCGGGAATGGCCGCCGATAGGCCTGCGGAAACGGCAGATTGTCCGCGCGCGTGAGGCCGGGCTTCATGGGATCGAGCACGTCGGCGCCATAGTAGAGCGCGACCAGCCTGCCCTGCTGCGCCTCCGACACGTAGAAGCCAGTATCGGTCATGCCCAGGGGATCGAAGATGCGCGCCTTGAGGAAGGCATCGAGGGATTTGCCCGAGACGACCTCCACGACGCGTCCGAGCACGTCGGTCGCCACCGAATATTCCCAGGCCGTGCCGGGATGATAGGACAGCGGCAGGTCGGCGAGCTTGTCGATCATGTCGGAGAGCGGCGTCAGCGGATTGAGCACCCGCGCCTCGTTGTAGCCTTTGAACAGCACCGTGCCGGGATCGAAAATACCGTAGCTGAGACCGGAGGTGTGGGTCAGGAGCTGGCGGATCGTGATCGGGCTCTTCGCCAGCTCGACATCGGCGAGGCTCGAAGCGCCCTGCTTCAGGACCTTGCGATTGCCGAGCTGCGGCAGGAATTTTTCGATTGCGTCATCGAGCCTGATGCCGCCTTGCTCGACCAGCAGCATGATCGCGCAGGTGACGAAGATCTTGGTGTTGGAGAACGCGCGGAAGATGTGGTCGGGCCGCAGCGCAGTGTTGGCCTCGCGGTCGGCAAAGCCGACGCATTGCTGATCGACCACCTCGCGGCCGCGCAGCACGGCCCAGGATACGCCGGGAATGATCTCCTGATCGACGTAGCGTTGCATCGCCGTCCGTACGGCGGAAAAATCGCTGACCCTGGCGTCCATGTGTCTCCCCCCAATTGTGGTTGGAATCGATATAGCGCGATTTGATGGGATATGAAGCCCACCGCGCAGCTCATCCCTGCTTCATCAGCACTGTGACGTGCAGGCGACGCCGGATCCGCATGCCCTGCCGCTGGTACAGCGCAATGGCAGACGTATTGCTCGAGAACACGTGCAGGAACGGAATTTCCCCGCGCGCCTCGATCTCGCGCGCGATGGCGGCGAGCAACGCCTGCGCGTAACCGCGACCGCGATGGTCGGGATGCACGCAGACCGCCGTCATCTCGGTGAAATTGCCTGGCTTCATCCGCTCGCCGGCCATGGCGACCAGCTCACCGCGAGCGCGGATGCCGAGGAAGATACCGAGCTCGTGTGTCCGCGCCGCGAACGGCCCGGGCTTGGTCAGCTCGGTCAGCCCCATCATGGCGGGAACGTCGGCCGCGCCCAGGCGGACGATCTCGGCATCACGCAGCGAACTATCGGCGGGCGAGCCGATCATCTGCTCGCCGGGCTCGGCGAGCAGCACCTTGAAGCCGGCGGGAATTTCGACCGGCTCGGGCGTGAACAGCACCGCGACTTGCGAGCCCGACATGAGATCGCCGAGCGCCGCAAAACTCGCGGCGGACATGTCTGCCATATCGGCAAACGGCGTCATGTCCACGGGATAGCGCAAGGCCCGCGGGCCGCCCTCCGCCAAGTGCTTCTGGCTCGTCGTCAGCGCGCTCCAGATCGGACGATCCAGCAGCGCCTCATCGCTCGCGGACATCGGCCTAGTCCTTGTCGAAGCTGACGATGACGGCGGCATTGGCAATCAGGATGGGGTCATTGGCGACTTCCGTGGCCGATGGAATCTCCAGCCCGCCCTTGACCGCGGTGACTGTCACGGTGCCGTAAGGCAGCTCCTTGGCGACAGCCTCCTTGTCGACGGCTTCAGGATTCGGCACTCCGATCGTGACGTCCACGAACATGTCATTCGCGGTCTTGCCGATCATCCGGAAGAAACCGAGGCTGGAATGCCTGATGGCATCCGACACCGCCCGCTTGGCCGCCTTGGTGGCGTCCCGGCCGTGGACATCGACGCCCATGCCCATCTCGGTGACACATCGAATGCGGGTCATTTCATATTTTCCTGTGGTTGGTTTGGTGATTGAGAATGTCTGCGATCAGCGACTGCGGCACAAGCGATCGCCCCTCTCGTGTCCCGGACGCGCTGCAACGCCATAGCGTGCCGAAGACGCGCGTTGCCGCGCCTTTGGCGTTGCTGCGCAGAGCCGGGACCCAGGAAGCCACAGAGTTCGCTGATGGATGGGCCCCGTCTCAGCAGCGCACCGCCGACGGGCGCTGCGTCCGGGGCATGAGACTATCGCTTTCACGCCTTCGCCTTCTCGTGCGCCCGTAGCTCGTCCACGAGCACCCGGACGTTCTCCGAATAGTCGACCGGGATCGAGACCAGATGCACGCCGCCTTCCCTAAAGGCGGCGTCGAGCGTCGGGCCGAAGCTCTCGATCGTCTCGATCCGATGTCCTTTCGCCCCGTAAGCCTTCGCATAGAGGACGAAGTCGGGATTGCCAAACGTCATGCCGTAATCGGCGAAATGATCCACCGCCTGCTTCCAGCGGATCATGCCGTAGGCGTTGTCCTCGAGTACCAGCACGACGAGATTGAGCTTGAGGCGGACCGCCGTCTCCATCTCCTGGCTGTTCATCATGAAGCCGCCGTCGCCGGCAACTGCAAGCACGCGGCGATCGGGATAGAGCATCGCGGCCATCATCGCGGACGGCAGGCCGGCGCCCATGGTCGCCAGCGCATTGTCGAGCAGGAGCGTGTTGGCGACGCGGGTGCGGTAATTGCGCGCGAACCAGATCTTGTACATGCCGTTGTCGAGCGCGACGATGCCGTTCTCGGGGATCACCTGGCGGATGTCGTGCACGATGCGCTGCGGCGTCGGCGGCCAGCGCGCCTCCGTGGCGCGGTCGGCGAGGTGCTTCAGGATCTCGTCGCGCAGCGGCAGCAGCGCCGCAGCCTGCGGCAGCTTGCCTTCGAGCCGGTCTGCCAGCAGCTCCAGGCTCGGGCCGACGTCGCCGACGACCTCGGCATCGGGGAAATAGACCTGCTCGACGCTCGCCGGCGTGTAGCTGACGTGAATCACCTTCGGCCCTGAGGGGCCCATGATGAAGGGCGGCTTCTCGATCGGGTCGTGACCGATGGCGATGATCAGGTCAGCGGCCTCGATCGCGTCGTGAACGTAATCGCGCTCCGACAGCGCCGCCGTGCCCATGTAGAGATTGGTGCCGCCGGGAACGGTGCCCTTGCCCATCTGCGTCGTGAAGAACGGAATGCCGGTGCGCCGCACGAAATTTGCGATGCCGTGGGTCGAGCGCGGCCGGCTGGTCGCAGCGCCCATCATCACCAGCGGGCGCCTTGCGGCCATGATCATCTCGGCGGCGCGATCGAGCGCGGCGCGATGGGCGACCGGGATTTCGATCGGATGAACCGGGATCACCGGGACGTCAGACACCTCGTCACCCGCGATGTCCTCGGGCAGCTCGAGATGCACCGGACCCGGCCGCTCCTCCATCGCGACGCGAAAGGCGTCGCGCACCACGGTCGGAATGCTGGAGGCGCTGACGATCTGCCGCGACAGCTTGGTCAGCGGCTTCATGGTTGCGACCACGTCCACGATCTGGAAACGGGCCTGCCGGCTGCTCATGATCGGCTTCTGGCCGGTGATCAGGATCATCGGCATCGCACCGAGATGCGCATAGGCCGCGCCGGTGGACAGATTGAGTGCACCGGGGCCGAGCGTCGACAGGCAGACGCCGGGCTTGCCGGTCAGCCGCCCATGCGTGGCGGCCATGAAGGCGGCAGCCTGCTCGTGCCGGGTCAGGACCAGCTCGATCCTGGAGGCGCGCAGCGATTCGACGAGATCGAGATTCTCTTCGCCGGGAATGCCGAAGATGCGGTCGACACCTTCATTCTCCAGTGCGGCGACAAACAGGTCCGATCCCTTCGCCTTGCGTTGCTGGCCGCTCATGTCGCCTCCCGGTCGTTGTGCTTGACTCTCGAGTTCCAGTCGAGCCGGCGCATGGTAGCGGCCTGCCGCCCCGGCACAACTCACAAAGAAAGGCAGGACATCAACTTCGCTGTTGCCATGCGAGCAACAGCGCTTTGACGCCGAGCTCACGACGTATCTCGTGCAGGCGCCGAAGTGCGAGGACGTTGCCGCCTAGGCTGCCAACCATAACATCAAGCTGATCCGGCCCGAAAGCTGGAGATCAAGGACCTCAGAAGTCGACGGCAACTTCGCCCAAACCCACAAGGCGCGCACGGGCGCTGCTCCCCGCTTCTGCGAAGACCATGCCGGTGCACGAACCGGTCGTGACGAGCTGGCCCGGCAAGAGAGGCACATTCCGGTCCGCACAATGGCGGACCAGCCAGCGCAGCAGACGCCAGATGTCTCCTGCCGGATTGCCGCCGATGGTTCGACGGCTGATGGCTTCACCGATCTTAAGATCCGCCTCGACGGCCCTCAGATCGATGGATGCAGGGCTGACTGCCGCGGCCGTTCCGATCAGCAACGCGCCGTGGCTCTGCAAATCGGCGAGCTGGGCCAGGGCGGCGCTGTCCGTCCAGTCCTTGAGACGCGTCTCGACCACCTCGATCGCGGGATAGGCGTCGAAGGCACTCGCAAGTTCGCGATCGGGCAACGTGGCGTCGTCAGCCGCGAGCGCGCGCCCGACCCGGAGCGCGACCTCCACCTCGACACCCCGCAGGCGGAATTCCGGACCGAGCCGCGCGCCGGAGGCAAGCAGGCCGGACGCAGGAAGCGGCGCGCAGACGGGCTCGGCGTCAGGGCTCGACGCGCCGACCTTCCAGCCGCCGAGCGGACCGATCCGGGCAAGCGTGGCATCCTGGATCGCGTAGGCGCCGGCACGATCCGAAGAGAGAATGTCGCGCCAGGCGACCGCCGGCCCGCCGTCTCTCGCTGCGACCAACCGGTCTGCCGCTTCACTCGCTTTGCTCACGATGTCCTCCGTGGTGGGGCCCGGTCTCTCGGCGACGGGCCTGCCGCGGCGGAAACTCCCGCTTGTCATGGTTCGATGCGCTAGTCATGGGCCTTGGTCGCACGCAGCAGATTGTCGCGCAATCTGCTCACCGTCTTCTGCACCACCGGAAAATCGTCGCCAAGACCTGTCGCCTCAATCAGCGACCCGCCGAGATCCTGTTCGATCAGCCTGCGCCCCGCGGGCGTCAGGTTCAGGCGCACCTGCCGCTCGTCGGCAGGATCGCGGTGGCGCTTGATCAGCCCCATCTGCTCGAGCTTCTTCAGGATCGGCGTCAGCGTGTTGGATTCCAGGAACAGCTTCTCGCCCAGCGTGCTGACGGTCTGCTCGTCCTCGTCCGACAGCGCCACCAGGGCGATGTACTGCGTATAGGTCAGGCCGACCTTGTCCAGCAGAGGCTTGTAGGCCCGGCCGAAGGCGAGATTGGCCGAATAGATCGCAAAGCAGAGGAAATTCGACAGTTTCCGGCCTTTGCCGGCTGATTTGGGGGAACGGGCCACGGGATCCTCCGCAATTCGTGATCTATGAACCGAAGGCGGTGCACGGCAATATCGAGGTGACCACCACCCTCGTGTGAAGCGCCACGACGCGGACCGGCCGGCATCGGCCGGGCCCGCGCGGCGGACAATCTCGCGACCACAAGGAGCCGACCATGAGCCATCGTCATCTGCGAACCCTCCGCGTGCTGTCGAGCGCAGTTCTGTTCGCGGCAAACCTGTTCACACTGCCGGCCGCGGCGGCGCAGGCCGGCGTCACGCGCACCAACCTGCAGCGCCACGATCTCAGCTCGCCCGGGCGCGAGGCGGTGCAGGTCCGCGTCGACCTTGCCCCGGGCGTGGCGTTCGGTCGGCACGCCCATCCGGGCGAAGAGATCGTCTACGTGCTTGCGGGCGCCATCGAATACGACGTCGAGGGCAAGCCGCCGGTCACGCTGAGAGCCGGCGACGTGCTGTTCATCCCTGCCGGTACGGTGCATGCAGCAAAGAACGTAGGCGGTGAGACCGCCAGCGAACTTGCAACCTATATCGTCGCCAAGGACAAGCCGCTTCTGACGCTGGCGAAGTGACGCCGGCGCTCCCCCAATTGACCTGCGCATAATATCTGACTAAAGTCAGACATCATGCTCGATCCCGCCTCCCGCGTCCGTCGCTTCAACCGCGCCGTCACTTCCGCCGTCGGCGCGCTCGATACGTCGTTTCTCGGGCGCGGTCGGCCGCTCGGCGCCGCGCGCGTGCTCAATGCGATCGGGCACGGGCGATCGGACGTGGCGGAGATCCGGGACTATCTCGGCCTCGATTCAGGGCTGATGAGCCGCCTGCTCCGCAGCCTCGAGGACGAAGGGCTGATCGAGACTGCCGCACGCGACGACGATGCGCGGCGGCGCATGGCAAAGCTCACGCGCGCGGGCCGGCGCGAGTTCGCGGCCTACGAGGCGCTGTCCAACGCGCAGGCTGAAGGCCTCCTTGCGCAACATTCGCAACGCGAGGCGCTGCTGGCGGCGATGGACCTGATCGCCTCCGCGCTGACGCGCGAGCGCGTCACGCTGGAGGAAATGGATCCGCGCTGCGAGCAAGCGCGCTACTGCCTCGGCGAGTACTATGCCGAGCTCGGCCGCCGCTTCAAACAAGGCTTCGACGTCTCGCTGTCGCGCGATCCGGACGCCGAGGACATGCGCCGGCCGCGCGGCACCTTCATCGTCGCGATGTCGGACACGCTGCCGATCGGCTGCGTCGGCCTGAAGGGAACCGATCACGGCTATGCCGAGATCAAACGGCTGTGGGTCGCTCCCGCCGCGCGCGGGTTGCGGCTCGGCCGGCGCCTGATGGACGCGACCGAGAGCGCCGCGCGCGAGCTGGGTATCGCCCTGTTGCGGCTCGACACCAACAGCGCACTGCCCGAGGCCGGTCAGCTCTATCGCAGCACGGGCTGGCGCGAGATCCCGCGCTTCAACGACGATCCCTACCCGGACTTGTTCTTCGAGAAGCGGCTCTGATATTGGACCGGTTCGCGATCCTCGCGCGTTAGGTCGAAGCCGTGTTAGTCGAAGCCTTGGGAGCTTCGGTATGACGAGAGACGACCTCGCCGACATCTACC
Organism: Bradyrhizobium sp. CB1015; assembly: GCF_025200925.1. GTDB lineage: Bacteria > Pseudomonadota > Alphaproteobacteria > Rhizobiales > Xanthobacteraceae > Bradyrhizobium. Next base: position 4,363,534 of record NZ_CP104174.1, on the reverse strand, counting down.
GCGCCTACATCACTTGCCTGAATCGGCGAGATTGGCCGACACTCGGACAATTCGTGCATGATGAGGTCGCTCACAACGCGCGGCCCCTTGGGCTTGAGGGCTATCGCGCGATGCTGGAACGGGATGTTCGGGAGATCCCCGATCTGCAGTTCCACATCGAGATGCTGATCTCCGATCCTCCCCGCATCGCCGCCCGATTGAAGTTTGACTGCACACCAGCCGGGAGATTCCTCGGTCTTGCCGTCAACGGGCGGCGCGTGTCCTTCTGCGAAAACGTGTTCTACGAATTTCGAGACGGAAAGATCCGGCAGGTCTGGTCGGTGATCGACAAGGCCGCGATCGAGGCGCAGCTCTGACGCCGCGCCTCGATCTCGAGCTCAAGCCGCCGCCGGCGCCACCTCGCCTTGCGGCTTCGCGAAGGGGCGGAACGTCATCGCCATCAGGAAGGCACCGAGGCCCATCGCCCAGGAGGCGATGTAGAGCCAGGCATAGCTGGAGAAGGCGTCGTAGATCAGGCCGCCGGCGAGCGGGCCGGTCGCCATGCCGAGGCTGCCGGCCATCGCCGTGCCGCCGATCACAGTGCCCATCATCTTGAGCGGGAAGTTCTCGCGGATGAGCACGGCGTAGAGCGGCATGGTGCCGGCATAGATGAAGCCGAAGATGGCGCCGACCGCATAGAACGTCGTGAGCTGTTGCGCGAAGACATAGGCGAGCGCACCGAAGGCCTGCAGCAGCAGGCCCGAGACCAGCACGCGCTTGGCGCCGAAGCGGTCGCCCATCAGGCCGAAGGCGATGCGCCCGCCGAGGCCGGCAAACCCCTCGATGCTGTAGATCGTCACCGCCGCGACCAGCGGGATGCCGCAGCTCACGGCATAGCTGACGGTGTGGATGATCGGGCCGGAATGCGTCGCGCAGCAGAAGAAGTTGGTGGCGAGCAGGATCAGGAATTGCGGCGAGCGCAGCGCTTCGCCCATCGACATCTCGTTTTGTCCGGCGGCTTCGCCGACGGGCGCTGCCGGGCCTTGCGCGAGCGCCGGCGGACGGCGCACCAGGAACGAGACCGGGATCATGATGGCGCCGACCACGAGCGCTATGATCTGCATCGAGGTTCGCCAGTCGTGGCCGGAGACGAGCCAGGCCGCCAGCGGCGACATCGTCATCGGCGCCATGCCCATGCCGGCCGAGACCAGCGACACGGCAAGGCCGCGATTGGTGTCGAACCAGCCGGTAACGGTCGCCATCATCGGCGCGAAGATCGCCGCACAGGCCGCGCCGACCAGGAGGCCGAATACGATCTGGAACACGATCAGCGAGGTGGCGTGGCTCGCGGCGAACAGGCTGAGCGCCAGCATGGTCGATCCGGTCAGCACCACCGGCAGCGGCCCGAACCGGTCCGTCAGCGTGCCCCAGGCCATGCTGGTGAAAGCCATCGCCAGAAAGCCGATCGTCATCGCGCTGGAGATGCCGGTCACCGACCAGCCGGTGTCCTTGGTGATCGGCTGCAGGAACACCGGCAGCGAAAACATGCCGCCGATCGCGACGCAGCCGAGCAGGCCGCCTGCGGCGACGATCACCCAGCGATAGTTAGAGGAAGTCATTTCAGTCTCCCGTCAGGTCTGTCTCGCGTGGAAGACGAATGGGAACTGCGCCGGCCGACAGGCCGACGTCATTTTTGCCGCACGCTTTCGTGACCTGGCAACAAAACTCGAAAAACAACCCCATGCACAGTAGCCGGCGCCAGCGGGATCAATGACTTACTGAGGCGGCTCCCCTCGCCCGTGGCCGACATCATCGCAGACCGGTTTGACACGTCGGGCAAAACAGCTGCAAGTCGACATGATGAGCCCGGCATTGGACGGCGGCCACCTGCACAAGGATGGCAGGCCTTATCCGCGGCTCACACGGCCGCACTGCGGCGCCAGTTGCCGACCGTGAGCCAGACCGCCGAGACCAGGAAGTAGATCGCGCCGACCGCAGCATAGCCTGCGACATTCGCAATCGACGGCACCGCCGGCATTGCGGCCTGAAAGATGAAGAAACCGCCCGCCAGCGCCGACTGGCCACCGCTGAGCACCATGGCCCATTGCGCGCCGAAGCGCTTCCAGCGCCGCACGGCCGTGCCGAGCTGGAGCAGTCCGGACAGGATCGCCCAGGCCCCGAAGATTCCGAGCACCCAGTTCATGCTGACCTGCAAGGCCAGGATGACCGCGATGGTAGTGGCCAGGCTGACCAGCAGGTTCAGGCCCTGCGTGCGGTTGTGGTTCAAGCCGCCGCTCCTGAGCGCGTCGAGATAATTGGCGGCAGCGTCCCACGCGGGATAGGCGACAAGCAACGTCGCTGCGATCGCAGCGGACGACGGCGCGATTGCGAAGGCCGCAATGACCCAAGCGACCGAAAACGCGGCACGCAGGAAATAGTACTGTTTCAGCCATTGCGCCTGGTCGGTCGTGTCCGCAGCCACGTTACGATCTGTCATTTTCTCTCTCCTTACCTACTAGTTGGTAGTTTAAGTGCGACGCGGACGCGCCGCGCCCGCCCTGCCCAGCCTGTGCCGATCTCGTCAGTGCCTCGTGGAAAGCCGGTCCAGCAGCGGCCGGGTGATGGTGCCGAACATTTTGGGATCGCCATAAGCCCGCGCCGACAGCATCGCGCCATGAACGGTTGCCAGGAATCCCTCCGCCTCGACCCGCGCCGTGCCGGAGAGATGTAGCCGGCCCTGCCGCTTGCCGCGCTCCATCACCGCAGCCAGCCAGGACGACAAGGAGCGGAAGTGCGCGCGGACTTCGTGCGCCACCTCCTCGGGCAGGATCGGAAGCTCGCTGGCAAGCAGCGCACAGACGCAGAAGGGAGCCGTCGCGTCCTTGATGCATGCCTCCCAATACGCAACGTAGCTTTTGAGCTGCTCGGCGGGGTCAGCGACATTGCGCTCGAGCGCCGAGAGTCCCGCCTGGGCCTCCTCGCGATAGCGCGCCACGAGGGTGCGGACCAGATCGACCTTGCTGGCGAAATGGTGGTGGATGCTCGGCTTGCGGATGCCGACCACGTCGGCGATGTCGGCGTAGCTGAAACCGTTGTAGCCGCCGGCGATGATCAGCGCGCGGGCACAGGCAAGAATGTCGTCGGCAGTGGTGGAAACGGTGCTCATGGCGTTTAGCTACCTTCCAGTAGGTAGGCAGTCAAGCGAGGATGCTTCAATGATCCGTGAGTGAGTGGTAGGAGCCAGCATGACCATTCGCCCGATCGTGCGCTATCCCGATCGCCGGCTCGCGCAGCCGGCCCGCCCCGTCACCGCGTTCGACGATGCCTTGCGCGAGCTCGCGCAGGATCTGCTCGACACGATGCGCTCAGCGCCCGGCATCGGCATCACCGCGCCGCATATCGGCGTGCCCCTGCGCGTCGTGGTGCTGGAGCTCGACGCGAAGGACGGCGCGCGGACCTACGTCAATCCGGAGATCACATGGGCCTCGCCGGAGATGATCATGCATCGCGAAGGCAGCGTCTCGATGCCGGGGGTCAATGACGAAGTGCAGCGCCATGCGCGGGTGCGGATCAGCTACCGGGATGTCGACGGCCATGTGCAAAGCGAGGAAGCGGAGGGCTTGCGCGCCGTGTGCCACCAGCACGAGATCGACCAGCTCGACGGCATGTTCTGGATCCAGCGATTGTCGCGGCTGAAGCGGGAGCGGCTGGTGAAAAAGTATGAGAAGATGTCACGGAGTTCGTAGGGTGAATTAGTGGAAGCGCGAGCGCCTTACACACGCTCCTGTAGCCCGGATGGAGCGCAGCGCAATCCGGGCTACGGAAGTCCGATCACGCCCTCTTCCCGCTCCGCTTGGCGATCGGCGCTTTGCGACGCGCTCGCTTGCCGCGCGCGATCTCGGTCGCGAGCGCGTCCAGCTTCGGCTCCCAGAACGTCCTGAACTGGCCGAGCCAGGCATCGACCGCTTGCAGCCCGGCCGCGTCGACCGAATAGAGCCGCCTTTGCGCCTCGGCCCGCACGCTCGCGAAGCCGCTCTCTCGCAAGACCTTGAGGTGCTGTCCCGCTGCGTCAAACCGCCTCGCGGCCCGACGCGAACCAAACACCTGCCCAGGCGTCTATCGGTGCCCTCTTCCCACCAAGCCCGCCCAAAACGGATGGAACTCATGAAAGTTCGCAAATTTGCCATTGCCGATGCATCGCTCGAACGTTCGCCGGGACAGGACGGCGATATCTTCGCCGGCAATGTGATCGACCAGCGCCACGGCGGACCGATCACCATCGGCTTCGGCCGCTACGCGCCGAACCAGAGACTCGACGAGACGCTCGCAGTCGACGATGTCATGCTCGTGCTGGAAGGAAAGCTCTCGGTCACGAGCGATGGCAGCACCGTTACCGCAGGCCCGGGCGAGATCGTCTACATGCCGAAGGGCGAGGCGGTCACCATCCGCTCGCACGAGCAAGGCGCGGTGACCGCGTACGTCACCTACCCGCATTGGCAGGAGGCGCGCGAGTGAAGCGTGATGGCAATTTCTCTGTGGCCATCCTTCGAGACTGCCGCCGCTGGCGGGCCCTCAGGATGAGGACCGAGTGCGCGGCGGCAGTTCCGACGAGCGCCCATGCCGCTTAGCCTCATCCTGAGGGGCCGCGAAGCGGCCGTCTCGAAGGACGAGGCGTGCGCACCGAGAGCGAAACGTGCGACGTAACCCTATCCGCCCGCCATCAGCGCCTTCGCCAGCGCCATGTAGGCCGGCAGCGTCACCGGGTCGTTGGCGGCATTGCCGGCCACGGGATGCGAGGCGTAGCGCGCGATCACCATCTCGGTCTTGGGATCGATGTAGATGCCCTGGCCGTGGACGCCGCGCGCCATGTAGGCGCCGTGTTCGTTGTGGGTCACCCACCATTGATTGCGGTAGGAGGCACCCGGCAGCGTGGTGTAGCCGGCCGGCTTGAATTTTTCGGGGTCGCCGCCGCGCGCGATGTCCTCGACCACCTGCGACGGCACGATCTGGTGGCCGTTGAAGCGGCCGTGATTGCGCATGGTCTCGCCGAAGCGGGCGAGATCGCGCAAGGTCGTGGAGAGGCCGCCGCCGCCGCTCTCGGTGCCGATGCGGTCGACGTGATAATGCGCATCCTCCTCCGCGCCCATCGGCTGCCAGATGCGCTCGGACAGGAGGTCGGACAGCGTCATGTTGCTGGCACGCCTGATGATCCACGCCAGCACGTCGGTGTTGACGGTCTTGTAGGCAAAGGCCTTGCCGTGCTCGCCCTGCTTCTTCTGCGCGATGAGGAAATCGAAAATGTTGGTAGGACCTTCGTAGCCCGGCGGGATCGGCGCCATGCCGTTGGCGCGCCGAAGGCCCCACACGTCCGAATTCTTGTCGGTATAGACCTCGGTGTAGGCGAGCCCCGTGGTCATATCCATGACCTCGTGCACACGCGCATCGCCGAACGCGCTCGGCTTCAGCTCCGGCACATAGTTCGTCACCGGCGCCTGCGGATCGATCCTGCCATCGCTGACCAGAATCCCTGCGAGCACGCCGGTGAACGCCTTCGTCACCGACATTCCGATATGCGGCTTGTGCGGCTTCAGCGCGCCGAAATAGCGCTCATAGATCAGCCTGCCCCGATGCAGCACCGCGATGCCGTCGGTGTAGGTCTCCTCCAGCATCTTTGCGAAGGTCATGGGCCGGCCGTCCATCGTTGTCGAGGCGACCCCGCCGATGTCATGGTCCGCGCGCGGCAAAGGCGACGCAGGTCCAGCTCCGCGCCAGACATTCACCGTCGGCACCAGCTGACGGATGTTGCTCCAGGCCCAGCGCAGTTCGGGGAAGCTGCGGAACGAGCCGTCCTGGAAGGTAATGGTGCGGTCGGGCGACGGCGGGAAGCCGCGCATCCAGCCGAGGGTTTCGGGGTCGGTGGTGATGGCGGTTGCAGGTTGGCTGGCGGTGGGCGCGACGGACATAAGGGCTGGCTCCAGAGAACGACGCAGATTTCCTACCATGAGGGATTGCGGTCCACATCAAGGGCTAGCGCTAGGCTGAAGCGCGCGACTCTAGGAGTTCGTCTATTGCTTGAAACAATTTTCGCGGTGCCACTGCAGAAAATGCGGATGAGGCCGATCCGATGGCCTCCTTGGCTCGAGCGCACGACCGGACTTGTTGATGACCGATCGAACTCCTTCCAGATCGTTTGTCTGCCGCGAGATCAGTATTTCCAATTCATCGGACAGGCTGATCAAACCACGATCGAACATCCAATGCGCAGTTCCCGACAGAGCGATCCCATTGCTCACGATGTCCGGCCCGTTCGCCTCCACGGGCCGAATGTGCGCCGCCGCTACCTCTGCCCGCCCCATTCCATTGATGAGCTTCAGCCCGGTGATGGCGCAGCGCTCGTCGTAGGCTCGCAAAACGATCCGACGAAAAACCCGGTCACGCAATACCCTCGAGACCGTCAAACTCACGCGATCACGCTGCTGTTCAAGCATAAACGGCACCTGCTCTCTTTCGTCGAGTTGAGACAATCGAACATCTGCATCGACTCGAGGCAGCAGCGGCACACCTTCCGCGAAGCCGAGCTCGAATATTCTATTGAAATCGTCGGCCGAAATTGGACGGACTGCCGACTGAGCACGCCCCGAAATCCGTCCCTGCTCATTCAGGACGCCGCTCTCCACAGGACCCGTCGGTCCGTTGAAAGCGACCGGATTGGCAAAGTCCAGATAGCTTCCGGGCTCGATCAGAGCGAGAAACATGCCCGAGGCGGTTGGGTCAGGAACAACTTGTTGCACCCGAGCAATCGCGAAGTAACCTCGCGTTTCTGCTACCTTGCTCGGTTCATAGTAGATGATCCAATCACCGACGCAGGCTTGAACGCGACGCAAGTACTGGCTTGGAAACTGATATCGTTCAGCGGGGCTGTCATCGTAGATCGAGTCCGATCGATGGATGAATACCCCAAATCCCATATTTCGTCGCGCCGCTGTCCGGGAAGTAACAACTAGCTCAGTGATGTTAAGCTTGGAAAGCGCCCCCTACTCCCACTCGATCGTCCCCGGCGGCTTGCTCGTCACGTCATACACCACCCGGTTCACGCCCTTCACCTCATTGATGATGCGCGTCGCCGTCTCGCCCAGGAACTTCATGTCAAACTGGTAGAAGTCCGCGGTCATGCCGTCGGTCGAGGTGACGGCGCGCAGGCCAACCACGTAGTCGTAGGTGCGGCCGTCGCCCATGACGCCGACGGTCTTCACCGGGAGCAGCACCGCAAACGCCTGCCAGATCTCGTCGTAGAGGCCGTGCTTCCTGATCTGGTCGATGTAGACCGCGTCCGCCTTGCGCAGGATGTCGAGCTTGTCCTTGGTGATCTCGCCGGGGCAGCGGATGGCGAGGCCGGGGCCCGGGAACGGGTGGCGGCCGACGAAGATTTCGGGGAGGCCTAGCTCGCGGCCGAGCTTGCGAACCTCGTCCTTGAACAACTCGCGCAGGGGCTCGACGAGCTTCATGTTCATGCGCTCAGGGAGTCCGCCGACATTGTGGTGCGACTTGATCGTCACCGAGGGGCCGCCGGTGAAGGAGACGCTCTCGATCACGTCGGGGTAGAGCGTGCCCTGCGCCAGGAAGTCGGCGCCGCCGATCTTCTTGGCCTCAGCCTCGAACACCTCGATGAAGAGGCGGCCGATGGTCTTGCGCTTGGCTTCGGGGTCGGTCACGCCCTCCAGCTCGCCGAGGAATTGCTTGGAGGCATCCACGTGCACGAGCGGGATGTTGTAGTGGTGGCGGAAGAGGTCGACGACCTGCTCGGCCTCGTTGAGGCGCATCAAGCCGTGGTCGACGAACACGCACGTCAGCTGGTCGCCGATGGCCTCGTGGATCAGCACGGCCGCCACGGCCGAATCGACGCCGCCGGAGAGGCCGCAGATCACCCTGCCCTTGCCGACCTGCGCGCGGATCTTGGCGATCTCCTCCTCGCGGAAGGCGCGCATGGTCCAGTCGCCGGACAGGCCGGCGATCTTGCGCACGAAGTTGCGGATGAGTTTCGCGCCGTCGGGCGTGTGCACCACTTCGGGGTGGAACATCAGGCCGTAATATTTGCGCGTCTCGTCCTGGATGATCGCGAACGGCGCGTTCGGCGAGGTGCCGGCGACGGAGAAGCCCGGCGGCATCCTGGTGATGCGATCGCCGTGGCTCATCCAGACCTGGTTCTTGCTGCCTGACGACCAGACGTCCGCGAACAGCTGGCTCTCGGCCTTGACCTCGACATCAGCGCGCCCGAACTCGCGGTGATGGCCGCCCTCGACCTCGCCGCCCAGCTGGGCCGCCATGGTCATCTGGCCGTAGCAGATGCCCATCACAGGCACGCCCGAATCGAAGATCAGTTGCGGGGCACGGGGCGAGCCGGCCTCGTGCACCGATTCCGGACCGCCGGACAGGATCACCGCCTTCGGCTTCATCTCCTCGAAGGCAGCTTCGGCCTTGTTGAACGGGACGATCTCGCAATAGACGCCGTCCTCGCGGACGCGGCGCGCGATCAGCTGCGTCACCTGGCTACCGAAGTCGACGATGAGAATCTTGTCGTGCGCCGAGGCCACCGAGGGCGTCGACGCGGAGCGGTCGTTCTGTGCTGCTGTCATGGCCAGCAGATACGCCGGTGCGGCGCGGGCCGCAACCGCGCGCGTGTGCGCGCCCACATGCTTCTTTGGGCATGGACAAATGAATATAGGTAAGTATTATTGACCTATTATGCCCCATCCTCACAAAGGGGGCCGATCAGGGAGAATGCCATGTCACAGCACCATCAGCCATCAACGCTTGCCGCACTCGGCCGGACCTGGATCGAGGCCTGGAATGCGTGCGATCTCGAGCGCGTCCTCACGCTCTACGACGAGGCGGCCGTGATGACCTCGGACCGCATTCCCATGCTGGGGTTCGACGCCAGCGGCACGGTGCGCGGCAAGGATGCGCTTCGCGCCTATTGGGGCAAGGCGCTTCCCCTGCTGCCGAACCTGCATTTCTCGCTGATCGATCTGTTCATCAGCCCGGACAGCCTCGTGGTGTTCTACGAGAACGAGCGGGGCAAGAAGATCTGCGAATATCTGCGGGTGAATGAGGCGGGGCTGATCGTGCAGGGCTCGGCGAATCATTTGACGCATTGAGGCTGGCGCTTTTTGCGCAGCGACGCCCCTCTCCCCGTCATCCCTGCGTAACGGCGAAGCCGTTATCGCTGGAGGCGCGGGTTCTGCGGCGCGTAGCGACGCAGGGCGAGCCTCGAAGGATGCACGGCCGAGCTGGCAGCCGGGCTGTCGCCCCTTCGAGGCTCGTCCTGCTTCGCAGGACGAGCGCCTCGGGATGACGGACAGAGAGGGAGCGGGCTGCTTCCGCAAGCGTCATTGCGAGCGTAGCGAAGCAATCCAGGCTGCCTCTGCGGATGCATTTCTGGATTGCTTCGCTGCGCTCGCAATGACGGAGACTGCGGCGCGCGCGTGCGCTAACACTGCGCCCGCCGGCTCAGAGACAGGATTCCCCCATGAAACTCCCCACCTCCCCCTTCACCGTCACCGACTGGAGCAAGGTCGAGCCGACCACGCATCCCGGCGAGAGCGGCGAGGCAAAGTGGCGCACGCTCAACATCGGCGATCTCCGCGTGCGGATGGTGGAGTACTCGCCGGGCTATCTCGCCGATCATTGGTGCGACCGCGGCCACGTGCTCTACGTGCTGAAGGGAGAGCTCGACTCTGAGTTGCGCGACGGGCGCAAATTCAAGCTCACGGCGGGGATGAGTTACCAGGTGTCGGATTTCGGCGACGCCGCGCACCGGTCCTCGACGGCCACGGGGGCGACGCTCTTCATCGTCGACTGAGGCGCGCCCGACGGTTAATTTGCACCGCAAAATAGCAAAGTTGCGCGACGTTTCGGGCCACGGGTGGCGCCTTGAAGTAGCCCCAAATTCTCGCTATATTGTGATCATCGATACTTGGGCCGAACGACTGGGCCGCTTCGCTTCGTTACGACGGGCGCGCACGCTTCAGATGACTTCTCCAAACATCGACTGAACAGGACCATGGGCGCAACGACGCGTACCGGTCCGCGTGCGTACTCTCTCTAACAAAGGAAATTCCCATGGCTATGGGCACCGTGAAGTGGTTCAACACCCAAAAGGGTTATGGTTTCATCCAGCCGGACGACGGCCAGAAGGACGTGTTCGTGCACATCAGCGCCGTCGAGCGCGCCGGCCTCTCGACCCTCAACGAGGGCCAGAAGGTCTCGTTCGACATCGTCGCCGATCGCCGCAGCGGCAAGTCCTCGGCTGACAATCTCCGCGTCGGCTAACGCCAACGCACCGTTCTGACCGCGGACGTACCGGCAGAACGTTGGAACTCGAAAGCCCCGCGACCGGGATCGGTCTGCGGGGCTTTTGTTTTTGATTGTCATTCCGGGGCGAACCCGGAATCCATCGGACGGCAAGTTGCGCGGCTTGATGGATTCCGGGTTCTCGCTTCGCGAGCCCCGGAATGACAACGTTGATCAGCCCGACTTCTTCAGCACCGAAACGAAAAACCCATCCGTCCCGGTCCGCCGCGGCGTCATCAGCCAGCCCTCGGCTGATTGCAGCGCGGCCTCGCCAAAGGCTTCCGCCTTGTCCCAGAGCACGCTCGCGGTCTGCTCGGGCGGGACAACCGTGAACTCGCCATGACGGCCGACGAATGCCCTCACCTGCTCGCCGTTCTCTTCCGCCAGCACCGAGCAGGTGATGTAGGCGATGCGGCCACCCGGCTTCACCAGCGGAACCGCTCGCTCCAGCACCTCGGCCTGGTCGCGCAGGCGAATCTCCAGCGCGCCCGGCCGCATCCGCCATTTGGCGTCGGGGTTGCGGCGCCAGGTGCCGGTTCCCGTGCAGGGCGCGTCGATCACGACGAGATCAGCCGAGGCGCGGATGTCGGCCAGCGGATCGGCCTCGCCCTTGGGCGTGCGGACGTCGGCGTTGTGGACGCCGGCGCGCGACAGCCGCTCGTGGATCGGCGCGAGCTGGCGCTTGTCGCGGTCGGTCGCGATCAGCCGGCCCTTGCCCTGCATCAGGGCGGCGAGCGCCAGCGTCTTGCCGCCGGCGCCGGCGCAGAGATCGATCACCTGCTCGCCGGGTTTTGCCGCGGTGAACTGGGCCGCAAGCTGCGATCCCTCATCCTGCACTTCAATGGCACCCTTGATGAAATCCTCTTCCGCCTGGATGCCCGGGTTGCGCGCATCGGCGGAAAGCTCGATGCGCAGGCCGGTTGCGGACCAGGGCGTCGGTTTCGCATGAAGATGAGAAAGCGCCTTCAGCACCTTGTCGCGATTGGATTTTAGCGTGTTGACGCGCAAGTCCAGCGGCGCCCGGCTCGCCATCGCCGCGGTTTCCGCGGCGCGGGTCTCGCCGAACACTTTTGCAAAGTGCGGGTCGAGCCATTCCGGGTAGTCGCCGGCGATCGCGGCCGGCGCGCCTTCGAGCGACCGCGAGGCGAGCGCGGCCTGCTCGGCCTCGGTCAGCGGCGCCGGCGCATACCGGCTGCCGTCGAACAACGCGGCCATGGTGGCCGTGTCCATGTTGCGTTCGAGGCGGAGCATGCCGATCAGCCGGGCCCGCGCGGTATCGGAATCCATCAGCCAGGCGCTCGAGGCGTAGCGGCGCAGCACGTCCCAGACGAGGCCGGCAATGGCGGCGCGATCGCCCGAGCCGGCGAAGCGGTGCGCGGTGCCCCACTCCTTCAACGCCTTCGCCGCGGGCACGCGGTCCTTTTCGATGGTGTCGATCAGTTCGATGGCTGCGGACAGCCGGGCAGCGGGGGTCATTTCAAATCTTTCAGATTGGATCCGGCGCGTTTGGCTCAGATCAGCAACAGCAGCTTCAGCGCGAAGTAGATCCACATCGCGAGCAGCACCAGCACGCCGGCGAGCCAGACCATGGAGCGGCGGCCGAGATCGTTGGAGGAGACGAACACGCCGGCATGGGCAAAGCGCGTCACCACGAACACCCAGGACATCAGCACGATGAAGAGGTCGGCCCGGCGCAAGGGCAATGCCAGCGCGATCAGGACATAGAACAGCACCGGCAGCTCGAACTGGTTGCGGTAGCAATTGGCGATTTGTGTGGCGCCTTTCGGCCAGTTCGGCTCGCCCAGCGCAATGTCGCGGATCTTGGTCTCGCCGGCGACCAGGGCCTTGCGGCGCGCCAGGACCATGCCGATCAGGAGCGCGAAGGTGAGAGCGACCTGCACGAAGACCGGCAGCAAGACCATTTGAACGGACATCGGAACTTTCCCGGGAGGCGAAATGCCGCCGACGTCATTAGCCGCGGCTTCTCACGCTGACAATCAGCGAGTTGAACCGGCGTTCCCGCTCTTGCGACCAACCACAGATTGTTAAAGCGATTTTGGGCCCGTGTGCCCCGAGGCGAGACAGCGCCATGAATTTCTTGTCCAGCTTCTTCACCGAAGCCGCCGAGGGCCAGCTCGGCATCCTGATGTCGGCGCTGTCAGGGATTGCGGCAGCGCTCGCGGTCGCGCTGGCGATGACGGTCTACTTCCGCCTCAGTTACCGGACCTGGCGCGACGTCGCCAGGCACGGCCTCGCAACGCTCGCCGCGCTCGCTTTGTTCGCCTTTGCCGCCTACGACATGCGTCACGCGGCGCTCGCCTATCTCGGCCTCAATCCCTCCAAGCCCGCCGTCGAGTTCGAGATCCGCATGCCCCGGGAGATGCTGACGGCGGTCGGCGACAGCCAGATCGAGCTGCACACCGACCGCAACCAGACTTTGGCGCTGCTGGACGGCGTGCGCGACCTCCCGGACGGTCGGGCGGTGCTGCGCGGCGCAGTGGTGCTCAACCACCGCACGGCCGATCGCGTTCTGGTCGTGAACCTGTCCGGCAAGGGCATCTTCGAGTTCCGCCTCCGCCTGCCCGCCGAGCCGCAGCGCTCCGCCCAGTTCGGCCCCTAGCACCTCGCCGACCGCATCGCCTCCCCGCTCGCCGGTGCCGTCGCCCCGCAGGACGGCTACACCATCCGCTACCGCGTGCTTTAAACTTTGTTCGCTGCGATCCATGCCCGCGCCGTCATCGTTCCGACGCGCGGCGACGGGTAGGATGATCGCATGTCCGAATTTCGTCTCACGCAGATTTCCGACACCCATCTCGGCCGGCGCTTTCCCGGCCTGATCGCCAACTTCCACCGCATCAGCGAGCACATCGACGCCGGCAGGCCGGATCTCGTGGTCAACACCGGCGACGTGTCGTTCGACGGGCCGACCAGCCGCGACGACGTCGAATTCGCCAAAGGCCTGCACGACGCCCTGCCCGTCACCTGCCGCTATCTCCCCGGCAATCACGACATCGGCGACAATCCGACCGCGATCGGGCCTGCGCCGAAGCCGTCGGTCGACGAGACGCACCGCCGGCAGTTCTGCGACATCATCGGCGAAGATCATTGGTCATTCGAGGCCGCGGGCTGGCGCTTCATCGGCCTCAATTCGCTGGTGATGAATTCGGGCCTCGCCTTCGAGGCCGAGCAGTTCGACTGGCTGTCTCAGGAAATCTCGCGCGTGAACGGCAGGCCGGTCGCGCTGTTCCTGCACAAGCCGCTCTTTCTCAACCTGCCCGAGGACGCCGAGACGCCGGAGACGTCGATCCGCTACGTGCCGCAGCCGGTGCGGGCGCGGCTGATCGAGATGTTCGGCAATGTCGACCTGCGTCTTGTCGCCAGCGGCCACGTGCACCAGCGCCGCGACTTCACCTTCCGCCACACCCGCCACGTCTGGGCGCCGTCCGCGGGCTTCGTCATCAACGATCAGCGGCAGGACCGGATCGCGATCAAGGAAGTCGGCCTCGTCGAATACCGCTTCCAGCCCGACAGCCTTGAGGTCCGCCACGTCAGGGCCGCCGGCCAGATCGATGTCGACATCGAGGAGCTGCTCATCCAGATGGGCGGCGGGCACTAGCCTACTGCACGGGGCATCGCACCTTACCATAATACCTCATTGCATCGAATTCGGCCTCAGAATGGCTAAAATCCGCTAATGACAACGTTGTCATAAGGACGTATCGTTTCTTGGCAGCGGTCGGGGGCCGCTGAGGGAGCGATGATGCAGTTCTTGTCCCGGTGGGATCACCAACGCCTGTCGGCGGCTATTCGGGGCATTCCCCTGGTCGATGGTGTGACCATCGAGGACATCGGCAGCCAGCGCTGGTCACCTGCGCGCGGCGATCTCGCCCTGCCCGTCCTCACGCTGGATGAAGCCGCCTTCGCGGCCAACCGTGACCTCTTCCTGCAATGGTGCGCGAGTTCAGGCCTTGCCGTTGCGCCCCACGCCAAGACGCCGATGTCGCCGGAGCTCGCCCGCTCACTGCGCGCCGCCGGCGCCTGGGGCACGACGGTTGCCAACGTCCAGCAGGCGGCCGTGCTGCTCGCGAGCGGCGAGCGGCGCCTGCTGCTGGCCAATGAGATCGGCGGGCTCGCCGCCGGTCGGCGGCTCGGCGCGCTCCTGAGCGCCTATCCCGACGTCGAATTTCACGCCTTCGCAGATTCACCGGCTGCGGTTGCTGCTCTCGCCGAGGCCGCAGCGATCGCGGGCCGCCGGGATTTGTCCGTGCTGGTCGAGCTCGGCGCCGGCCGCGCCGGCGCGCGCGACCGCGCCGCAGTCGAGGCAACGATCGCAGCCGTGCTCGCCGCCGACCGGCTCGTGCTCGGCGGCGTCGCCACTTACGAAGGCGCCGCCGCAACGTCCGATACCAACGAGACGATGCGCGCGATGGCCGCGCTGCTGGAGCGCACCATCGAGACATTTGCGCTGGTGCGCGCGGCCGCCCCGAAGCGGCCGTTGATCATCAGTGCCGGCGGCTCGGCCTATTTCGATATCGTCGCGCGCGCACTTGCGCCCGCGGCTCAGGCCGACGGCAACGCCCAAGTGATCCTGCGCTCGGGCGCGCTGTTCTTTGCCGATCACGGCATCTATGCGCGCGCCTTCGCGGAAGTCGACCGGCGCGGTGGCCTCGTCATCGACGGCCTTCACCACTTCGCCGCGGAGAGCTTTCGCCCCGCGCTGACGCTCTGGGCCGAGGTGCTGTCGCGGCCCGAAGACGGACTTGCGATCGCAGGCTTCGGCATGCGCGATGCCTCCTTCGACCAGGGACTGCCCGTGCCGTTGCGCGTGTTCCGCGACGGCGTCGCGCAGCAAGGCCTCGCCACCGCGCTCGCGGTGACCCGCCTCAACGACCAGCATGCATTCCTGTCGGTCGCGCCCGAAGCCGCGCTTGCGGTCGGCGACATCATCGCCTTCGGCATCTCGCATCCCTGCACCTGCCTCGACCGCTGGCGCGTCATCTTCGGCCTCGATGCCGATGGCGTCGTGACGCGCGCCCTCCCCACCCAGTTCGGCTGAGAGCGGCGCGATGAACTTCCTGCCGCTGTGGCGCTATCAGAACCAGCTCATCGACGGCGCGATCGTCACGCTGGAGCTGACGGTGATCTCGGCGCTGGCCGGGCTCGTGATCGGCATTGCCGGGGCCGTCGCGCTGAAGGGGCGCATCCCGTCGCTGCGCTGGCTGGTGCGCGGTTACATCGAGCTGTTCCGCAACACGCCCTCGCTGATCCAGATCTTCATCGTCTTCTTCGTGCTGCCGAACTTCGGCCTGAAGCTGCCGGCCTTCGAGGCCGCCGCCGTTGCGCTGTCGCTCTATTTCGGCGCTTATTCCGTCGAGATCATCCGCGCCGGTCTCGATTCCATTCCGCGCAGCCAGGTCGAAGCCGGCCAATGCTTGGGGTTGTCAGGCTGGCAGGTGGTTCGCCACATCATTCTGCCGCCGGCGCTGCGCAACGCCTATCCGGCCGTGACCAGCCAGTTCGTGCTTTTGCTGCTCGGCACCTCGCTCGCCTCGCAGGTCGCCGCCGACGAGCTGTTCCATGTCGCCGGCTTCATCGAGAGCCGCACCTATCGCAGCTTCGAGGTCTATGCCGTGATCTGCGCGGTCTATTTCGCGATGGCGATGTCGTTCAAGGCGCTGTTCGCGATCATCGGCCTGGCCGCCTTCCGCTGGCCGCGGCGGCGCTGAGGGGCGAAGCGATGCGATCCTTCTCCCTCATCGATTTCGTCTCGCTGTTCGCGGCGCTGCGCTGGACCGTCGCCCTCGTCGTACTCGCGCTTCTCTTCGGTGCGCCGCTGGCGCTCGGGCTTGCGCTCGGCCGCATCAGCCGGTTCGCAGGGCTGCGCTGGGCGATGGCGGCGTGCATCCAGGTGATCCAGAGCGTGCCGCTGCTCGGGCTGTTGTTCTTCTTCTATTTCGGCATGCCGGTTTTCCTCGGCATCCAGGTGCCGGCGCTCGTCGCCGTGACCGTCGCCTACACGCTCTACACCGCCGCCTTCCTCGGCGAGATCTGGCGCGGTGGTTTAGAGGCCGTGAAGCAGGCGCAATGGGAGGCCGGCGCCTGCCTCGGCCTCTCCGCCTGGCAGCAATTCCGCCACATCATCGCGCCGCAGGCGCTGCGGTTGTCGCTGCCGCCGACCGTCGGCTTCCTGGTGCAGCTGATCAAGGGCACATCGCTCGCCTCGATCCTCGGCTTCGTCGAGCTCGCCCGCGCCGGACAGGTGGTGAGCGCGGCGACGTTCCAGCCGCTGCTCACCTACGCCCTGGTCGCCGCGATTTATTTCGCGCTGTGCCTGCCGCTCACGCTCTGGTCCCGCTCCCTGGAGGCCCGCCTCGATGGCTCTCGTTGAAATCCGCGACGTGCGCAAGACATTCGGCAAGGTCGAGGTGCTCAAGGGCGTCTCGCTCGACGTCGAGGAAGGCGAGATCGTCACCATCATCGGCCGCTCCGGCTCGGGCAAGTCGACCCTGCTCCGCTGCATCAACGCGCTGGAAAGCGTCGATTCCGGCGAGATCCGGGTCGAGGGCCAGAAGGTCCACGCCAAAATGCCTGACCTGAAGAAATTCCGTCAGCGCGTCGGCATCGTGTTCCAGGCCTTCAATTTGTTTCCGCATCTGAAGGTCGAGCGCAACATCACGCTCGCCCCGCTGCTCACCGGCCGCATCGAGAAGGCTAAAGCGCGTGCGCTGGCCGAGGACGTGCTGACCCGCGTCGGGCTCGCCGACAAGATCGAAGCCTGGCCCGAGCAGCTCTCCGGCGGCCAGCAGCAGCGCGTCGCCATCGCCCGCTGTCTCGCCATGGCGCCTCACCTCATGCTGTTCGACGAGGTGACCTCGGCGCTCGACCCCGAGCTCGTCGGCGAAGTCCTGAAAGTGATGGAAGCGATGGCGGAACAGGGCATGACCATGATCCTGGTCACCCACGAGATGGGCTTTGCCCGCAACGTCGCCGACCGCATCGTCTTCATGCATCAGGGCCGCGTCTGGGAACAGGGGCCACCGGCAAAACTGTTCGCCAATCCTGAGACATCCGAGCTCGCAAGCTTCATCGCATCTGCCAAATGAAACTTCCAAGTGAAACCTTCCAAGTGAAACCTTCCCCTTCAAGGAGAGAGTCATGAGAAAGTTGAAGTCCTTCTTCAGCATTGCGGCGGCCCTCGCCGTCCTCGCCGCACCGAGCCTAGCCAAGGCCGACAAGCTCCAGGACGTGCTCGGCGCCGGCAAGATTCGCGTCGGCATTCTCACCGATGCCGCGCCGTGGGGCTTCAAGGACGACAAGGGCGAGATCGCCGGCCTCGACGCCGATCTCGCCAAGCTGATCGCCGCCGACATGGGCGTGAAGCTTGAGCTCGTCCCGGTGACGGGCGCCGCGCGCATCCCGAGCCTCTTGTCGGACAAGATCGACATGCTGATCGCGGGTCTCGGCGCAACGCCCGAGCGCGCCCAGCAGGTGATGTTCTCGCAGCCTTATGCCGTGGTGAATCTCGGCGTCTACGGCGCGAAATCCCTTCCCTCAGCCGCCGGCAAGAAGCCCGACAATCTCGACGGCCGCAGCGTTGCTGTGGCCAAGGGCTCGACGCTCGACGTCTGGCTCACCGACAACGCGCCGAAGGTGAAGCTGGTGCGCTTCGAGGACACGCCGGCCGCGATTGCGGCCTATCTCGCCGGACAGGCCGACACGTTCGCGGAGAACAGCGCCATTGCACTGAAGGTGCAGGACCAGAACCCGACCAAGGAGGTCGAGCTGAAGTTCCTGATCCGCCAGTCGCCGGCCCATGTCGGCGTCCGCCAGGGCGAGCAGAACCTGCTCAACTGGATCAACACCGACATCTTCTTCAACAAGCTCAACGGCAAGCTCGGCGCGCTTCAGCTGAAATGGTTCAAGGAAGAGCAGTCGCTACCGACGCTGTGAGTTTTGGACGGGCTCTTGCATCATCTGTGAGAGCCCACCTTTACGAGGAGAATTGAGATGATCAAACGTTACGTCGTGGGATCGCGCATGAGCCAGGCCGTCGCCGCCGGCGGCATGGTGCACATCGCAGGCCAGGTCGCCGATGACCGCAAGACCGGCATCGTGTCGCAGACCGAGCAGGTGCTCGCCAAGATCGACGCGCTGCTCAAGGAGGCCGGCTCCGACCGCTCCAAGCTGATCGCGGTCAACGTCTTCCTGCCGCATATCACCGACTTCGACACCATGAACTCGGTCTATGACGCCTGGATCGATCCAGCCAACCCGCCGGCGCGCGCCTGCGTCGAAGCCCGTCTCGCCGATCCCGATCTGCGCGTCGAGATGACCGCGGTCGCCTTGCTCTAAGGCGCCGCTTTTTCTTCAACCTTCGGCCGGCGTCGGCGACGACGCGGCCATGAGGCCAACCATGCATACCGGACTGTTTCACGACATCGATTTCGAGAAGGACCAGAAATGGTCCGGCCATCTCGGCATTCCCTTCTCGATCGACCGCTCGCCCTACTACCAGCTCAAGATCCCGATCTTCCGGATCAAGAACGGCGCCGGGCCGAAGCTGCTGCTGATGGCCGGCAATCACGGCGACGAATATGAGGGCGAGATCACGCTGACGCGGCTGTATCGCCGGTTGGATGCAAAGGACATCAAGGGCGAGATCACCATCCTGCCCTTCGCCAATTGGCCGGCCGTGATGGCGGCGCGCCGCCGTTCGCCGCTCGACCAAGGCAATCTCAACCGCGCCTTCCCCGGCGATGCCGCGGGCACGCCGACGTTCCGGCTGGCGCATTTTCTTGAGCACGAGCTGTTTCCGCGCCACGACGTCGTCTTCGACATCCATTCCGGCGGCACCTCGATGGCGCACGTGCCTTGCGCGTTGATCGAGCGGCAGGGACCGCCCGAGATGTTCGGCCACGCATTGCGCCTGATGGAAGGGCTCGGCATGCCCTTCGCCTTTATCGCCGAGAACGGCGCCACGGCGCCGACCTCGATGGCGGCGGCCGCACGCGCTGGCGCGATCGGACTCTCCGGCGAATTCGGCGGCGGCGGCACGGTGACGCCGCAGACGATGGCGTTCACCGCGCGCGCGGTCGACCGATTGCTGCTCGCGCTCGGCTTCGTCCAGGCGCCCGTGCTGGGGCCGCATGCGCCGGTCGAGCGCGCCACCGAGCTGTTGGCGTTGCAGAGCCATGCCCAGGCGGTGTTCGCGACGCGCCGTGGCTGGTTCGAGCCCTCTGTCACCGTGGGTGCGCGGGTCAAGGCGGGCGACATCGCCGGCTGGTATCACGACTTCGAGCGTCCCGACCTGCCCGAAGAGGTGCTGCGCTTTCCCGACGACGGCATCGTGATCTCGCAGCGGCTGCACACCGACAGCCAGAGCGGCGACTGCCTGGTGCAGGTCGGCCGCGCACTGAAGCGTGAGGAAGTTTTGGGACGGTGACGTGAACAGTTGCCGCGGCGAACTCGCTGCACCTCTCCCGCTTGCGGGAGAGGTCGGCGCGCGCGAAGCGCGCCGGGTGAGGGCTTTCTCCGCTTGGGGGTTTCGTCCGTGAGCCTTGGACGATCCCGACGAGGACACACCCTCTCCCCAACCCTCCCCGCAGGCGGGGGAGGGAGCGCACCGCCATCGCGGTTGCAGTACGATCTGATCTCATGATGCACTAACCTGACGTCTCTCCAGGGATTCGATGACCGATCCGGCCAAGCCGAGCTATGACGACGTCGTGCGCATTCCGGCGCCGCCCGGCCGCAGCAACGCGACCGGACGTCCGCCGCGCATCGAGGAGGTCGCAGAACGCGCCGGCGTCGCGCCGATCACGGTGTCGCGGGTGCTGCGCCACCCCGAGAAGGTCAATCGCAAGACCCGCGAGCGCATCCTCGAGGTAATCGAGGCGACCGGCTATGCCTCCAACCCGCATGCGCGCGCGCTGCGCTCGGGCCGCTCCAACGTGGTCGTGGCCTTCGTCTCCAACATCCTCAGCCAGCAGTTTGGCCTTGCAGTGCGCAGCTTTGCCGCGACGCTCGAGCCGGAAGGTTTCGAGGTGCTGGTCGGCCAGACCTCCTATTCCTATGCCAAGGAGGTCGCGATGATCCAGTCGCTGCGCGGCATCCGCCCCGCGGCGGTGATGTTCACCGGCGTCATCGAGCTCGAGGAGAACCGCACGGCGCTGGCCGAGCTCGGCATTCCCGTGATCGAGACCTGGGCGTTCCCGCGCGATCCCATCGACATGCTGGTCGGCCTGTCCAATGCGGATGCCGGCGCGATGGCGGCACGCAGGCTGGCGCAGGCGGGACATCGCCGCGTCGCCTTCATCGGCCGCAGCAGCGGCCGCGGCGCGCTGCGCCGCGACGGCTTTCGCGCCGCCGCCGCACAGCTCGGCCTCACGATCGTTCACGAAATTCTTGTTGGAGAGGTGACGGGGCTCGTCGACGGCCGTGCCGCCTTCACCGCCCTGCTCGAGCGCGGCGGCGACGTCGATGCCGTGTTCTGCGCCAACGACCTGCTCGCGACCGGTGCGCTGATCGAGGCTCGCGCCCGCGGCCTGTCGGTGCCGCGCGATCTGGCCGTGCTGGGCTTCGGTGACAACGACGTCGCCGATCAGATCACGCCCAGCCTCACGACCATCTCGTTCGATGCGGCGGCCGTGGGACGTCTCGCGGGCGAACTGCTTTTGGCGCGGCTCTCGGGCACGCCGCGCGCCGAGCAGCGGCTCGCGGTCGATCTGTTCCTGGTCGAGCGCGGCAGCGTCTGAGCGTTGCGGCTTACGCGACGCTCTTGAGATCCTGCTGGATGGCAGCGAGCAGCGATTGCAGCGCGGCGCTGTTCACCGGCTTGGCCTCGGTACCGACCGGCTGAACAAAGGCGGGCTGCGCAGCTTCGACCGGACGCTTCGGGAATGGCGGTGGCGCAGGCCTTGCGGCCGGCGTGAATTCGCCCTCGTCCTCGGCGTGAACGAACTTGCCATGGATGACGTCGTCGCGACGGCCCATGATGAACATGGTCGCCCAATAGCCGGCGGCCAGCAGGATGACGCAAAAAATACCGATCTCTAACATCGCAGCACCTGAAATATGCGCGATGATTCAATGCCTTCGTCCGGCCGTCAATGAACAGGCGGTCACACCTGCGGCTTTTGCGGGCAGGTGTGACCATTTGGTGACTCTTTCTTAACTATCCCCACGCGGCGTGTGGCCGCGGGGCCACGTGAGTCCCATTCCCTGTCGCGCTAGGCCTTGTCCGGCCCGACCCGGACCAGCTGCTTGCCGAAATTGGCCCCTTTCAGCAGCCCTATGAAGGCGCCGGGGGCGCTTTCCAGGCCCTCGGTGACGAACTCCTTGTACTTGACCTTGCCCTCGCGAACCCAGGCGGACATGTCGCGCAGGAAGTCGCCATGGCGGGCGGCAAAGTCGGACACGATGAAGCCGCGGAAGGTCAGCCGCTTGGTGAGCGTTGCACGCATCAGGCTGGCCGCCCATTTCGGCGGCTTGGCCTCGGTGTCGTTGTAATGGGCGATCAGGCCGCAAACGGGCACGCGCGCAAACGGGTTGAGCAGCGGGAACACCGCCTCGAACACGGCACCGCCGACATTCTCGAAATAGACGTCGATGCCATCAGGGCAGGCGAATTTCAACTTGGCCGGAAAATCGGTTTCGCGATGATCGAGACAATCATCGAAGCCGAGCTCCTGCACCACGTAGTCGCACTTGTCCTTGCCTCCGGCGATGCCGACCGCGCGTGCGCCCTTGATCTTGGCGATCTGCCCCACCGCCGAGCCGACCGCGCCTGACGCACCGGCAACGACGACGGTCTCGCCCGGTTGCGGCTTGCCGATGTCGAGCAGGCCCGTATAGGCGGTCATGCCGGGCATGCCGAGCACGCCGACCGAGGTCGAGATCGGACCGAGCTTGGGATCGACCTTGATCAGGCCCTTGCCGTTCGAGATCGCATGAGTCTGCCAGCCGGAGCGGATGCGCACGATGTCGCCGACCGCGAAATCGGGATTGTTGGAGGCCGCGACCTCGCTGACCGCCTCGCCTTCCATTACGCCGCCGACCGGCACCGGAGCTGCGTAGGACGGCCCGTCGCTCATGCGCCCGCGCATATAGGGATCGAGCGACAGCCAGATCGTGCGCAGCAGGACTTCGCCCGGCCCTGGCGTCGGAACGGCGAATTCCTCCAGGCGAAAATCGGACGGCTTGGGTTCGCCGACGGGACGCGCGGCGAGAACGATGCGTTTGGCTTGGGCCATGGCTTCCTCCTTTTTGTCTTTCGACGTGGACGGAAGCGGAGGCTGGTAGCTGCGTCAATACAAAAGCGGTGGAGCGGTTGGCACAGCTCGTGTCCCGGACGCGCTGCAACGTGAAACGTTGCTGCGCAGAGCCGGGATCCAAAAAGCTACACGGGAGGTTGCGGAGAGATGGGCCCCGGCTCTGCAGCGCATCACCGAAGAGGTGCTGCGCTGCGTCCGGGGCACGAGACCGAGAACTAACCCCCGCCCGGATAGTTCGGGCTCTCGCGCGTGATGGTGACGTCGTGGACGTGGCTTTCGCGCAGGCCCGCGCCGGTGATGCGGACGAACTGGGCCTTGTCGTGCAGCTCCTTCATGTCGCGCGCGCCGACATAGCCCATCGCGGCGCGCAAGCCGCCGGCGAGCTGGTGCATGACGTTGCCGACCGGGCCCTTGTAGGGCACCTGCCCCTCGATGCCTTCGGGCACGAGCTTGAGCGTGTCCTTGATGTCCTGCTGGAAGTAGCGGTCGGCCGATCCCCGCGCCATCGCGCCGACCGAGCCCATGCCGCGATAGGCCTTGTAGGAGCGGCCCTGCCACAGGAACACTTCGCCCGGCGTCTCGTCGGTGCCGGCGAGCAGCGAGCCGACCATGGCGATGTCGGCGCCGGCAGCGAGCGCTTTCGCAAGGTCGCCGGAATATTTGATGCCGCCGTCGGCGATGACGGGGATGTCGGCCTTCTTCGCCGCCTCGACCGCATCCATGATCGCGGTGAGCTGGGGCACACCGACGCCGGCGACGATGCGCGTGGTGCAGATCGAGCCGGGGCCGATGCCGACCTTGATGCAATCCGCGCCTGCGTCGATCAGCGCCTGCGCGCCCTCCGTGGTGGCAACGTTGCCGGCGACGACCTGCACCGAATTGGACAGGCGCTTGATGCGGTTCACCGCCTGCAGCACGTGACGGGAATGGCCGTGCGCGGTGTCGACGACGACGAGATCCACGCCGGCGTCGATCAGCCGCTCGGTGCGCTCGAAGCCGTTATCGCCGACCGTGGTGGCGGCAGCGACGCGCAGGCGCCCCTGCGCGTCCTTGCAGGCGAGCGGATGGGCGACCGCCTTCTCCATGTCCTTCACGGTGATGAGACCGACGCAGCGATATTGATCGTCGACCACCAGCAGCTTCTCGATGCGGTGCTGGTGCAGCATCCGCCGCGCCTCGTCCTGGCTGACATTCTCACGGACCGTGACGAGGTTTTCGTGCGTCATCAGCTCGGAGATCTTTTGCTGGCGATTGGTCGCAAAGCGCACGTCACGGTTGGTGAGAATGCCGACCAGCTTGCCGGGCGTGTTCTTGCCCGCGCCGGTGACGACGGGAATGCCGGAGATGCCGTGATCGCTCATCAGCTTGAGCGCGTCGTCGAGGGTGGCGTCGGGGCTGATGGTGAGCGGGTTCACCACCATGCCGGACTCGTAGCGCTTGACCTGCCGCACCTGGGCGGCCTGCCCTTCGGGATCGAAGTTGCGGTGGATGACGCCAAGGCCGCCGGCCTGCGCCATGGCGATCGCCATGCGGGCCTCGGTGACCGTGTCCATGGCCGAGGCCATGATCGGGATGTTGAGCGGAATGGCGCGGGTGACGCGGGAGCGGATGTCAACCTCGCCCGGCATGACGTCGGACAGGCCCGGCTTCAACAGCACGTCGTCGAACGTAAAGGCTTCGCGGATGCCCTGAAGTTGCACCGTGGCCATCTGCCAACTCCTTCCTGCGGCCTTGCCGCAAATACTAATGGATGAGCGCCGCCCTCGGCGTCCCTTGCGGCAACGCCTTGAGAATCGGAGCCCATCGGTGGGGTTGACGCGGGTCGATAGCACGCCTGCGTGACGAATCAAAGCAATTCGGGCCGCTGGCCAGCCATGCACAGGCTTTTTTGGGGCGAAATCGGCGGGGTGGGCCAGGTACGCCGTCCCCTCCGCCGTCATCCCGGGTTCGCGCCAAGGGGCGCGCCCCGGAATGACGAGAGGGTCACACCGTTGTTACGCGGGACCTAGGTGCCATGCGTCGATCCGCAATGGTCCGCGGCGGACGGCGGTGATAAGCCGCAACTCCACCCCTCATTCCGATTTCATTGCCAATCCGTCATGGTCGACAAGCAACGCGTCATTCCGCTGATCGTGGCCACCGCTCTCTTTATGGAGAACATGGATTCCACCGTGATCGCCACCTCGCTGCCGGCGATTGCGGCCGACATCGGCACCAGCCCGCTGACGCTGAAGCTCGCGATCACGTCCTACCTGCTGTCGCTTGCGGTGTTCATCCCGGCGAGCGGCTGGACCGCCGACCGCTTCGGCGCGCGCATGGTGTTCGCCATCGCGGTCGGTGTGTTCATGGTCGGCTCGGTCGGCTGCGCACTCTCGACCTCGGTCACCGATTTCGTGTTCGCGCGCATCCTGCAAGGGATGGGCGGCGCGATGATGACGCCGGTCGGACGCCTCGTGCTGCTGCGCTCGGTCGACAAGAGCGCGCTGGTCAACGCCATGGCCTGGGTGACGGTCCCTGCCCTGATCGGTCCCGTGATCGGCCCGCCGCTCGGCGGCTTCATCACCACCTACGCGTCCTGGCACTGGATCTTCCTGATCAACATCCCGATCGGCCTGCTCGGCATCTTCATGGCGCTGCGCTTCATCGATCCCATCAAGAGCGAGGCGCAGGAGCCGTTCGATCTCTATGGCATGGTGCTCGCTGGGCTGGGGCTTGCCGGCATCGCCTTCGGCCTCTCGGTTGCCGGCCTCAGCCTGCTGCCCTGGAGCACAGTTGCCGCGTTGATCGCGGGCGGTGCGATTTCGATGACGCTCTACATCATCCACGCGCGCCGGACCGGATCGCCGGTCCTGGACTTCTCGCTCCTGAGGCTGCCGACGCTGCGCGCAGCCGTGTTCGGCGGCTTCCTGTTCCGGCTCGGCATCGGCGCGCTGCCGTTCCTGCTGCCGCTCCTGATGCAGATCGGCTTCGGCCTGTCGCCGTTCCATTCCGGCCTCGTCACCTTTGCTTCCTCGTTAGGGGCCATGGGCATGAAGACGCTGGCGGCACGGATCATCCGCACCTTCGGCTTCCGCAACCTGATGACGGTGAACGCGATCGTCAGCGCGTTCTTTCTCGGCGTCTGCGCGCTGTTCACGGTGACGACGCCGCTGCTCATCATCATGGTGATCCTGGTGGTCGGCGGCTTCTTCCGCTCGCTGGAGTTCACCGCGATCAACACGGTCGCCTATGCCGACGTCGAGACCGCGCAAATGAGCCGCGCCACCACCCTCGTCAGCGTCAACCAGCAGCTCGCGATCTCGGCCGGCGTCGCCGTCGGCGCGGCCTGTGTCGAGACCACGATGTGGTTCAGCCATGTCAGCGAGCTCAACGCCACCGTGTTCGCGCCCGCCTTCGTCGTGGTCGCGCTGACCTCGGCGGCCTCGAGCTGGTTCTTCTGGCAGATGCCCGCGGATGCCGGCCACGAGATTTCGGGACGCAAGGCGGTGGAGATCGCGAGCCGCAAGGGCGCCGGCAAGGGCGCAGAGAAGGCTGCGGTCAAGGCGGCGTCCGAGGATACGCAGGACGTGCGGGATCAGCGGCTGGGGTAGCGCAGTCGCTGTAGCCCGGATGGAGCAAAGCGCAATCCGGGACCTGTCCCGCATTACGCTTTGCTCCATGCGGGCTACGATTCCTGCGCTCGCAACGCGGAGCTCGCGACTACGCCGTTCCCCCGCCGCGAAACCCCGTCGCCAGCACGTAGCGTTCCGAGGAATCCTGTCGGCTCGCGGCGGGCTTGACGTGACGCACGGTGGCAAAGTCGCGCTTGAGCTGGGCGAGCAGTTCGGCGTCGGCGCCGCTCTGGAACGTCTTGGCGAGGAACGTGCCGCCGGGCTTGAGCACGTCGCAGGCGAACGCCGCCGCGGTCTCGACCAAGCCGACGATGCGGAGCTGGTCGGTCTTGCGGTGGCCGGTGGTGTTGGCGGCCATGTCGGACATCACGACGTCGGCCTTGCCGCCCAGCATCGCGGTGAGCTTCTCGGGGGCGTCGTTGTCCATGAAGTCGAGCTGCGCGAAATCGACGCCGGGAATCTCCGGCATCTCCAACAGATCGATCGCGACGACCTTGCCCTTGCCTTCGGTCGAGCCGACGCGCTTGGCCGCGATCTGGCTCCAGCCGCCGGGAGCGGCGCCAAGATCGACCACGGCCATGCCCGGCTTCAACAGCCGGAACTTGTCGTCCATCTCCAGCAGCTTGAATGCGGCGCGCGAGCGATAGCCCGCGGCCTTGGCCTTGGCGACATAGGGATCGTTGAGCTGCCGCTCCAGCCACAGCTTGGACGACAATTTCCGCTTGCCGCCGGTCTTGACCTTGGTTTTGACTTGGACGTGCAAGCGGCCGGTGGTGTCCTTGGCCATCTCACCAGCTCCTGAGCGCGCCGTCCTCGCGCATCATCTCGACCAGCATGCCTTCGCGCAGGCCCCGGTCGGCGACGCGCAGGCGCGGCAGCGGAAAGGCGCGGCGAATGGCATCGAGAATGGCGCAGCCGGCGAGCACAAGATCGGCACGCTCGACGCTGATGCAGCTGTTGTTCGCGCGCTCCTCGTAGCTCATGCCGAGCAGCTTCTCGATGGTCGCGGTGATATCTGAATCGTTCATCCAGATGCTGTCGATGCGGCGGCGGTCATAGCGCGCGAGGTTAAGATGAATGCCGGCCAGCGTCGTCACCGTGCCCGACGTGCCGAGCAGATGCATCTCAGTGAGATCGCGGCCGTGCTCTTCCGCGAACGGCGCGACGTGGTTTGCGACCTCCTGCTCCATCGCGGCGTAGATCTGCGGCGTGACGTCGCGGCCGCCGAACTGCTCGGCGAGCGTGACCACGCCATACGGGATCGACATCCAGGCCTTGATGCGCGGCTCCGGATTGGTGGCGTCGCGCTCGATCCGCACCAGCTCGGTCGAGCCACCGCCGATGTCGAACAGGATTGCGCCGCGTCCCCTGGGGTCGACCAGCGGCGAGCAGCCCAGCACGGCGAGCGTGGCCTCGGTCTCACGGTCGATCACCTCGAGCTCGATGCCGGTCTCGGCCGCAACGCGGCTGCGAAACCCTTCCGCGTTCGAAGCGGCGCGGCAGGCTTCGGTCGCGATCAGCCGCAGCCGGCGCGCCTTCCGTAAGTTGATCTTGTCGCGGCAGATGCTGAGCGCGGCGATGGCGCGCTCGATCGCGGCGTCGCTGATGCAACCTGTCGCCGAGACGCCCTCGCCGAGCCGGATGATGCGCGAGAAGGAATCGACCACGCGAAAGCCGTCCTGGGTCGGACAGGCGATCAGCAGCCTGCAATTGTTGGTGCCGAGGTCCAGCGCCGCATAGACGCCGGTTCCCGGCGCCTGCGCGCCGACGGCCGGATCGGTGGCCAACGCGACCGCCGCCATCGACCCCTCCAGCTCACCGGGCGGCCCATGTTGCCTTACATGGCCGTCGCGGAGCCGCGTGTGGTCATTCATACAAACTGTCTTTCCGCGGCCGGTCGGGCCGGTCTGGAATTGATTTTTCGCCTGAAACATTAGCAGCGCGGCAGGCCTGCGCAACAACGCATCACATGGGACCATGTCCAATCGTGCGTTGTCGTGAACGGGGGTGGTGGGTTATCTCAGGGGAGTCCGGTGCTCCGCTGCCGCGAAAATGCGCAAATGCCGGCTTTTCAGGTCAATTCCATGCAAGAACACACCAAATCGTCCACGCTCGAGAACGCTATTGCACTGCAAAAATATGGCGTCGGGCAACCGGTCCGCCGCAAGGAGGACGACACCCTGGTGCGCGGCAAGGGCCGCTACACCGACGATTTCAATCTGCCGAACCAGGCCTATGCCGTGGTCGTCCGTTCCATCCATGCCCATGGCATCATCCGCGGCATCGGGCTCGATGCCGCCAAGGCGATGCCGGGCGTGCTGGGCGTGTGGACCGGGAAGGATCTCGATGCCGCCGGCTATGGCCCCTTCACCTGCGGCCTGCCGCTGAAGAGCCGCGACGGCTCGCCCCTGCTCCAGACCAACCGCCAGCCGCTGGCGACCGACAAGGTCCGCTTCGTCGGCGATCCCGTCGCCTTCGTGGTCGCGGAGACGCTGGCTCAGGCGCGCGACGCGGCCGAGGCGGTCGAGCTCGACATCGAGCCGCTGCCGGCGGTGACTGATCCTGAGGAGGCCGCCAAGCCCGGCGCGCCGCAGCTCTATGACCACATTCCGAACAATGTCGCGCTCGACTACCACTATGGCGACATGGACAAGGTCAACGCGGCCTTCGCCAGCGCCGCTCACGTCACCAAGCTCGACATCGAGAACACCCGCGTCGCCGTGGTCTCGATGGAGCCTCGCGTGGGGCTTGCCTCCTACGACAAGAAGACCGAGCGCTACACGCTTCAGGTGCCAACGCAGGGCGTTGCCGGCAATCGCGCCAACCTCGCCAAGAACCTGAAGGTGCCGAACGAGAAGGTGCGCATCCTCACCGCCAACGTCGGCGGCTCCTTCGGCATGAAGAACATCAACTATCCCGAATACATGTGCATCCTGTATGCGGCGAAGGCACTGGGACGCCCGGTGAAGTGGCTGGACGAGCGCTCCACCAGCTTCCTCTCCGACAGCCACGGCCGCGCGCAGAAGATCCATGCCGAACTCGCGCTCGATGCGGAGGGGCATTTCCTCGCGGCGAAGCTGTCCGGCTATGGCAATCTCGGCGCCTACATCACCGGCGTCGCGCCGAGCCCGCTTTCGCTCAACACCGGCAAGAATTTCTCCAGCGTCTATCGCACGCCGCTGATGGCGGTCGACATCAAGACGGTGCTCACCAACACCACGCTGATGGGGGCCTATCGCGGCGCCGGCCGGCCCGAGGCGAACTATTACATGGAGCGGCTGATCGACCGCGCCGCCGACGAGATGGGAATCAACCGGCTGACCCTGCGCAAGCGCAACTTCATCAAGCCGAACCAGATCCCGTTCGCGGCCTCCTCCGGCGTGACCTATGACAGCGGCGACTTCCCGGCCGTGTTCAACAAGGCGCTCGAAATCTCCGATTACGATAACTTCGCCAAGCGCAAGAAGGAGAGCAGGAAGGCCGGCAAGCTGCGCGGGATTGCGGTCGGCTCCTATCTCGAGGTCACCGCGCCGC
Organism: Bradyrhizobium sp. CB1015; assembly: GCF_025200925.1. Taxonomy (GTDB): domain Bacteria; phylum Pseudomonadota; class Alphaproteobacteria; order Rhizobiales; family Xanthobacteraceae; genus Bradyrhizobium. The sequence goes on along the minus strand of NZ_CP104174.1, from coordinate 4,333,788 downwards.
CCGGCGTCGAGCTCGGCAAGATCGTGTTCGATCCTGACGGCACCGTGCAGCTCATCACCGGCACGCTCGATTACGGCCAGGGCCATGCCACGCCGTTCGCGCAGGTACTGTGCGAGCAGCTCGGCGTCCCCTTCGAGAGCGTGAAGCTCGTGCAAGGGGACAGCGACATCGTCCACACCGGCAACGGCACCGGCGGCTCGCGCTCGATCACGGCGACCGGCCAGGCCATTGTGGGCGCCGCCAAGCTCGTGATCGAGAAGGGCAAGCGCGCCGCCGCGCATATGCTTGAGGCGTCCGAGGCCGACATCGAATTCGCCAACGGCAGCTTCACGATCGCCGGCACCGACCGCAGTATCGACATCATGGAGCTCGCCAAGCGCCTGCATGACGGCAAGGTGCCGGAGGGCGTGCCTGATACGCTCGATGTCGACCACACCAGCGATCCGGTCGCCTCCGCGTTCCCGAACGGCTGCCACGTCGCTGAGGTCGAGATCGACCCGGACACCGGCGTGGTGCAGATCGTGCGCTACAGCGCGGTCAACGATTTCGGCACGGTGATCAACCCGATGCTGGTCGCGGGCCAGCTCCATGGCGGCGTGGTCCAGGGCATCGGCCAGGCGCTGATGGAGCACATCCGCTACGACGACAATGGCCAGCCGATTACGGGCTCGCTGATGGACTACGCCCTGCCCCGTGCCGAGGACGTCCCCAACATGACGGTCGGCGATCACCCAGTGCCCGCCACCACCAATCCGCTCGGCAGCAAGGGTTGCGGCGAAGCGGGCTGTGCCGGCAGCCTGTCGACGGTGGTGAACGCGGTGCTCGATGCGCTGTCGGATTACGGCATCAAGCACATCGACATGCCGCTGACCCCCGAGCGGGTATGGCGCGCGATCCAGGAGGCGAAGGCCAAGGCGGCGTAAGGGGGACTGTCGTCGCCACAAACTCTACTGTCATCGCCCGGCTTGACCGGGCGATCCAGTACTCCGAGACGGCAGCGATTGACCGAGAAGCCGCGGCGTACTGGATTCCCCGCCTTCGCGGGGAATGACACCGTCTTTGGAGTGATGGGCTTGGCCTTTCCTGTTCTCCGCTACGCCGCCGCCTGCTCACGCGGCTGGTAGATCGCGGTGTGCTGGCAATGCGCGAGCGGCGTCGTGCCGTTGGCGACGACGAGGGCGTCGAGCTCGACGAAGCGGTGGCCCTTCTTCTCGTAATTCGCGGTGACTTTTGCCCGCGCGGTGATCTCGTCGCCGGCCCGCGCGGCGGATAGCAGCTGCATGCGGCTGCCGACGTGGATCCAGGGACCCAGAATGGTGTTGTCCACCAGCACGCGGTTCATGGCGCGTTGAATCAGGCCGGGATGGCCGAGCCCCTCGCGCGCGAAGATCGGATCGGTTTCCCTGATGTCGGCGAGATAATCGGCGGCGTCCTGCCCGGCCCAGCGGCGCGGTGTCGTGCCCAGCCATTTGCCGGTCTCGAACGTTGCCGGGCCGACCGGCTTGCGCTCGGCGACAGCGGGGACTTCGACATAGTCGCTCAATGTTACCATCGGCGCCTCCGCCGGCAGCGAGGCCGTCCCGGTCGCGCACAGCTCGGTGCGGCTGAACACCTCGATGGTCAGCAGGCCGTTGTGCTCGGTCGCGTCGACGTCGGCAGTCTCGCCGTCATAGACCGGCTTGATGAAGCGCGCCTCGACCAGCCCACGTGAAAGGAAATCGCGGCCCCAGCGCGCGATCGGCACGTGCATCATGTAGGCGAAGACGTCGACGCCGGGGACCAGCCCGCCGGAAAAGCCGAAGCGGCGCGCCACATTGTCGTCGTGCATCTTGTTTTCGGACTGCTTGGCGGTGTTGTAGGCCTCGACGCGGTAGGTTTCGAGCCGGTTCGGCATGGCTTGGCTTTCCCATATTCTTATTGTTTCGGAAGCGATCGTAGGGCCTGAGGAACCAGGGTCAATCCCCTCGCCTTTGCCGTCCGAATGCGGTACCACGCGCGGAATGACCGATACCCCCACCCGCATCTATGTCGACGCCGACGCCTGCCCTGTGAAGGACGAGATCTACCGCGTCGCGATCCGGCACGGCGTACCCGTCAGCGTGGTCGCAGGCAATTTCATCCGCGTGCCGCAGGATCTCCTGATCGAGCGCATTGCCGCAGGTAGCGGCATGGACGCCGCCGACGACTGGATCGCCGAGCGCGCGAGGCCTGGCGACGTCGTGGTGACCTCGGACATTCCGCTGGCCAGCCGCTGCGTGAAGGCGGGTGCCGACGTGATCGCCCCGAACGGCAAGCCGTTCACCGAAGAGTCGATCGGGATGACCCTGGCGGTGCGCAATCTGATGACGGATCTGCGTTCGTCGGGCGAAGTCACTGGCGGCCCGCGTTCGTTCTCGCCGCGCGACCGCTCCGCCTTCCTCTCGGCGCTCGACCAGACGCTGCGCCGGATCCAGCGCCGCCGCGCAGATCAGGCCGCAACGAGCCAAGGTTAGCCATGGCCCCGCCGCTGATCCAACTCAAAGACATCAGGCTGACCTTCGGCGGCACGCCGCTGCTGTCGGGCGTCGAGCTCAACGTCGCGCCATCCGAACGGGTCTGCCTGATCGGCCGCAACGGCTCCGGCAAGTCGACCCTTTTGAAGATCGCAGCCGGCCTGGTCGAGCCGGACTCGGGCACGCGCTTCGTGCAGCCGGGCGCAACGGTGCGCTACCTGCCGCAGGAGCCGGATTTCGGCGCGCACATGACAACGCTCGCTTATGTCGAGTCCGGCCTCGCGCCCGGCGACGACCAGCACCAGGCGCGTTATCTCCTGGAGCAGCTCGGCCTCACCGGCGAGGAGAACCCGCACAACCTCTCCGGCGGCGAGGCGCGCCGCGCGGCGCTGGCCTTTGTGCTGGCGCCCTCGCCCGACATTCTGCTGCTGGACGAGCCGACCAACCACCTCGATCTCGCCACCATCGAATGGCTGGAACAGGAGCTCGACAGCCGCCGCAGTGCGCTGGTCATCATCAGCCATGACCGCCGCTTCCTCACCAATCTCTCGCGCTCCACCGCCTGGCTCGACCGCGGCAAGATCAAGCAGATCGACCGCGGCTTTGCCTCGTTCGAGAGCTGGCGCGACGAGGTGCTCGCGGAAGAGGAGCGCGACCAGCACAAGCTCGATCGCAAGATCGTCGACGAAGAGCACTGGCTGCGCCACGGCGTCTCCGGCCGGCGCAAGCGCAACGTCAAACGCCTCGCCAATCTGCACGCGTTGCGCGCCCAACGCCGCAATTATCGCGGCACCGCCGGGAGCGCCAATCTCGCAGCCAGCGAAGCCGAGCAGTCCGGCAAGCTGGTGATCGAGGCCAAGGGCATCGCCAAATCCTATGGCGAGCGCAAGATCGTCGAGAATTTCTCGACCCGCATCCAGCGCGGCGACCGGCTCGGCATCATCGGGCCGAATGGCGCCGGCAAGACCACGCTGGTCAACCTGCTTACCGGCGGCGCGGAGCCCGATTCCGGCACCGTGCGGCTTGGCGCCAATCTGGAGATGGCGACGCTCGACCAGCATCGCGAAAGCCTCGATCCCAAATCGACGCTGGCCGAAGCGCTCACCGGCGGCCGCGGCGACCACGTCATGGTCGGCGGCAAGCCGAAGCACGTCGTCGGCTACATGAAGGACTTCCTGTTCGCGCAGGAGCAGCGTGGCACGCCGCTCGAGGTGCTCTCGGGCGGGGAGCGCGGCCGGCTGATGCTGGCGCGCGCGCTGGCAAAGCCGTCGAACCTCCTGGTGCTGGACGAGCCGACCAACGATCTCGATCTCGAGACGCTCGACGTGCTCGAGGAGATGCTCGGCGACTACGAGGGTACTGTCATCCTGATCAGCCATGACCGCGACTTCCTCGACCGCGTCGTCACCTCGGTGATTGCGCCGGAGGGGAACGGCAAGTGGATCGAATATGCCGGCGGCTACAGCGACATGCTTGCGCAGCGCGGCGCGGACCTCAAGCGCGAGACCGCGAAGACCCAAGCGCCGGCAGAGAAGAAAGAGGAGCGCGCCGCCGCTCCCTCGTCCGCGCCCAAGCGGAAGCTGAGCTTCAACGAGAAGCACGCACTGGAAACGCTGCCGAAGAAGATGGAAACGTTGCACGCCGATATTGCAAAATTGCAGCGCGTGCTGGACGATCCCACTCTCTATGCGAAGGATCGCAAAAAATTCGACGATACCTCGGCCGCCATCGCCAGGGCACATGAAGAACTGTCCGCCGCCGAAGAGCGCTGGCTCGAACTTGAAATGCTCCGTGAAGAAATAGAGCAGGCTTGAATCGTAGGATGGGTAGAGCGAAGCGAAACCCATCGCGCAACGGGAACTGGTTCTGATGGGTTTCGCTTCGCTCTACTCATCCTACAGGGCCGAAGATAGAGAGATCATATGACCACTCCCCTCGCCGCAAAAATCGCCCGCGAATACGGCACGCCTTGTGCCGTCATCGACATGGACAGGGTCGAGCGCAACATTGCCCGGATCCAGAAGGCCTGCGACGGCGCCGGGATCGCCAATCGTCCGCACATCAAGACGCACAAGAACCCGACGATTGCCAAGATGCAGGTCGCGGCCGGCGCCAAGGGCATCACCTGCCAGAAGCTGGGCGAAGCCGAGATCATGGCCAATGCCGGCATCGACGACATCCTGATCAGCTACAACCTGCTGGGCGAGGAGAAGATGGCGCGGCTCGCCGCGCTGCAGGCGAAAGCCAACATGACAGTGGCCGCTGACAACTCCACCGTCATCGCCGGCCTGCCCAAGGCGGCTGCGGCGTCAGGCCGGCCGCTTTCCGTCGTGGTCGAATGCGACACCGGGCGCAAGCGCGCCGGCGTCGAGACGCCGGCCGAAGCGATTGCCCTGGCACGCGAGATCGCGGCGTCCAAGGGCCTCGAGTTCGCAGGCTTCATGTTGTATCCGACCGAGACCGGCTGGGCTGAAGCGCAGAAATTCTACGACGAGGCGCTGGCCGGCGTGCGCGCGCACGGGCTTGACGCCAAGATCGTCTCGACCGGCGGCACGCCGAACCTCGTCAACATCGGCAAGCTCAAAGGCGGCACCGAGCACCGCTTCGGCACCTACATCTATAACGATCGCATGCAGGTCGCTGCGGGCTCGGCGACCTGGGACGATTGCGCGCTGCACATCTATTCGACGGTGGTGAGCCGCGCCGCGCCCGAGCGCGGGATCCTCGACGCCGGCTCGAAAACGCTGACCACGGACACCGGCGGGCTCGACGGCCACGGCCTGATCCTGGAGCATCCCGAAGCCAAGATCGCCAAGTTCGCCGAGGAGCACGGCTTCCTCGACCTCTCCCGCAGCAACACAAGGCCGAATGTCGGCGACGTCGTCCGCATCGTGCCGAACCATGTCTGCGTCGTCGTCAACATGATGGACGAGGTGGTGATGGTCCGCGGCGAGGACATCATCGGCACCCTACCGGTAGCTGCACGGGGGAAGCTGCGGTAGGCGGTTCGGCGCCCGCGCATCCTTCGAGGCTCGGCCTCCGGTGCTAGTCGCACCGGAAGCCGAGCACCTCAGGATGACGCTCTCGTTAGTCTGCCTCGCGATGCTGCTCTCGCGTAGCCGTCACACTGAGGTGCCGGAGCGCAGCGGAGGCCTCGAAGGGCGGCGGCGTGCTAAGAACGATTCAGCCAGCCGAGCATGCCCCTGCCTGCGGCAGCCCCGGTCGCGAATGACGCCTGCAAGAGATAGCCGCCGGTCGGTGCTTCCCAGTCCAGCATCTCGCCGGCGGCGAACACACCGGGCGATTTGCGCAGCATGAAGCGCTCGTCGAGCTCGTCGAACAAAATTCCGCCCGCGGTCGAGATGGCGCGATCGATCGCGGCTACTCCGGTGAGCTGAACCGGAATCGCATTGATCAGCCCTGCGAGCTCCGCCGGCGAGAACGAAGCGAGCGGCCGGCCGGAGGCGATGGCCGCCTCCTGCATGAGGCCAATTCCGACCGGCGACAGCTGCGCCGCCTTGCGCAGGAAGTTCGCCAGCGATTGCTTGCCGCGCACGCCTGACAGCCGCGTGGTCAGCGCAGCGGCGTCGAGATCGGGCCGCAACGCGATCATCAGCGTCGCCTGCCCGAGATTCAGCACGGCCTCGCGCAGCTCCGCCGACAGCGCGTAGATCGCGCCGCCTTCGATGCCGCTGCGGGTGATCATCGCCTCTCCGCGCACTGTGTGCGCGCCGATCGTCAGCGCCACGCCCTTGAGCGGCTGGCCCTCGAAGCGGTCGCGGAACACTTTGGACCAATCGACCGTGAAGCCGGAATTGGCCGGCCGCAGCTTGGAGACGGCAATGCCCTTTGCAGCGAGGATGTCGACCCAGCCGCCATCCGACCCCAGGCGTGGCCAGCTTGCGCCGCCGAGCGCGAGCAGCGTGGCGTTTGCTTCGATAGCGGAGAGGCCTTTCGGCGTCTGAAAGATCAGCCGGCCATCGCCGTCCCAGCCGATCCAGCGATGGCGAAAAGCGAAGCGGACGCCGGCGGCGTCGAGCCGCCGCAGCCAGGCGCGCAGCAAGGGCGAGGCCTTGAACGTCTTGGGAAACACGCGTCCGCTGCTGCCGACGAAGGTTGGCTCGCCCAGCGCTTCGCTCCAGGCCCGGAGCGCATCGGGCGAAAACGCGTCGATCGCCGCTTGCAGCTTCGGTGCGGCCTCGCGGTAGCGCGCCATGAACTGCTGCAGCGGTTCGCTATGGGTGAGATTGAGCCCGCCGCGGCCGGCCATCAGGAATTTGCGCCCCGCGGACGGCATCGCGTCATAGACCGTGACGCCGGCGCCGCCTGACGCCAGCACTTCCGCCGCCATCAGCCCGGCGGGACCGGCGCCGATGACGGCGACGGCTGTCAGAGCTTGATCCCCACCCGCGCCGCGGCCTGCGCGACGTATTTCTGCGTCTGCTCGAACGCGCCCTGCAGCGCCCTGGCCTTCGACATGTCGCTGATCTCGGCGAAATGCGCGGCGATCGCATCCGGCGTCCACTCGCTCTCCGGCAGGTTGATGCCTTCGCTCTCCAGGATCCTGATCACCGCAAACGAGCCGGCACCCGCGCCCATGATGGTGCGGGTCGGCGCATCCTCGCTCAACATATACTCGACCGCGGGCGTGATCGCGTTCGGCTTCATCAGTTGCAGCGCCTGCGGCGGCAGCAGCTCTTCGGTCATGCGCGTCGCGGCGGTCGGCGAGATGATGTTGACGCGGATGTTATTCTTGCGGCCCTCCTCGGCGAGCACGTTCATCAGGCCGACCATGCCGGTTTTGGCAGCGCCGTAATTGGCCTGGCCGAAATTGCCGTAGAGGCCGGAGGACGACGTCGTCAGCACGATGCGGCCGTAATTGCGGTCGCGCATGCCGGCCCAGGCCGCCTTGCAGCAATAGAAGGTGCCGACGAGATGCACGTCGAGCACCTTCTGGAAATCGGCGACCTCCATCTTGCCGAACGACTTGTCGCGCAGGATGCCGGCATTGGCGCACAAGAGGTCGACGCTGCCCCATTCCTTGGTGGCGCGCTCGACCATGGCGGTGACCTGCTCGAAATTGGAGACGTCGGCGCCGTCGGCCATCGCGGTGCCGCCGGCTTTACGGATCTCCTCGACCACCGCTTCGGCCGGCGACAGCGAGCCGCCGGTGCCGTCGCGCGCGCCGCCGAAATCGTTGACCACGACCTTCGCGCCGCGGCTCGCCAGCCCCAGCGCGTGTGCTTTGCCGAGACCATTGCCCGCGCCGGTGACGATGGCGACGCGTCCGTCGAACCTGATTGCCATGAGTGCTTCCTTTCTTCCTTCTCCCCTTGTGGGAGAAGGTGGCGCGAAGCGCCGGATGAGGGGTTGTCTCGGCAGTTGCGCTCGCGGAGAGAGACCCCTCACCCGCCTCGCGTTCGCGAGGCACCCTCTCCCAAGGGGAGAGGGTGAGACCCCGCTTTCGTCAGGCTTTTGAGCAGCGATGGGTTGCCGGGTCAAGCCCGGCAACGACGGCACGAGCCTACTCGAAATAGATCAGGCCAAGCCAGTCGGCGACGAGCGCCGGCTTGTCCTCGCCCTCGATCTCGACCGTGACGTTGGTGCGGGACTGCAATTCGTTCGGCTTGCGGAGCTTGGCTTCCGCCAGCACGAAGCGGCCGCGCACGCGCTTGCCGGAGCGCACCGGCGAGATGAAGCGCAGCTTGTCGAAGCCGTAATTCACGCCCATCGTGGTGCCGGCGATCACAGGCATCACCTCGTAGGACATGATCGACAGCAGCGACATCGTGAGAAACCCGTGCGCGATGGTGGTGCCGAAGGCGGTTTCGTTCTTCGCGCGTTCCGGATCGACGTGGATGAACTGGTGATCCTCGATCACATCGGCATAGGTGTCGATGCGGGGCTGGTCGATCAGGTGCCATGAGGACACGCCGATCTCCTTGCCGACCATAGCCTGATAGGCCTCGAGCGTAACAGGCGGCTTCTTCCAGACTTCGTTCACTTAGGTCTCACTCCGTGTCTTCGCCAGCTCCGGAAAATCCTCCTCGCGGAATTCCCGGCCGCGCAGCGGATCAGTGCGATCGTCGTCGCGTTCGAGCCGTCGTAGCTGGACGCGGCGGATCTTGCCAGAGATCGTCTTCGGCAGCTCAGTGACGATTTCGAGGCGGCGGATGCGCTTGAACGGCGCCAGACGCGCGTGCAGGTGCCTGAAGATCGATAGCGCGGTTTCCGGCGAGCGTTCCGCGCCCGCGGTCAGCAGCACGAACGCCTTGGGGATCGCGAGCCGAATTGGATCCGGGCTCGGCACCACCGCAGCTTCCGCGACCAGCTCGTGCTCGAGCAACACGCTCTCCAGCTCGAACGGGCTGATGCGGTAGTCCGACGACTTGAACACGTCGTCGGAGCGGCCGACGAAGGTGAGATAGCCGTCCTTATCCGCAAACACCACGTCGCCACTGCGATAGAGCGCGCCATCGGCTCCGGACAATTTGCCGTCGTCGCCCTGATAGCCCTGCATCAGGCCGGCGGGACGGTCATCGCCCAGCACCAGCGTCACCTCGCCCTCTTTCGCCGGATTGCCGTCGGCATCGCTGATCTGCACGCGGTAGCCCGGCAGCGGACGGCCCATCGAGCCGACCTTGATGGGCTGGCCCGGCGAGTTGCCGGCGAGCGCCGTGGTCTCGGTCTGGCCGTAGCCGTCGCGAATGGTGAGGCCCCAGGCCGCCCGCACCTGATCGATCACTTCAGGGTTGAGCGGCTCGCCGGCGCCGCAGACCTCGCGAAGCGCGACCTTGAACGAGGCCAGATTCTCCTGGATGAACAGCCGCCACACCGTCGGCGGCGCGCACAGCGTGGTGACGCCGCAGCGGCCGATGGTGGCAAGCAGCGCCTTGGCGTCGAAGCGCGGCTGGTTGACCACGAACACGGTCGCACCCGCATTCCACGGCGCGAAGAAGCAGCTCCAGGCGTGCTTGGCCCAGCCGGGCGAGGAGATGTTGAGGTGGACGTCGCCGGGCTTCAGGCCGATCCAGTACATCGTCGAGAGATGGCCGACGGGATAGCTGCGCTGGCTGTGCCGGACAAGCTTTGGTTTTGCTGTCGTCCCCGAGGTGAAATAGAGCAGCATCGGGTCGTCGGCATTGGTCGGACCATCAGGTGCAAAACTTTCGGAAGCCTTTGCCGCCTCGTCATACGCAAGCCAACCATCGGAGGGCGCGCCGACGACAATGCGGACGACATTCTCGGCGCCTAAGCTTGCGAATTTTGCGACCTGGTCCTGCGCCGCGACCACTGCCCTCGCCTTGCCGCGATCGAGCCGGTCGCGCAGCTCGTCGGCGGTGAGCAGCGTGGTGGCGGGAATGACGACCACGCCGAGCTTCATCGCCGCAAGCATCGTCTCCCACAGCGGAACCACGTTACCGAGCAGCAGCAGGAGATGATCGCCGCGCCTCAAGCCCTGCGCGCGGAGGAAGTTCGCGACCTGGCTAGAGCGCTTCGAGAGCGTCGCGAACGATAGTTTTGTCTGGCGATCCTGCGCGGCGTCGACGATCCAGAGCGCCGGCCGATCCTTGGATTCCGCCTTTGCCGCCAGCTCGGCGTCGAACCAATCGAGCGCCCAATTGAAAGGAACCGGATCGGGCCAGCGGAAATCATTGATCGCGGCCTCGTAATCCGTGCGGTGCTGCAGAAGGAACGCGCGTGCTTCCTGGAAGGTGGTCATGGTCCGGGCCCGTCGAAATGATGTTCGAGCGTAGCCCGGATGGAGCGGAGCGCAATCCGGGGCCGGCTACGCCATTGGAAGCAGCTGTCCCGGATTTCGCTTCGCTCCATCCGGGCTACGAAGCCCCGCTATTTTCCAGCGAGGCTGCGAACGTGCTTGATAATTCCGGAAAAATCCACCCCGCCCTGGCCGGCTGCGTCGAAAGACTGATAGATCTCCTGGGCATGCTTGCCGAGCGGCGTGGCCGCGCCGGCAGCCTTGGCGGCATCCTGCGCCAGGGTGAGGTCCTTCACCATCAGCGCCGAGGCAAAGCCCGGCTTGTAATCGTTGTTGGCCGGCGAGGTCGGCACCGGGCCAGGCACCGGGCAATAGGTCGTCAGCGACCAGCACTGGCCGGACGAGGTCGAGGCGACGTCGAACAGCGCCTGATGCGAGAGCCCGAGTTTCTCACCGAGCGCAAAGGCCTCGCTGACCGCGATCATGGAAATGCCGAGGATCATATTGTTGCAGATTTTTGCGGCCTGGCCGGCACCGGCACCGCCGCAATGCACGATCTTCTTGCCCATGTTCTCGAGCACGGGCTTTGCCGCGGCAAATGCCTTGTCCTCGCCGCCGCACATGAAGGTGAGCGTTGCGCCCTTGGCACCGCCGGTGCCGCCGGAGACCGGCGCATCGACCGAGAGCACCCCGTGCTTGGCGGCGAGCGCATGCGCGGCCCGCGCGCTTTCGACGTCGATGGTGGAGCTATCGATGATCAGCGTCCCCTTGGTCATGGCGGGCACGACCTCGTTCCAGACGCCGAGCACGTGTTTGCCTGCGGGGAGCATGGTGACGACGACATCGGCGCCCTTCACCGCGGCGGGCGCGCTGTCGGCAATGCTGGCGCCATCGGCCTTGGCCTGATTGCGCGAGGCTTCGACGAGATCGAACGCCACCACCTTGTGGCCGGCCTTGACGAGGTTGGCGGCCATCGGGCCGCCCATGTTGCCGAGACCGATGAATGCGATCGTGGCCATTGTCGTTTCCTCCGCTGTCGCGTTGTTAATTGAACTTCAGCTCGTCCGCGCCGATCTCGGCGAGATAGGGCGCGAGCATCTCCGGCGTCACATCCTCGATACTCGGCGGCGACCAGGTCGGGTTGCGGTCTTTGTCGATCACGGCGGCGCGCACGCCTTCGCGGAAATCATCGCTCCGAAACACTTCCAGCGCAGCGCGGTATTCGCGCACCAGGCACTCTTCCAGGCTCGATCCGCGCGCAAGCCGCAGCAGCTTGAGCGTCACCACCATGCCGCGCGGCGATTTTTCGTTCAGCGTCTTCAGCGTGGCCAGCGCGAACTCGGAACCATCGCGCTTCAACGCAGCGAAAATGTCCTCCATGCGGTCGAAGCCGAACAACGCATCGATGATCGGCTCCCTGGCGGCGACCGGCCCCGCGGTCTCGCCGGTGGCAAAGTCGTCGATGAGCTTGCCGACACCGGCAGCGGTGGCACCAAGGCGCAGCTTGGTCAGTGCCTCGCGCAGCTCCGGCAATCTCGCCGCCGGCACGACCCAATCGGCAAACTTCGCGTGGATCGCGTCCGGCCCGTTCATGGTCTGGCCGGTCAGCCCGAAATAGGTGCCGATCTCGCCCGGCGAATGCGACAGCAGATAGGTGCCGCCGACATCGGGGAAGAAGCCGAGACCGACTTCGGGCATCGCCAGCTTGGTGCGATCGGTGACGATGCGGTGGCTGGCATGTGCTGAAAGTCCGACGCCGCCGCCCATCACGATGCCATCCATGAAGGCGACATAGGGCTTTGAAAACTTCTTGATCCGGGCATTGAGAATGTACTCCTCCCGCCACAGGATCTTGCCGAGGTCGCCACCAGCCTTCGAGCTTTCCCAGAGCGTGCGGATGTCGCCGCCGGCGCAGAGGCCGCGCTCGCCGGCGCCTTCCAGCAGGATCACGGCAACGGCAGGATCAGCTTCGAAGCGATCGAGCGCCTTGTCGATGTCGCGAAACATCTCCAGCGTGACGGCGTTGATCGCCTTGGGACGATTGAGTCTGATGATGCCGGCCGCGCCTTCGACGCGCGCGATCAGATCGCCCTCTTCCGCTCCGCTCATCGCGCGCCCTCGATCAATTTGCGCGCCACGATGAGCCGCATGATTTCATTGGTGCCTTCGAGGATCTGGTGCACGCGCAAGTCGCGCACGATCTTCTCGATGCCGTATTCGCTGAGGTAACCGTAGCCGCCGTGAAGCTGCAGCGCGTGGTTGGCGACCTCGAAGCCGACATCGGTGCCGAAGCGCTTGGCCATCGCGCACAACATGGTGGCGTCGGGGTCCTTGCGGTCGAGCGCCGCCGCGGCACGCCACAGGAAGGTACGCGCGGCCTCGAGCTCGATCGCCATGTCGGCGAGACGGAACTGCAGCGCCTGGAATTCGTCGAGGCGCTTTCCAAACGCCTTGCGCTCCTTCATGTAGGCGCGCGCCTTGTCCAGCGCAGTTTGGGCACCACCAAGAGAACACGCCGTGATGTTGAGGCGGCCGCCGTCGAGACCGGCCATCGCGATCTTGAAGCCTGTGCCCTCCTCGCTCAGGCGATTGGCCATGGGCACGCGGGCGTTCTCGAATATCACCGCGCGGGTCGGCTGTGCGTTCCAGCCCATCTTGCGCTCATTGGCGCCGAAGGAGACGCCGGGCGTCTTGCCGTCGATGACGAGGGTCGAGATGCCGCCGGGACCATCGCCGCCGGTCCTGACCATCGCGACCAGAACATCGGTGCCGCCGGCGCCGGAGATGAACTGCTTCTGGCCGTTGAGGACGTAATGATCGCCCTCGCGCACCGCGCGGGTGCGCAGGGCGGCCGCGTCCGAGCCGGCGCCCGGCTCGGTCAGGCAGTAGCTTGCGATCAGCTCCATGGTGCAGAGCTTCGGCAGCCATTGGTGGCGCTGGGTGTCGCTGCCGAAGGCATCGATCATCCAGCTCGCCATGTTGTGGATGGAGATGAAGGCCGAGGTGGTCGGGCAGCCCGTCGCCAGCGCCTCGAAGATCAACGCCGCGTCGAACCGCGTCATGGCGGAGCCGCCGACATCCTCGCGGATGTAGATGCCGCCCATGCCGAGCGTGGCGGCCTCGCGCATCACGTCGACGGGGAAATGCTTCTCCTCGTCCCAGCGCAGCGCGTGCGGCGCGATCTTTTCCGCCGCAAACGCCAGCGCCATGTCGCGAAGGACGACCTGATCCTCGTTCAGAGCGAACTGCATATCAAAGCCCCCGCCGGCTTGGATCACCTCTCCCCTGCGGGGAGAGGTCGATTTGCGCAGCAAATCGGGTGAGGGGGCGCTGCTCCGACGAAAGACCGTAACCCCTCACCCGGCACTTCGTGCCGACCTCTCCCGAAGGGAGAGGTGATTTCCCGATGCCGCTGGAGCTCACACCAATCGCACTACTTCATCAGCGGGATCGAGAACTCCGCGCCTTCCTTGACGCCGGACGGCCAGCGCGAGGTCACCGTCTTGGTCTTGGTGTAGAAGCGGATCGAGTCCGGGCCGTGCTGGTTGAGATCGCCGAAGCCCGACTTCTTCCAGCCACCGAAGGTGTAATAGGCGATCGGCACCGGGATCGGCACGTTGATGCCGACCATGCCGACGTTGACCCTGGCCGCAAAGTCGCGCGCGGCATCGCCGTCGCGGGTGAAGATGGCAACGCCGTTGCCGTAGTCATGGTCGGACGGCAGCGCCAGCGCTTCCTTGTAATCATGCGCACGCACGACCGAGAGCACGGGGCCAAAAATCTCTTCCTTGTAGATCCGCATGTCCTTGGTGACGTTGTCGAACAGCGAGCCACCGAGATAGAAGCCGTTCTCGTAGCCCTGCATCTTGAAGCCGCGGCCGTCGACGGCGAGCGTCGCGCCTTCCTTGATGCCGACGTCGATGTAGCTCTTGACCTTCTCGACCGCCTCGCGCGTGACCAGCGGGCCGTAATCGGCCGACGGATCGATCGAGGTGCCGATCTTCAAGGATTCGACGCGCGGGATCAGCTTTTCCATCAGTCGGTCGGCGGTGGCCTTGCCGACGGGGACGGCGACGGAGACGGCCATGCAGCGTTCGCCGGCCGAGCCGTAGCCGGCGCCGATCAGCGCGTCGACGGCCTGGTCCATGTCCGCGTCGGGCATGACGATGGCGTGGTTCTTGGCGCCGCCGAAGCACTGGCAGCGCTTGCCGGTCTGGGCGGCGCGCTCATAGATGTACTGCGCGATCGGCGTCGAGCCGACGAAGCCGACGGCCTTGATATCGGGATCGTCGAGAATGGCGTCGACCGCTTCCTTGTCGCCGTTGACGACGTTGAGGATGCCGGCCGGCAGGCCCGCCTCGATCATCAGCTCGGCGAGCTTCATCGGCACGCCGGGATCGCGCTCGGAGGGCTTGAGGATGAAAGCGTTGCCGCAGGCGATCGCGGGCGCGAACTTCCACATCGGGATCATCGCCGGGAAGTTGAACGGCGTGATGCCGGCGACGACGCCGAGAGGCTGGCGCATCGAATAGATGTCGATGCCGGGCCCGGCGCCTTCCGTGTACTCGCCCTTCATCAGATGCGGGATGCCGCAGGCGAACTCGACGACCTCGAGGCCGCGCTGGATGTCGCCCTTGGCATCAGGCACGGTCTTGCCGTGCTCGCGTGCGAGCAGCTCGGCGAGCTTGTCGTAGTCGCGCTGGATCAGCTCCAGGAACTTCATCATGACGCGGGAGCGGCGCTGCGGGTTGGTCGCGGCCCATTCGGGCTGGGCGGCGCGCGCGTTCTCGACGGCGGCGCGGACCTCGGCCTTCGACGCCAGCGCCACCTTGGCCTGAACGTCACCGGTCATCGGCTCGAAAACGTCGGCGGTGCGGCCAGAGGTGCCCTTGACCTCCTTGCCACCGATGAAATGTCCGATTGAACGCATGGAATGGTCTCCTTCAGGCCGAGCGTGGTCGCTTTGACAAATCCTATTGACCTGCATTTTATAGGATTCAAGTCTGAGATAATGCACCATAGATGTGCGAAAATGCTGGATCAAGGCGCTATCGATTGGGACGACTTTCGCTTCGTGCTCGCCATCGTGCGGGGCGGATCGGTCTCGGCTGCGGCAAAACAGCTGGGGGTCGACCATGCCACCGTGATCCGCCGCGTCGACCGGCTGGAGAAGCACCTCTCGGCCAAGCTGTTTGACCGGCGCAAGACCGGCTACCTGCTCACCGAGGCCGGCCAGCGCGTCGCCGACAGCGCCGAAGCCATGGAATCCACCATCGTCGCCAACCAGGAGCAGGTCGGCGGCTCCGTGGCGCGGCTGACCGGGACGGTGCGGATCGGCGCCCCTGATGGCTTCGGCACCGCCTTCCTGGCGCCGCGGCTGGCGCCGTTCGCGGACCGCTATCCCGATCTCGATCTGCAACTTGTGGCAACCGCGCGGCTGTTCAGCCTCTCCAAGCGCGAGGCCGATATCGCCATCAGCCTGACCATGCCGAAGGAAGGCCGCATCGTCGGCCGCAAGCTGCTCGACTACCGCCTCGGGCTCTATGCCGCACCTGGCTATCTCGATCGCTTCCCTGAGATCACCTCGCGGCAGGACCTGACGCAGCACCGCTTCGTCGGCTACATCGAGGAGCTCTTGTTCACGCCGGAGCTCGACTATCTGCCGCAGGTCTCGCCGCGGATCTCCGCGCGCTTTCGCAGCGCCAATCTGATCGCCCAGCTCAACGCCACCCTCTCAGGCTTCGGCATCGCCGTGCTGCCGCATTTCATGGCGAGCGATTATCCGCAGCTCGTGGCCGTGCTGCCGGAGGAGATTTCGATCACGCGGACATTCTGGATGCTGATGCACGCCGACAGCAAGGACCTGGCGCGGATCAGGGCCGTGGCGGATTACATCTCGGAGATTGTCGAGCGCGAGCGGGCGTTGTTTGCAGGGCGATTGAACGCGCGCTCGTAAGGTGGGTTAGCCGAAGGCGTAACCCACCTCTTCCGTCTCCGCGGACGAACACAGTGGTGGGTTACGCCAAGCGAATGCGCTTCGCGCAATCGCATGGCCAACCCACCCTACGGCATCCCACCTAGTTCTGCTTCGCCTTCTTCGCGGCCGCCACCTTCGGCTCACGCTTCGCGCCCTCGAGCGCGTGGTCCCGGCCCGCCTTCAGCACCTCGTCGGACAATTCGCTCGAGCCGGCGATGCGCGCCAGCAGCATGGTACCGGCCATCGTCGCCAGCGTCGCGATCGCCTGCTTGCGTGCCGCCTTGCGCGGCATGTTCGGGATGGTGTCGGTCAGGGTCTCGATCATCTCATCCAGCTTGCCGGCGAAGGCCTTGCGTGTCTTCGGGCTCTCGCGGGCGATCTCGGCGCCGAGCGCGGGAATCGAGCAGCCGTGCCCGGGATTGTCGCGATGCAGCGTGGACAGATAGCTTTCCGCGATCAGCGCCAGCCGCTTCTCCGGCGAGGCCTCGCCGGTGAGCTTGCGCCAGTGTTCCATCGAACGGTCCATGGCGTAGGCAAAGGCCTCGATCACCAGCGCCTCGCGGGAATCGAAATGCGCGTAAAAGCCGCCATGGGTCAGGCCCGCCTCCTTCATGAGATCGGCGACGCCGATGCCGTGGGCACCCTTCTCCCGCAGCCGCACCGAGGCCTTCTTCACGATGCGGTCGTGGGTTTCCTGCTTGTGTTCCCGGGAATAGCGCATGCGGATCTCATTGGATGTCGGAGATCATCTCATAACACAGAAATGGACCAGCACGTGCATTAATTCACGTTAAGACATCGGGATCATGGAAAAGGTTGCCGTCGCATGGACGGCGAGCGCCCCCTTGCCGTCGCGGACGAAACCCTCGGTATAGCTGGTCTGGCGCCCCAGCTTGATGATCTTGCCCTCGGCCGAGATCAGCCCCGAGCGAACCGACAGCGGGCGCAGATACGTCAGCTTCAGATCGAGGGTCACCGAACTTTGTCCGGCCTCGAGCCGGGTCGAGATGGCGCATCCCATGGCCGTATCGAGCAGCGCCGCTGCGGTCGCGCCGTGGAGAAGACCGACGGTGTTTTCAAGATCCTCGCGCGGCTCCAGTTCCATGACGATCCGGCCCGGCTCGACCACGGCCATGATGAACCCGATCAGCTTTGCGAAGGGCGGCGGCGGCAGCCCGCCGTCACGGATGCCCAGCATGGCATCCATGCCCGAAAGCCCCATGGCCGCCCGCGCGACCGGCGCAGGCACCTGCCAGTCCACCACGCGTTCGCGCCGTTGCGTGGGCGAAAACAGGTCGAGTTGATCATTACCAGTCATGGCAGCCTCTTTAAATGATATATATCATACTATGCCACGGACTTCAGCCTGGCAACTCCGCCGCCCTGCCCGCTTGACAAGCCGGGGCTTTCGGCCCGGAAGTGATCCCGACCGGCGCACCTTGCGCATGTCCACGAACCCTTTCGAGATCCCACGATGGAAATGCTCAACCACCATTGCGGCATCACGCGCGATGTGCGCAGCGTCGTTCATGTCGTCATCTGCAACGCCGGCCCGCTCAACATTCTCGGCTCGCCGGTGACCGACGCCGTGCGCGAAGGCCTGCAGCAGCTCGCATCCGATCGCAGCATCCGCGTTGTGGTGCTGCGCGGCCAGAGCGAGAAGAGCCTGATCGGCGGGGCCGACATCAAGGAGATGGCCGGGCTCGACCAGACATCCGCCGAAGCCTTCATCAGCCGCCTGCGCGATCTCTGCGAAGCGGTGCGCGCCTTCCCGGCCCCGGTCATCGCACGCATGCCGGGCTGGTGCCTCGGCGGCGGGCTGGAAGTGGCCGCGGCCTGCGACTTCCGCATCGCCGCGCACGATGCCCATTTCGGCATGCCGGAGGTGCGTGTCGGCATCCCCTCGGTGATCCACGCCGCGCTGTTGCCGCGCCTGATCGGCTGGGCCCGCGCGCGCTGGTTGGTGATGACGGCGGAGAACATCGACGCAGCCACTGCGCTCGCCTGGGGCCTGATCGACAAGGTCGCACCGGAGGGCGGGCTGGACGCCGAGGTCGAGCACGTCGTGACGACGCTGCTCGCATGCGGCCCCGAAGCGCTGCGCTCGCAGAAGGCGTTGCTGCGGCGATGGGAAGAGCTGCCTCTGACCGAGTCGGTGAATTTGAGCGTGAAAGTGTTCGGCGAGTCGTTTCTGACGGACGAGCCGACGCGGCTGATGGGCGCGTTTGTGAAGCGGAAGCGGTAGGATGCAGGTTTCCGTGCCCCGGACGCAGCGCAGCGCCCCCTTGGCGGTGCGCTGAGCCGGGGCCCATGCAGCGATGAGGCCGGCGCGATCTGGATCCCGGCTCTGCGTCGCAACGTTGCACGTCGCGCCGCGTCCGGGACACGGACGAGGGAGTGACCAAATCTCATCCGACCCACGACATTTTCTCACCCCTTTCGCGGTTGCATTTTTTGCGCCGCATCATATGATGACCATCATCTTACCCGTCATCGCCAGGGAGCCCCGTCATGGCCGAAGCCGCCGATCCCATCGTCATCGTCTCCGCCGCACGCACCCCGCTCGGCCGCTTCATGGGCGAATTGTCGCCGCTCCCTGCGCACAGGCTCGGCTCACACGTGATCGGTGCGGCGCTGGAGCGCGCCAAGCTTGCGCCCGAGAAGGTCGACGAGGTCTTCATGGGCTGCGTGCTGCCGGCCGGCCAAGGCCAGGCGCCGGCGCGGCAGGCGGCGCGAAGCGCCGGTTTGCCCGATGCCACCGGCGCGACCACCGTCAACAAGGTCTGCGGTTCCGGCATGAAAGCGGCCATGCTGGCGCACGACATCATCCGCGCCGGCTCGGCCGACATCGTCGTCTCCGGCGGCATGGAGAGCATGAGCAACGCGCCCTATCTGCTGGCCAAGGCGCGCGCCGGCTATCGCGTCGGCCATGACCGCATCATCGACCACATGATGATGGACGGCCTGGAGGACGCCTACGAGACCGGCCGGTCCATGGGCGATTTCGGCGAGGCCACGGCGGAAGCCTATCAATTCACCCGCAAGGACCAGGACGCCTATGCGATGGAGACGCTCAGCCGCGCCCGCAAGGCCGTCGAGGGCGGCGCGTTCAAGGCCGAGATCGCGCCGATCACGCTGACCGAAAAGGCCGGACCGCGCGTGATCGCCAATGACGAGCATCCGCTGAAGGTCGACCCCGCCAAGATCCCCGGATTGAAGCCGGCATTCCGTGCCAACGGCACCATCACGCCGGCCGCCTCCTCCGCCAATGCCGATGGCGCCGCCGCGCTGGTTCTGACGAAGCGCTCGCTTGCCGACCGGGGCGGCCTGCCTGTTCTCGCCGAGATCAAGGGCCACGCCACCCACAGCCAGGAGCCGCAATGGTTCACCACGGCGCCGATCCCGGCGATCCGCAGGCTGCTCGAGAAGGTCGGCTGGGCTGCGTCCGATGTCGACCTGTTCGAGATCAACGAGGCTTTTGCGGTGGTGGCGATGGCGGCGCAGCGCGATCTCGGCATTCCCCGCGAGAAGCTCAACGTCAACGGCGGCGCCTGCGCGCTGGGCCACCCGATCGGCGCCACCGGCGCGCGGCTGATCGTGACGCTGCTGCATGCGCTGGAGGCCAACAACCTCAAGCGCGGCATCGCCGCACTCTGCATCGGAGGCGGCGAAGCCACCGCCATCGCGGTCGAGCGGCTCGCGTCGTAACGACAGTGTCTTAAAATGAGGGAACTCTGTCATTTCAGACGAATCCGATTCGTGCCAGATTACTGGGCTCGGCGGGTTACTGACAGAGCGTTTGGCAGCAAGCACACGGTAGGTAGTCACTCTTTCGGTCTCCAAGGAAAATTCGATGGTCTCCAACTGGCTCGCGGCAGCACTGTCCCGCCGCAATATCCATTACGGCTGGGTGATGGTCGGCGTGACCTTCCTCGCCGCGCTGATCAGCGCGGGCACAGTCGGCGCGCCCGGCGTGTTCATCGTTCCGCTGCAGAAGGAGTTCGGCTGGAGCACAGCGGAGATTTCCTCTGCGCTGTCGATCCGCTTCATCCTGTTCGGGCTGATGGCGCCGTTCGCGGCCGCCCTGCTCAACCGCTATGGCCTGCGCAACGTCACGCTGGCCGCCCAGCTGATCGTGGTCTCGGCGCTCGTGCTCTCGCTCGGCATGACCGAGGTCTGGCAACTCATCGCCCTGTGGGGCGTGGTGATCGGCATCGGCACCGGCATGACCGCACTGGTGCTCGGCGCCACCATCGCCACGCGCTGGTTCGCGGCAAGGCGCGGCCTCGTCGTCGGCATCATGACCGCGAGCGTTGCCACCGGCCAGCTCGTGTTCCTGCCGCTGCTCGCAAGCCTCACCGAACGCTTCGGCTGGCGTCTCGCGCTCGGCTTCGTCTGCATCATGCTCGGCGTCTCCGCACTGGCCGTGCTGCTCGCGATGCGTGACCGCCCCAGCGACGTCGGCCTGCGGCCGTTCGGCGACGAGGGCACCGAGCCTTTGCCGGCACCGCCGGTCAGCCACGGCTCGATCACGGGCGTTGCGCTCGGCACGCTGCGCGATGCCTCGACGTCGATGGCGTTCTGGATCCTGTTCGCGACCTTCTTCGTCTGCGGCGCCTCCACCAACGGTCTCGTGCAGGTTCACCTGATCCCGATGTGCCTCGATTTCGGCATCCCGCAGGTGCAGGCGGCGAGCCTGCTGGCGGCAATGGGCATCTTCGACTTCTTCGGCACGATCATGTCGGGCTGGCTGTCGGACCGCTATGACAATCGCTGGCTCCTGTTCTGGTACTACGGCCTGCGCGGGCTCTCGCTGATCTTCCTGCCATTCAGCGATTTCTCCTTCTACGGCCTCTCGGTCTTCGCGATGTTCTATGGTCTCGACTGGATCGCGACGGTGCCGCCGACGGTGCGGCTCACCGCGCAAAAGTTCGGACCCGAGCGCGCCAATCTGGTGTTCGGCTGGATCTTCGCCGGCCATCAGCTCGGTGCCGGCACCGCGGCGTTCGGCGCAGGCTTCTCGCGCACGGCCTACCAGAGCTACCTGCCCGCCTTCTTCATCGCCGGCGCGCTCTGCGTGTTCGCGGCCTTGATCGTGCTGGCGCTGTCGCGGCAGCCGAAACTGCAGCCGGCGGCGGCTTAAGCCCAGGACTCCAGCAGGACCCGGCGCTCCGTCGAAGGACGCCGCGTCGGGGCCTGGGCGCAGACTTGCCCATGCAACATGATCCATTTCCGCAGGCA
The DNA here is from genome assembly GCF_025200925.1 of Bradyrhizobium sp. CB1015. Lineage (GTDB taxonomy): Bacteria > Pseudomonadota > Alphaproteobacteria > Rhizobiales > Xanthobacteraceae > Bradyrhizobium. The sequence goes on along the minus strand of NZ_CP104174.1, from coordinate 4,312,358 downwards.
TACCTTTGCAATCTCGCGACTCATTCGCCCGAGCTTTGCTCTCGTCGGTGCCCTTCTTGGTGAGAAAGGGCGCAGGGAAGGCCGGGCGCCGGCTGGCACCCGCGGTCCCGTGTGCGAGCAAGACGCGCACGGGGTGGACGACAGGTGAAGCCGGGCGTCCGGCCTTCCCTGCGCAGTTGGGTTGACGGCTTAGTCGCGCTCTTGTGTCCGCAAAATCTGCCAGAATGTGCGAACGGGCGGTTCTCACCAACCGCCCGTCGCTAGATCTGAGCCCGTTCGTGCTCAAAGGCCTGGGAGCCTGACGGGGAGCTAGGGACAGATCCGGTGTGTCTTCCTCAACCCGAACAGTTGCATGGGCTTCGAGCCCGGACGAGCAAGGAAGGGAGTGGATGATGGCACAAAACGATCGCATTGTCGTCGGTATCGATGTGGCCAAGGGCAAGGTGGATGCATGCATCCGCCCGTTGTCGCAACGGCAAACGTTCCCGAGCACCGCAGAGGGGCACCGCAAACTGGTGGCCTGGCTGCGCAAGCACAAAGTAGCCAAGGCGGTGATGGAGGCATCCGGCGGCTATGAGCGGGACTGGGCCAGGGTGCTGCGTCAGGCTGGCATCGAGGTGCGGATTGTCGATCCCAAGCGCGTGCGCAGCTTCGCCCGATCGGCCGGACGGCTCGCCAAGAACGATACGATCGACGCGGAGATGATCGCCTGGTTCGCCGAGACGTTCGACGAAGTATTGGACCAGATCCACGATGCCGCACGCGACGAGCTGGCGGCACTGGTCAAAGCGCGCAAAGCCCTGATTGATCTGAGGACCCGCCTGCAAAGCCAGAACGAACATGCGGTGCCGGGAGCGGTTCAGAAAGCCCACGCTCGCGTCTTGAAGGGCCTCGACATCGAGACGGCCAAGATCGAGGACGCCATCACCGCCACGATCAAGGCCACACCGGCATTTGCCAAACGCGCCGAGATCATCGAGAGCGTGCCGGGTCTCGGCGATGTGGCCTCTGCGGTCCTCCTTGCGGGCCTCCCAGAGCTCGGGACGGTGCGCGAGGAGGTCGCTGCCGCGTTGTTGGGAGCCGCTCCTTATGACGACGACAGCGGCAAACGGCGTGGTGAGCGCCACATCAAGGGCGGTCGGCGCTGGGTCCGCAACGCCCTCTACATGCCCTGTATCGGCGCAGCCACCCAGAGCAACCCGGTGCTCAAGGCCTACTATGAACGGCTGATCGCCAAGGGAAAGCTGAAGAAGGTTGCAGTGATTGCCTGCATGCGCAAGCTGATCGTCATTCTCAACACGATGATTGCACGCGGCGAGAAATGGGATCCCGCCCGCTACGCGTTGCGGTGAACTGATCGAGCGCGCCTCCATGCGCTCGGTCCCGGACCGAGCGCATGCCAAGCCGACAGACCGGCGAGCGGACGGGGTCAAGGCCGTCAGCCGCCGAAGGCGGGGGCGCGTCTTCGCGCCAGCCTTGAGGCCGGCCGATCGGCGGTCTACTTCAGCACAGTTGCTCCCCGGGGAGCGATGCACTATTGCCCCCGTCGCGTTGCGGATGGCTGACGCGCTGGCCCGGTTGGACCACCGCAATCACCGCAACGCTTGACGCACAGACCCCGGGCGTCAGGACCACACGATTTTGCCGTCCGCGCACATCCCCGCCCCTGTCCGCGACGGCTGGCGTGCGCTCACCATCACGGCCGAACGAGGACGCTGTCAGCGCCGTGTCGTACCGCGCGCGCCGCTGCTCACGGGGGCTTCCCGCCCTGCAGCCCGTCTCGCGCGACGATGCCGTCGCGGCCACCGCCTCCCGGCCCGCGTCTCGTGACGGTCGCGAAACGCCCCTTGTGGCGGACTGGGATGGACGAAATACGCGCTATTTCCGAAATTCGGTAAATAGGAATCTTTTTGCACTAAGGGATTGACATGGGTGTTTTGCCCGACGGGTGACGTTTTGCGGTCGATGCCCGGCGCCGTAGGGTGGCCGTCTTCTCTGCAGAAACTTCCCGACATCAGCAGTACTCTTCCCCGGTATGGAGGCAGGATTTCAAGCTGGCGCGCCACCGATTCTCAAATAGACCACATTCCCGTTAGACTCCCCGCCGCAAACGTGGACAATGCCCTCCGCACGTCACGTGCGCAGTGCACACCAAGATGCGCCAGAGGAAACAAATGCCGGCTGCCTTCCCAGCGTCCCCACCCGTCATCCCAACCGCTCCCGTGACCGCCGAGATGCGCGATGCCTTGCGCGCGATCGTCGGCGAGAAGGGCCTGATCGAGGACGAACACGGCAAGCAGCCGTTCGTAACGGATTGGCGGGGATTGCTGGTCGGCAGCGCCGGCGCCGTCGTTCGCCCTGGCAGCACCGAGGAGGTCTCGAAAGTGGTCCGGCTCTGCCATGAGCATGGCGTCGCGATCGTGCCGCAGGGCGGCAACACCGGCCTGATGGGCGGGGCGACGCCCTGGCCTGCGCACACCGGAATCGTGCTGTCGCTCGGCCGCATGAACCGCGTGCTGGAGGTCGATCCCGTCGGCTATTCGATGACGGTCGAGGCCGGCTGCGTGTTGCAGACGCTGCAGGAGACCGCAAGCCGGCACGACCGCTTCCTGCCGCTCAGCCTCGGTGCCCAGGGCTCCTGCATGATCGGCGGCAACCTCTCGACCAACGCCGGCGGCGTGCAGGTGCTGCGCTACGGCAATGCCCGTAATCTCGTGCTCGGGCTCGAGGTCGTGCTGCCGAGTGGCGAGGTCTGGGACGGATTGCGCGCGCTCAAGAAGGACAACACCGGCTACGACCTCAAGCACCTGTTCATGGGCGCCGAGGGGACGCTGGGCATCATCACCAAGGCCGTGCTCAAGCTGTGGCCGGCACGCAAGGATGTCTGCACGGCGTGGCTGGCGGTCCGCGATCCCCGCGCGGCGCTGGAAATCCTGTCCGAGGCGCACGCGGCATCCGAGGACAATGTCGGCTCCTGCGAGCTGCTCAGCCGGGCCGCCATCGACCTTTCCCTGCGCCACATTCCCGGCACGCAGGATCCGCTGAAGGCGGACACGGCCTGGTATCTGCTGCTGGAATGGTCGTCGGCGCGCCCGCGCCAGGACGGAACCGAGGGCATGTCCGGCAAGATGGAACAGTTTCTCGCCGATCAACTCGAGGCCGGCCGCGTGCTGGATGCGACGATCGCGCACACGGTCGCTCAATCGCGCAACATGTGGCGTATCCGCGAAGCCATGGCGGAGGCCTCACGCGCCGAAGGACCTGGGATCAGTTTCGACGTGTCGGTGGCGATCTCGGGGATTCCGGCGTTCATCGACAAGGGCCTCAAGGCCGTGCTCGACATTCTCCCGACCATCCGGCCCTATCCGCTCGGGCACATCGGCGACGGCAATCTGCACTTTTCGTTCATGGGGCCGAAGGGCATGGACCAGCAGACGCTAAACCAATACACGGCCGCCATCACGCGCGCCGTGAACGATCTCGTCACCTCCATGGGCGGCTCGATCTCGGCTGAGCACGGCATCGGCATGGACAAGCTCGACGAGCTCAGCCACTACCGCTCCAAGACCGAGCTCGACATCATGCGCACCATCAAACGCGCGCTCGATCCGCAGAACATCATGAATCCCGGCAAGGTGCTCCGGCTGTGATCGACTGTGGGGCCGGCCAACAATTTGTTCGGCGCTGGCGGGGCGCAAAGGTGTTGCGACCCGTCCGCGGTTCTTAGAGTGCTATCCGCTGTCCTCAAGCTACCGAGCCGCCGCGCGGGTTGACAATCGTATACCCTCGCAGCGAACGCGCGTGGATTCGCGTCGTGCGCCCGCCCGAGTTGGCGTCGTAGGCCATCCAGACGTCGCCTCCGAGGTGCTGCTCAAGGACGAAAACGTGTCCTCGTCGCGCAGCAACCATTCCCGGTGCGGGTGATGTCCGCGGAAAACGGAGCCAGTTGGACGCAAGATTCAATTCCGGCACGATACGGCCGAACACGCGCAGTGCCGCGCCGCAGCCGCAGAACGAGGAAGGGCAACCGGCCGGACGGCCACCGACAACGCGAGCGCCGTGGGCACCGGAGACGGCCGCCGGCGTGGTCGTGCCCCCGGCATCAGTCACTGTCAGTTGTGTCGAGCGGTACGCTTGCAGTGTGGGCCTGGAAATCAGCGAAGATCTGGAGGCCAGTGAGGGCCTGGAAGCCCGCTCGCCTCGCGTCTGCGAATACGAGAAGTCGCAGGGCATGGTGACGTTGCATTCAGGAGCTTGATGAAGGCGATAAGGGCGCGCTTCCGAAGCGACAGAAGCCAGGATAACGAGGACGCACGCAGAAAATACTCGCTTGAACATTGCAGGACTCCAAATGAGAGACCCTGCCCCGGGCAACGAGAAACCAATAACAGTTTGGCTGAAATGGGCCTAAACAGCGGCTGAAAATGGCTGCGGTTGCGCGCCACGACTGCACAATCTCATCAGCTACACGTAGCGCCTGAGATGATTAACTCGCAGCGCACGAATGCCCGATCAGCGCGTCAAGATCGCGGCATGCAACCAAGTCGGATCGCGCGAGTCAAGGATCCGAGCGTTGCGGCGCTGAGCCGGGGGCCCAGGAAGCTGCGAGCGCGCTGTTGCATGGGCCCCGGCTCTGCAGTGCACCGCTGCGCCGGACGATGCTTCGCATCGCCGGGGAAGCGCTGCGCTGCGTCCGGGGCACGAGCGTCATGGCTTGACACAAGGATGCTAGGGCCTGATCGAAAAGTTCTCCGGCGGCCCCACCTTGCGCAGCGGCTCGGCGAGGCGCGCGAACTCGCACAGCAGCGAGCGCGTCTTGCGGGGATCGATGATCTCCTCGACCCAGAATTTTTCGGCCGAGCGGAACGGCGAGCGGAGCTTGTTGAGGCGCTCCTCGATCTCCTTCAGCTTGGCCGCCTTGTCCTCGGCCGCGTCGATGTCGGCGCGGTAGGCGGCTTCGATGCCGCCTTCGAGCGGGAGCGAGCCCCAATAGGCCGACGGCCAGGCGTAGCGGATCGAGAAGCGGTCGGCCGGCTGATGCACGACACCGGCGACACCGAAGGCGTTGCGCAGGATCACGGTGCACCAGGGCACAGTGGTCTGGTTCACCGCCGCCATGGCGCGCACGCCATGGCGGATGGTGGCCGCCTTCTCCGCATCGAGGCCGATCATGAAGCCGGGACAATCCATGAGATAGACGATCGGCAGGTGGAAGGTTTCGGCGAAGTCGACCCAGCGCACCACCTTCTGGCAGGCATCTGCCGTCCAGGATCCGCCATAGTGGAAGCTGTCGCTGGCGAGCAGCAGCACCGCCCGGCCCTCGAGCCGCGCGAGACCCACGATGATGGGCTTGCCGAAGTTCTTGGCGACCTCGAAGAACGAGCCCTTGTCGACGACGGACTCGATGATCGGCCGCATCTTGTAGACCTGCTTGCGGTTGCGCGGCACCGCATTCATCAGCGCTTCGTCGCTGCGCTCGGGGTTGTCGGTGCAGGGCAAGGTCGGCGGCAGCTCGTAGACCGATGACGGCAGGTAGGACAGAAAGCGCCGCGCGCAGGCGAACGCCTCCTCCTCGGTGTCGACGGCATGATCGACCGCGCCGGCGCGGGTCTGGATATCGGCGCCGCCGAGCTCCTCCTTCGAGAGGTCCTGGCCCAGCGCCTTCACCACCGGCGGCCCCGCGACGAACATCGCGGACTTCCGCGTCATGATGGAATAGTGGCTGGCGGCAAGACGCGCGGCCCCCAGGCCGGCCACCGAGCCGAGACCGAGTGCGACCACCGGCACGCGCGAGAGGTTCTCGGTCGTGAAGCGATACCAGCGCGTGCCGCCGATGCCGCCCGGCAGATTGGCCGCGCCCTTGGTCTCGATGGTCTTGACCGAGCCGCCGCCGCCGGAGCCTTCGATGATGCGGACGATGGGCAGACGGAAATCGTGCGCCATCTCCTCAGCCATGAGCGGCTTGGCGGAGATCGATGCATCCGCCGAGCCGCCGCGCACGGTGAAATCGTCACCGACCACGACCAATGTGCGGCCGTCGACGCGCGCGCGGCCGAACACGCAATTGGCCGGCGTGAGCTTCTTCAGATCGCCGCTGGAATCGTACTCACCGATGCCGGAAACGGCACCGATCTCGTGAAAGCTGCCTTGGTCGATCAGCTTGTCGATACGCTCCCGAACAGTCAGCCGGCCCTGGTCATGCTGTCGCTTGACCTTGTCAACGCCGCCCATCTCCCGCGCGAAGGCTTCGCGCCGGGCGAGCTCGTCGAGTTCCGGCTTCCAGTTCATTCACTCCCTCCGAATGGATCGGCTTGTTATTGTTGTGCACGGCCATGGCGACCGGCTTGCGCGAGATACGGTTGTTGAAGGCGTCGCCTTCCGCCCCTTCCATCAGGCTGCCGAGCGAGCGGCCGAGCGCGAGCATCAGCGGTGCGACTTCGTCATGCAGACGCTGCTCGTCATACATCGCCGACAGAAGGCCGATCGTGATGACCACGAAGGTCTGGTATTGCGGCGACCAGATCGGCACCGCGAGGCCGTTGATGTGCGGGCTCCAGAGGCCGCAAGCCACGACATATCCGCGCTCGCGCAGCATCTGCCGGTTGGCCTCGATGCGGGGCTTGAGAATCTTGGCCGCCTCGGGCGCTTCGCGCTCCATGTCCGCGACGAAGGCATCGCCCACTTCCGGCGCCAGCGCCGCGGTGTAGGCCGCGCCTGCGGCGGTCGAGGCCATCGAGATGCGGCTGCCGGTGCCCTCGTGCAAGCCGAGCGCAGTCGGCGAACGCGCGAATTGGAGATAGACGAGATGGAAGCGGTCGGGGACGACGAAGCCGACCGTGCCCGGCAACTGCTCGGCGACTTCCTGCAGCCGCTGGCGAATCATGCTGCGCAGCTGCGCGCCCTTCATCATCGAAGCGCTCATCGCCACCGCGCTCGGGCCGATGCGATACTTTTGATCGCGCGGAAGATACACGAGCTGGCCCATGCGGGTCAGCGTGTGCGTGAGTCGCGATACCGTCGAACGCGGCAGACCGCAGCGATTTGAAATCTCGAGATTGCCGAGTCGCGCCTCGTGACCCTCGAAGCATCGCAACACGTCGAACGCGCGCGACACCACCTGGATCACATCACCCTCACCGGCTTCACCAGCGAGCGCACCTTGCCTGATCAACCGCTCCGAACGTCGTCCCATGATCCCTACCGTTATGTTCCGCTCTGCGGAATTAAATTCCACTTGCAGACGACGCTACCTCAGGCATTTTGCGACGACAACAAAAAGGCGATGGCATGCCAGAAATTAAGATCATCACGGAGGTCGCGGGACGCATCTGCGCAACTCCCGTGCAAGTTGGAGGAACCGTTGCGGATGGCGATGACGTTGTGGTGGTCGAAGCGATGAAGATGGAGATCCCGGTGCCCTCACCCGCGAACGGCACCATCACATCGCTTCTGGTGAAGGTCGACGACGTCGTTGCGGAGGGACAGGCGATCGCGATCGTCGCGAGTTAGCCGCGTTGTCCGGTCGTTTGCGCGACAATCTGTCAGATGCATTCCTGCTTGCGCGGTACGGCGTTGCCATCGCCTGATCGCGGTGACATGATCGGTTTCAAACAAAACTTGTTTCAAACAAAGAACGAAAATCCTCGCGGCAAAGCGAAAATCATTGGAGGGAAACATGCTTCGTGGGCTGCTCGTGCTCGCGCCTGCCCTGGTGGCGGGCATTTCTTTTGCGTCTACACGCTATTCGTTCGCCGAAGACATCAAGCTGCCGGCGACATTGACGTTCACCGCCTATGACACCGGCACCGCCGGCTTCAACATCGCGGTCGGCGTCGGCAAGATGATGAAGGACAAATACGGCACCGACGTGCGCGTGCTGCCCGCAGGCAACGACGTCGCCCGCCTCGCGCCGCTGCGCGCCAAGCGCGCGGCTTCCGCAGCGATGGGATCGGGCACCTACTTTGCGCAGGAAGGCGTATTCGAGTTCGGCTCGAAGGAATGGGGGCCGCAACCGCTGCAGACCCTGCTCTCGACCGTCGACTGCAATTGCGCCTCGCTCGCGGTGGCCGCCGACACCGGCGTGAAGGAGCTGAAGGACCTCAAGGGCAAGCGCGTCGGCTTCGTGGTCGGCTCGCCCGCGCTGAACCAGAACTCGCTCGCGGTGCTCGCCTTCGCCGGGCTGAGCAAGAACGACGTCAAAGCCGTCGAGTTCGCGAGCTACGGCGCGATGTGGAAGGGCCTGATCAACAACGACGTCGATGCCGCCTTCGGCACCACCATCACCGGTCCCGCCAAGGAGGCCGAGACTTCGCCGCGCGGCCTGATCTGGCCGCCGCTGTCCGCCAAGGACAAGGAAGGCTGGGCGCGGATGCAGAAGGTCGGCTCGTTCTTCTTCCCACAACTCGCCACCTGCGGCGCCGGCATCTCGCCGGAGAAGCCGGTCGAGCTTGGCAATTATCCCTACCCGATCTTCGTCGCTTACGCCTCGCAACCGGCCGACCAGGTCTATGCGATCACCAAGGCGATGATCGTCAATTACGACGCCTACAAGGATTCCGCGCCCGGCGCCGGCGGGCTCGCGGCCGATCGCCAGACCAAGAACTGGGTGGTGCCGGTGCATCCCGGTGCGGTGAAGGCGCTGAAAGAGGCCGGCCAATGGAGCGACGCGCAGGAGGCGCACAACAACCAGCTGTTCAAGCGTCAGGAGGCGCTGGCCGCCGCGTGGGCGGAATACGGCAAGTCCAATCCGCCGTCGGACGACAAGGCGTTCCTCGACGGCTGGATGAAGGCACGCGCCGCGGCGCTGGCGAAAGCCGGCATGCCGAATGGGTTCGAGGAATAGGCATGATGTTGTCGGGTTTGATCGCTGCCCCGCGAAAAGTGCGCACCCTCTCCCGCTTGCGGGAGAGGGTTGGGGAGAGAGTGTCTCCGCAGAGAGATTCCCCCGGAGGAGAGAACCCTCATCCGCGCCTTCGCCGCGACCTCTCCCGCACGCGGGAGAGGTTAAGGAGCCCGCGGCACGATCGCTTCAACCAACAGCCATTCGTTCTAGTCTGCAGCTAACAGCCCACGCGCGGGGTCGATGATGTCTTCTGCTTCCACCTCCACCGCCTCGCAGGACGAGGCCAAGCGGGTCGTGTTCGACGATCCGCATGGTGCCGCCGGCAACATGCAGGAGGCGGAGGTGACGCGCGTGCGCGCGTTGCGCGGCGCCTGGCGCTGGGCGCTGGTCGCAGCCACCGCGGCGACCATCCTGCTCTGCATCAACCAGCAATTCTCGCTGCGCTTCTTCATCGGCTACACCCAGCTCAACACGGAGTATTTCTATCTCCTGATCGCATTGATGCTGCCGTTCACCTTCCTGATCTTTCCGGGCACCGAACGCGCGCCGCTCGACCGCATTCCCTGGTATGACCTCGTCTTCTTCGTCGTGACCTTCGCGGCGGCTCTCATGTTGATGTCGCACGTGCGCAAGGCGGCGGAGGCCGGCTGGGAATTCGGCGGCGCGCCCAACACGGTGATCGCCGCAGGACTCGTGATGTGGCTGATGCTGATGGAGGCGCTGCGCCGCACCGGCGGCTGGAGCCTGCTCTTGAGCGTGCTGCCCTTCACCGTCTATCCGCTGTTCGCCGAGGCCGGCTGGCTCGGGCCGTTCCGGGGCACGCAATCGACGCTCGAGCAGGCGACCGCCTATCATGTGCTCTCCGGCGAGAGCCTGCTCGGCATTCCCATCCAGGCCTTCGCTGACACCGTGATCGGATTCTTGGTGTTCGGCACCGCGCTGATGATGACGGGCGCCGGAAAATTCTTCATCAACCTCGCCTTCGCGCTGTGCGGCACCTTCCGCGGCGGCGCGGCAAAAGTCTGCATCTTCGCCAGCGGCCTGCTCGGCATGATGTCCGGCTCGATCATCTCCAACGTGCTCACCGCCGGCACCATGACCATCCCCGTGATGAAGAAGAGCGGCTTCCGCGCCTCCTATGCCGGCGCGATCGAGGCCTGCGCCTCGACCGGCGCGGTGCTGGCGCCGCCGGTGATGGGCGCGACCGCCTTCGTCATCGCGCAGTTCCTCAACGTCAGCTACGCCGACGTCGCGGTCGCGGCGATCATTCCGGCCGTTCTCTACTATGTCGGCCTGTTCATGCAGGTCGATGCCTATGCTGCGCGCCACAAGCTGAAAGGCATTCCGCGCGCCGAGCTGCCACGGATCATGGATACGATCAAGGACGGCTGGTACTACGTCTTCGTCATCGCGCTCTTGATCGTGATGCTGCTCTACTTCAAGCGCGAGAGCCACGCGCCGTTCTACGCCACCGCGCTGCTGCTCGTGCTCAACCAGTTCTTCTCCAAGGACACGCGCTGGACATTTGCGACCATCGGCAAGTTCCTGGAGGTCAACGGACGCACCTTCGTCGAGCTGGTCGGCATCCTCGCCGGCTGCGGCCTCTTGATCGGCGCGTTCTCGATGACCGGCGTGGTGTCGAGCCTTGCCAATGACCTCCTGCACATCGCCGGCGACAACGCCTTCCTGCTGCTCGGCATGTGCGCCCTCACCAGCCTCATTCTCGGGCTCGGCCTGACGACGACGGCCTGCTACATCTTCCTCGCCATCCTGGTCGCGCCGGCGCTGGAGAAGCTCGGGCTCAACCGCATGGCCGTGCACATGTTCATCTTCTACTGGGGCATGCTGTCGTCGATCACCCCGCCGGTCGCGATCGCCTCCTTCGCGGCCGCAGGTATCGCCGGCTCGCCGGCCATGAAGACGGGGTGGGAATCGATGTGGGTCGGCAGCATCATCTATTTCCTGCCGTTCTTCTTCGTACTCAATCCGGCGCTGGTGCTGCAGGGACCAAGCCCCTATCTCGCCGGACTCGGCCTGATGGGCCTCGCCGCCTTCGGCACGCTGTTCATCTGCGGCGGCATCCAGGGCTACCAGCCTTTCGTCGGCGACTTGCGCGGCGCAGGCAGCCTGGAATGGCCGATCCGCGTGCTGCTGGTGATCGGCGGCTTCGTGGTGGCGACCCCCGGCGGCGGCATCATGCCGCTGTCGCAGATGCAGGTGACGCTGCTGGGCCTTGGCATCCTGCTGCCGACGATTCTGATCGCGCTTCTCCTGGTCCGGCGCCAGCCTGTGATACCGGACGGGTTGCGCGTACCCTGATTGCGTTGCACAAGGGAGGCGATGAAACCGCTCTCGCCTGTCGCCACCGCCTGGACCCGCTCGAAGCCGCCCTTGCTGCGGTTTCTGGACAATTGTCTCAACGAATTCTCCGCCGAGACGTCGGGCCATGTCGCCGATTACATTCCCGAGCTCGGCAAGGCCGACCCTGCCTGTTTCGGCATCAGCCTGGCGACGATGGACGGCCACGTCTATGAAGTCGGCGACAGCCGGGTGCCCTTCACCATCCAGTCGATGTCGAAGCCGTTCGTGTTCGCGCTGGCGCTGGACCTGCTCGGCGCCGGCAGGGTCGAGAGCGCGATCGGCGTCGAGCCCTCCGGTGACCCCTTCAACTCGATCCGGCTGAATTCCGAGAACCATCCGTTCAACCCGATGGTCAATGCCGGCGCGATCGCCTGCACCGGGCTGATCTACGACAGCAAGGGCGCGGAGGCCTTCGAGCAGATCCGCCTTGCGCTCAGCCGTTTTGCGGGACGCGATCTCTCCGTCGACGAGGCGGTCTATGCTTCCGAGAGCCAGACCGGCGACCGCAACCGCGCCATCGGCTATCTGCTCAAAACCAACGCGGTGATCTCGGACAATGTCGCCGGCGTGCTCGACGTCTATTTCCGGCAATGCGCCGTGCTGGTGACCGCGCGCGACATCGCGGTGATGGCGGCGACGCTCGCCAATCGCGGCATCAATCCCGTCACCGGCGAGCAGGTGCTGAGTGCTTACGCAATCTCGCGTACGCTGTCCGTGATGACGTCGTCCGGCATGTACGACTATGCCGGCGAGTGGATCTACCGCATCGGCATCCCCGCCAAGAGCGGCGTCGGCGGCGGCATTCTGGCTGCGCTCCCTGCCCGCCTCGGCCTCGGCAGCTATTCGCCAAAGCTCGACAAGCACGGCAACAGCGTGCGCGGCATCAAGGTCTGCGAGGCGCTGTCCTCGCATTACGACCTCCACATGCTCAACCGCAGCGACGACGCGCGCAACGCCGTCATCGCGGACTACGATATCGGCAAGAGCCCGTCGCGCCGCGTGCGCCGCCCGCAGGAGCGCGAGATCCTCGCCGCGCACGAGCAGGAGGTGCGGATCATCGAGCTGGTCGGCACGCTGTCGCTGTCGGCGGTCGATTACGTCTCGCGCCGGCTTGCCGGACGATCGCGGCCGCAGTTCGTGATCTTTGATCTCCACCGCGTGACGTCGACCACGCGCGCCGGCGCACGACTGGTCGCCGAAGCGTTCGAGGAGCTGGCCGCGCTGAATGTCACCGTGGTGCTGTCAGGCGTCAGGCGCGCCTCCAAGGAATGGAACAGCTTGCGGGAATGGACCGCTGAGCTGAAGAACGTCCGCGACTTCTATCTGCTCGACACCGCGATCGAATGGGCCGAAGACCAGATCGTGTATCGGTACGGCGGCTCGATCGATTTTCACGAGACCACCGAGCTTGCCGAGCAACCCCTGCTGACCGGGCTGAGCGAGGAAGAGCTGACGGATCTCGCCTCGCTCTGCACCATCAGGACCTATCAATCCGGCGCGAAGATTCTCACGGCCGGCGAGCCCGCCGATGCCCTGTATTTCCTGCGCAGCGGCGCCGTGCATGTCACGCTGCCCGACGGCGTCAGGCTGGCGACGCTCACCGCCGGCATGGCGTTCGGCGAGATGGCGCTGCTGGAGCAGACCCGCTCCGCCGACGTGTTCGCCGACATGGCAGCGACGGCATGCGAGGTGCCGCTAAAGGATTTCGAGCGCTTCCGCAAGCAGCACCCCCGCGCCAGTGAATGCATCATGCGCAACCTGGCCCAGCTCTTGGCCGACCGCCTGATCGTCGCCAACGCCAAGGTGGATATTCTGACCTCGACGTAATGAACGCCGACGTTGCTCCACAAGAAGTCGTCATGCCCGGGCTTGTCCCGCCTGCGCGGCCGAAGCCGCTTCGGCGAGGCGAAGGCCCGGGCATCCACGTTCGTGCCGCTTGGCGAGACGTGGATGGCCGGGACAAGCCCGGCCATGACGCCGACTTCCCAGCTCAAGCTTAGATTAACGGCTCGCGGCTTCGCTGATACGTCGCCTGATCTTGGCGGCGCTGGCATCGAGCAGCGCAGATGGCCGCTGGCCGGTGGCGGCGCACAGGCAGGCCCAGTAATAGACGACATCGCCGAGCTCTTCGACGAGACCCGCCTTGTCGAGCCAATCGTCGCGCAAGAGCTTCTTGATGTGCTCGGCGACTTCGCCGGCCTCACCGGCAAGGCCAAGGCCGAGGTAGGACAGCCGCTCGTTGGACGGATGCTCTTCGACTTTCGCAATGGTTGCGGCCCAGGCCGCATATTCATCGATCGTCATTGGCATTCCCCGCCGCTTGCGTCGATTCAGCCCACCACTTCGGCGACGGGCTGAAGATCGATCTCGAAGGTCTCCAGGAACTTCGACGTCATGATGTAGAAGCCGACCGAGAGCTGGAGCTCGACCAGCGCGCCCGGCGTCAGCTTTGACGCGATCGCCTTGAAGGTCGCATCCGTCGGTTTCTTCAGATTCACGATCTCGTCGGTGAAGGCGAGCGCGGCGCGCTGCACCTGGTTGAAGCAAGATGCGGCCTGCCAGTTCTCGAGCGCCTCGTTCTGCTCGTCGGTGACGCCGACATTCTTGCCGATGCGCTTGTGCGCGACGATCTCATAGGGTGCCTCGCACAGGATGCCGGTGCGCGTGATCGCAAGCTCGCGCACGATCGGATCGAGCTCGCCCTTGTGCCTGATCGCGCCGCCGAGGCGGCAATATTGCTCAAAGTAACTCGGCGAATGCGCCATCATCCGGAAGATGTTGGCATGACGGTTCTTGTCGAGGATTTCGCGGGTGCGGTCGGATGCCTTGGACGGGTCGCTGTACTGAATGCGGGCCATGATTTTCCTGAAGTTTTCCCTGATCTTTTGATGCTTCTTGTCGCCACCGGCGCAGGTTTCCGCAGACTCTATTCGCGGGTGGACGCAGGAGCAACATCATCGAGTCAAATTGCCGCCGCATTGCTGATCGACCCTGACACAGTCGATATTCGCCGCGTGGGGACAAATCGCGGCGGATACTCGCAAGGGGTGTTCCGAGTAAAAACAATTGGCTGTCGTGTGCGCTAACCGCGCAACGGTGAGTCACGCCCAAGTCTAGGGAGAAGACGGCATGAAGGAAGCCACCAAGGGGGCGGCCTCGGGAGCGCTCGCGCATATGCTGGCGGTGACGGCGATGCTCGTCATCGCCAGCATCTTGTTCTACGGGCGTTAGTTCGAGTTTTAGCGTTTTCGTCATTCCGGGGTGGCCCTCGCGGGACCGCGCAACGCGCGGCCCTAGCAGGCCAAGCCCAGAATACCCGTTCCAGGCTCGGTCGTATGACCGCCCCCGAATGACGGATCCCACGGTTGCCGTGTAGCCCGGATGAAGCGCAGCGCAATCCGGGAAATCTGTCCACGAGGTGCGAATCCCGGATTTCGCTGCGCTCCATCCGGGCTACATTCGCGTTTCGCTATTTGGCTTTGGCAAAGAACGGCACCAGCTTGCCTGCAAAAGGCTTGAAGCTCGCAATGACCGAATCGCCGATAGCGAGGTCATTCTCGCCATGGGCCATCATGCGAAAGCCCTCGGCGCAATCAACCAGCAGGATGTTGTAGGGCACGTGCGCGCGCATTTCCGGCGTTGCCGCGCGGCAGACCAGCGAGGTCGCGTACACCCTGCCCTTGCCGCTGGCACGCACCTCGCGCGGGTCCGATTCGCCACAAGCCGCGCAGAAGGCGCGGTAGAAATACTGCACATGCCCGCACGAGCTACAGGTCTGGTAGGTGATGGCTTCCTCGCCCTTGGTCCAGTCCGCCAGACGCTCGCTCATCGCACCCGCTCCAGGAACATGCTCACGTGAGACGACAGCACGCCGCCGTCGCCATGCAGCAGCGCAATCGAGGCATCGCGCACCTGGCGGGCCGCCGCCCGCCCCGTCATCTGCAAATGCGCCTCGACCAGATGCGCCATGGCGCCGCCGACCCCGCAATGGCCGTAGCTGAGCAGGCCACCATGGGTATTCAGCGGCATCGCGCCGTCGCGGCTGAAATGGCCGGCGCGGACGCGCGCGGCCGCCTCGCCGCGGCCGGCGAGCCCGAGGTCTTCCAGCAGCATCGCGAGCGTGACCGTAAAGCTGTCGTAGATCGCGGCATAGCGCACGTCGGAGATTGCGAGACCCGCGGCCTGCTTCGCGCGAGCGATCGAGATCTCGGCGCCGAGCTCGCTGAGGGCGGGCGCTGCCGTGACATGCTGATGAGTGTGCGCCTGGGCGCAGCCGCGAATGCGCACGCCCGCCTCCCCCGTCCGCTCGCGGCTGACGACGAACGCCGCGCCGCCGTCGGAGACCGGGCAGCAATCGAGCAGCTTGAGCGGCAGCGCCACGGGCTTGGAGGCCATGACGTCGGCAACATTGATGGGATCGTGGAATTGCGCGCCGGGATGGGTGCAGGCGTGGGTACGCATCAGCACCGCAAACTCGGCGAGGTCCTCCTGGGTCACGCCGTATTCGTGCATGTAGCGCGTGGCGACGAGGCCGTAATAAGCGGGAATGGTCGGACCGAGCGGCACCTCGTAATCGGGATGCCCGACCTGCGCCAGCGTCTGGATCGAGGCGTCGCGGCTCTGCCCGGTGAGACGGTTCTCGCCGGCGACGACGAGCACGTGTTTTGCGACGCCTGCTTCCACGAGATGATGGGCGAGCATGGTCATGGCGAGACCCGTGGCGCCGCCGACCTGCACGGCATGGGCGTAAGACGGGCGGATGCCGAAATGCTCGGCGAAGACGGTGGCGAGCATGATGTGCGGGGAGACGGTGGAATAGCCGCAGAGGATGCCGTCGATGTCGGTACGCTTGAGGCCGGCATCGTCGAGCGCGGCTTGCGCCGCTTGGCTCATCAGATCGAGCGAGGAGGAGTCCTCGTGCTTGCCGAAAGATGTGAGGCCGACGCCGGTGACGAAGCTCATGGCGCCATCTCTCCACCGTCATTCCGGGGCGGCCCGAAGGGCCGAGCCCGGAATCCATAACCACCATCGTGAGTATGGATTCCGGGCTCGCGCCAAGAGGCGCGCCCCGGAATGACGGATGAGAGAAACGTGGTCATCTCTGCTTCCCCTACTCAGGCGCCGCGCGCGTAACGCCGTCGCGCACCATGGCGGCGATCTCGTCGACGGAATAGCCGATTTCGTGCAAGATTTCGGCGCCGTGCTCGTTGAGCCGCGGTGCCAGGCGTACCGGCTCGGCCTCGGTCTCGGACCAGGTCGCCGTCACCTTCATGCTGCGGATCGGCCCTTCGGTCGGATGAGTGACCACCGGGAAAAAGCCGGTCACCTCCAGATGCGGATCGTGGAGGATCGAGGCGAGATCGTGCATCGGCATGACCGGCACGTCGGCTTTCGTCAGCAGAGCGATCCACTCCGCCGTCGTGCGCGTCTCGAAGATGCGGGCGAGCTCGGCATAGACGACATCGATATTGGCGGCGCGTCCGGCGAAGGTTGCAAATTTGGCATCGGCGCGCAGGTCGTCGCGTCCCGTGGCCTTGAAAAAATTCTCCCATTGCTTGTCGTTGTAGACGATGACGCTGAGATAGCCGTCCGAGGTCTTGTAGGGCCTGCGGTCGCGCGAGAGGTGGCGGGCATAGCCGCCCTTGTCGAGCGGCGGCTCATAGGTCAGCCCGCCCATGTGGTCGCCCATGACGAAGCCGGCCATGGTCTCGAACATCGGAATGTCGACGCGCTGGCCGCGGCCGGTGCGGTCGCGATGCACGAGGCTGGCGCAGATCGCGCCGACCGCGGTGAGGCCGACGATGCGGTCCACGAGCGCGTTCGGCACATAGCGCGGCACGCCGTCGCCGGTCTGCGCCATCAGCGCCGGCAACGCGGTGGCGCCCTGGATCAGGTCGTCGTAAGCGGGTTTTGCGGCATAGGGGCCGTCCTGGCCGAAGCCGAATACGCCGGCATAGACCAGGCGCGGGTTGATGGCGGAGACGACGTCGTAGCCGAGCTGCAGCCGCGCCATCGCCTGCGGGCGGACGTTGTAGACCAAGACGTCGGCGTCCTTCAAAAGCCGCAGCACGGCCTCGCGGCCCGCCGGCTTCTTAAGATCGAGGCAGATCGAGCGCTTGCTGCGGTTGGTGTTGAGGAACACCGGACCCATACCGGCGTGTCGCATCGGGCCGATCAGGCGGGTGACGTCGCCGTCCAGCGACTCCACCTTGATGACGTCGGCACCGTAATCGCCGAGCATCTGGGTCGCATAGGGCCCCATCAGCACGGTGGTCATGTCGATGACCTTGATGCCCTGCAGCGGCCCCATCGTTCGCTCCCGATTGCGCGGGGCTCAAATGCCCGGCGATTTCGGTCCAGCTAACGGCAGTGCCGCCGCTCGCGCAAGGGCGGGCGGCGTATGGCGGCATGCGCCGCGGGGCGGCGTCGGCCGCTATTTCTTCTGACGGGATTCCCGGATCTTCAGGAGCCGGTCGAGCTCTTCGTTCTGCTGGCTGATCCGGTCGGCGATGCGCGACTCGTTCTGCTCGCCGGAAGCGGCCGCGGCCTGCTCGATGAGCTGGCGGATATTGTCCTCGAGGATCGCGATGCGATCGTTGAGTGCTTCGAGGGAGAGAGAGTCTTCGTAGGCATTGCTCATGATGCGCGTCTCGCCTTTCAATCAGGAGCCGTAGGGTGGGCAAAGCGCAGCGTGCCCACCATGATCTAGCGCAAGGAAAAAGGTGGGCACGGCGCTTTCGCGCCTTTGCCCACCCTACGAGAGCTTACTTGAGCGGCTCGAGCACCGAAACGTAGTTGGCGACGGCTGCCCCGCCCATGTTGAAGATGCCGCCGAGCTTGGCGTTCTTGAGCTGCATGCCCTCGGGCGCCTGGCCTGCGAGCTGCATCGCGGTCATCACGTGCATGGAGACGCCGGTGGCGCCGATCGGATGGCCCTTGGCCTTGAGGCCGCCGGACGGATTGATCGGCAGCTTGCCGTCCTTCAGCGTCCAGCCTTCCTTGATGGCGCGGGCGCCCTGCCCCTTCGGCGTCAGGCCCATGGCTTCGTACTCGATCAGCTCGGCGACGGTGAAGCAGTCATGGGTCTCGACGAAGGAGAGATCGGACAGCGTGACACCGGCTTTCTCCAGAGCGCGCTGCCAGGCGACCGTGCAGCCTTCGAACTGCAGGATGTCGCGCTTGGACATCGGCAGGAAGTCCTGGGCGTGCGCAGTGGCGCGGAAGCCGATCGACTTGGTCATGCCCTTGGCGGTTTCGGCATCGGCCAGCACCAGGGCGGCGGCACCGTCGGAGACCAGCGAGCAGTCGGTGCGCTTCAGGGGACCGGCGACGTAAGGGTTCTTCTCGCTCTCGGCACGGCAGAAGTCGAAGCCGAAGTCCTTGCGCATCTGGGCGAAGGGATTGGCGACGCCGTTCTTGTGGTTCTTGGCCGCGATCAGCGCCAGCGCATCGGACTGGTCGCCGTATATCTGGAAATAGGAGCTGGCGATCTTGCCGAACACACCGGCGAAGCCGCCGACCGTGTCGCCGTCCTCAGGCAGGTAGGAGGCCTTGAGCAGGTTCTTGCCGATCTCGGCGCTCGGCGTGCGCGTCATCTGCTCGACGCCGACGACCAGGACGATTCTGGCAGCCCCTGCGGCAATCGCGCGCAGGCCCTGGTGCACGGCGGCAGATCCCGTGGCGCAGGCGTTCTCGACGCGGGTGGCCGGCTTGAAGCGCAGCTTGGGGTCGGCCTGCAGCACCAGCGAGGCGGTGAAATCCTGGGGCGAGAAGCCGGCGTTGAAATGGCCGAGGACGATCTCGTCAACATCGGAGGCCGAAATCCCGGCATCCGCGAGCGCCTCGTTTGCGACGCGGGTGACGAGGCTTTCGACGGTTTCGGTGTCGAACTTGCCGAACGGCGTATGCGCCCATCCGACGATGCTGGCGGTCATGGTCGTCTCTCCCTGCAGGTCTTGTCCTGAGCTAAGTCTTAGCCCAGGGATGACAAGACTTCACGCGGCTTTCAGCGCCTTGAGGGTCCGCTCGCAGATGGCAGTTATGCCGGCCCAGTTCCCGGCCCGGATCTCCGCCGTCGGGCACAGCCACGAGCCGCCGACCGCGACCACATTGGGCTCGGCCAGCCAGGTCGCCGCATTGGCCTCGCCCACCCCGCCGGTCGGGCAGAACCGCACGTTCGGGAACGGGCCGGCAAGGGCCCGGAGGCCCTTGATGCCGCCGGCCTGCTCCGCCGGGAAGAACTTTGCGACGTCGAAACCGTAGGACAGCGCCATCATCAGCTCGGAGGCCGTGGCAATGCCCGGCGCGAACGGCAAGGAGCTGTCGGTCGCGGCCTTGAGCAGATCGGGCGTCAGGCCCGGGCTGATGCCGAACGCGACGCCGAGCTTCTCGACCCGGCTGAAGTCGGCCGGGTTGAGAATGGTGCCGATGCCGACGACCGCCTCGGGCACCTCGGTCATCACCGCGCGCGCCGCCTCGATCGCAACGGGGGTGCGCAAGGTCACTTCCAGCGTGCGGACCCCGCCGGCAAGCAGCGCGCGCGCCAGCGGCACCGCATCCTGGATGCGCTCGATGGTGAGGACGGGAATGACTGTCGCAGCCTTGAACAGCGCGACGAGGTGGTTCTGTTGGGCAGCCGTGGTCATAGGTCTCGATTCATTTGATCGCTGTTTACTTGTTGGCCTGGCGGGAGGCCGCCGGCCGGTGCCGCTTCTTCGGCGGCATGGCATAGCCCGGAATGATGGCGCCGGGATAGCAGATCACGAGGCTGGCGAGGCGATGTCCGGCCTCGGCCGCCTCGACCGGCTCGGCGCCGGCGAGCCGGGCCGCGATATAGGCGGCGGCGAAGCTGTCGCCGGCGGCGGTGGTATCGACCACGGGCTTGGTCATGGGCTCGGCGCGGACCTCGCTGGCGCCGCCGGGGTAGCGCAACAGGCTCACCGGCTCGGGCAGACGGAACACCAGCTCCGGGGTCGGGATGCGCGCCATCAGCTGGTCGTGACTTTCGCCGGGATGGAGCGCGAGCAGGTCCTCGGTCGAGGTCAGCACGATGTCGGCGGCCGCGAAGGCGGTCGCAAACACCTCCCGCGCGATATCGCGGTCCGGCCATCCCCGGGCGCGAAAATTGGTGTCGAACACGAAGCGGGTGCCGAGCAGGCGCGCGCGCTTGATCGCGGCGAACAGGCGCTCGCGCCCGGCCGCGTCGTAGATCGAGAGCGTAATGGCTGAGAGATAGACGACGTCGTAGCTCATCAGCGAGTTGAGCAACTCGTCCGTGTCCGGCAGGCTCATCAGCTGGCGCGCGGCCGCACTGTCGCGCCAGTGGAAGAACTGGCGCTCGCCCTTGCCATCCGTCTGGATCATGTAGAGGCCGGGCAGCTTGCCCGCGAGCCGCACGACACGCCGCGTGCCGACGCCTTCCGCATTCCAGGCCGCGACCATCTCATCGCTCAGGGCGTCGTCGCCAAGCGCGGTGAGATAATCGACCTTGACGTCCAGCCGCGCCAGATACACGGCCGTGTTGAGGGTATCGCCGCCGAAGCCGCGTGAGTAGAGACCACCGCCCTGCCCGGCGGACGCGCCGCCTTGGGCCTGCCGGAGCTCGACCATGCATTCACCGATGCAAGCAACGCTCGCCATCACTTGGGCCCGCTCCGTCGGAGGTCAGGCGACGAAGTTGCCGCCGAGCTCGTCTTCGATGTGAATGCGGATGATATCGTCGAACGTCTTCTCGGCGGTGGTGAAGCCGAGCTCGCGCGACCGCCTGGCGTCGAAGTTGCGCGGCCAGCCGCCGACGATGCCGACGATGAATGGATCGGGCTCGCGCTTGATGCGCGCGGCGACCTTCTCGCCCGCAACCCGCTTCAAGGCGGCGATCTGCTCGCCGACCGTCGCCGACAGGCCGGGCATGGTCAGGTTGCGACGCGGGCCGACGGTGGCGAGATCCATGGTGCCGGCGTGAAGCAGGAAGCCGACGGCCGAGCGCGGCGTGGCGTGCCAGTGGCGGACGTCCTCGGAGACCGGGAGGATCGCCTCCTTGCCGGCCAGCGGCTCACGCAGGATGTTGGAGAAGAAGCCCGACGCCGCCTTGTTGGGCAGGCCCGGCCGGATGCAGATGGTCGGCAGGCGGATGCCGATGCCGTCGAGGAAGCCGCGACGGGAATAGTCGGCGAGCAGGAGTTCGCCGATCGCCTTCTGGGTACCGTAGCTGAGCAGCGGGGTCTGGAAGAACTCGTCGCCGATCGCATCGGGAAACGGCGCGCCGAACACTGCGATCGAGGACGTGAACACCACGCGCGGCTTGTAGCCGCCGCCCGCCAGGCGGATCGCATCGAGCAGCATCCGCGTGCCATCGAGATTGATGCGATAGCCCTTGTCGAAATCGAGCTCGGCCTCGCCGGAGACGATCGCGGCGAGATGGAAGATCACGTCGGGACGGCCGGCGATCAGCTTCTCGGCCGCGCCCGGCACGGCGAAATCGCCTGACACGGTCTCGACCGGGAAGCCGGCTGTCTCCGGCTTCTTGGGCTCGACCACGTCGTGCATGGTCAATTTCGTGATGTCGCTCTTGCCGAGCCGGCCGTCGCGCAGCAGCCGTTCACAGAGTTTGCGGCCGACCATGCCGGCGGCGCCGAGAACCAGAATGTGCAAGAGCTCAACTCCTTCTTATTGGCCGGAGCGCGCCGCTCTTGAAACCCATTGGCGCGCCCTCGGCAAGCCCCGCGATCATTCCTTCACGGCGCCGGTCATCGCCGACACATAATGCTCCACGAAGAAGGCGTAAAGGATCACGAGCGGCAGCGAGCCGGCCAGCGCGCCCGCCATCAGCGAGCCCCAGCGGTAGATGTCGCCGTCCACGAACTCGTTCACGATCGCGACCGGCACCGTCTTGTTGCTGGTCGATTGCAGGAACGTCAGGGCGTAGATGAACTCGTTCCAGCACAGCGTGAAGCAGAAGATGAAGGCCGAGATCAGGCCTGGGACGGCGAGTGGCAGCACGATCTTGATCAGGATCTGCCAGCGGCTCGCTCCGTCGATCAGGGCGCATTCCTCGAGCTCGAACGGGATGGTCTTGAAATAGCCCATCAGCAGCCAGGTCGAGAACGGGATCAGGATGGTCGGATAGGTCAGGATCAGCGCCAGCGGCGAGTCGAACAGACCGTACTGGAAAACGACCGTGGCGAGCGGAATGAAAAGGATCGACGGCGGCACGAGATAGGCGAGGAAGATCAGCCCGCCGACGAGATTGGCCCCCTTGTAACGCAAGCGCACGATGGCGTAGGCCGCGAGCACCGATGCGATGATCGACAGGATCGTGGCGCAGACCGCGACGTACATCGTATTCCAGAGCCAATGCGGATAATAGCTCTCGAACAGCAGCTTGTAGAAATGCTTGAACGTCGGGCTCCAGGTCCAGAACGGGTTGTACTTGTCGAGATCGAGCAGCTGCTCGTCGGGCTTCACCGAGGTCAGCGCCATCCAGTAGAACGGGAACAGCAGGACGACGACGATGATCGTGAGCGGCAGATACAGCGTCACGATCCTGCGCGGCACCGACTGCAGATAGCTCATGCCCTCGCTGTGATCGGCCGTAGGCGCCGAGCCCGACAGCACATTCTTGAGATCGATGGATCTGGTGGGCAGGTCAGTCATTGCTCTCTCCCTGCTGCCACTTCCGGCGCTGCAATCCGAACCACGAGACCATGATGGCGGCGAGCAGGAACGGAATCATGGCGCTGGAGATCGCGGCGCCCTCGCCGAGCTGCCCGGCGATGATCGCGCGCTGATAGGACAAGGTTGCCATCAGATGCGTGGCGTTGACCGGGCCGCCACGCGTCATCGCCCAGATCAGCTGGAAATCGGTGAAGGTGAACAGCACGGAGAAGGTCATCACCACGGCGATGATCGGCGTCAGCAGCGGATAGGTGATGAAGCGGAAATTCTGCCAGCGCGTGGCGCCGTCGAGCGTCGCCGCTTCATAGAGCGAGGGCGAGACGGTCTGCAGCCCCGCGAGCAGCGTGATCGCCACGAAGGGCACGCCGCGCCAGATATTGGCGAAGATCACGCAAATGCGTGCCCAGGTCGTGTCGCCGAGGAAGTTGATGTTCTGGTTGATCAGGCCGAGATGCTTCAGCGACCAGGAGATGATGGAGAATTGCGAGTCGAAGATCCACCAGAACGCCAGCGCCGAGAGCACCGTCGGCACGATGAAGGGAATCAGCACCATCGCGCGCAGCATCGCCTTGAACGGCATGTTCTCGTTCAGCAGCAGCGCGAGGTAGAGGCCGATCGCGAATTTGAGGGCGCTGGCGACGAAGGTGTAGAGCAGCGTGTTGAACACCGACAGCCAGAAGATGGAATCGTCCCACAGCCACTCGTAATTCTCGGTGGCGATGAAGTGCCCGACCCTGCCGATGCGCGTGTCCGTGAAGGACAGCCAGATGCCGAGCCCCAGCGGATAGGCCAGGAAGAAGATCAGGAATGCCATGGCCGGCACCATGAACCAGAAGCCGAGCCAGTTGCGGTTGTGTTTGAGCTGGGTCCAGGCGCTGTCCTCGCTCACCTGAGGCTTGGCCCGGGGAATTGCGACATCAGCCATGCCCGATATCCCTGATCGAAATGTTGACGAGCGGGCGACCGGACGGCCGCCCGCTCCGTGACCGTCAGCGATAGATGCGCTTCAGCTGCCGCTCGGCTTCCGCCATCGCGCCCTTCGCATCCTTGGCGCCGGTGCAGTAATTGGCGAACATGTCGACGACGATGAAATCGGCGATCGCGGTCGCCGCCTTCTCACCGACGGTGCCGATGCCGGACGCCGGCAGCGTGCGCTTGGAGGCCTGCGAGAACACGGCGTTCTTGGGATCGGCCGTCCAGACCGACGCCGATTCATAGGCGTTCAAGGTCTGCTGCAGATAGCCTTGCGCGCCATCCAGCCACTTCTCGTAGTTCTCCTTCTCCAGCATGAAGGCGACGAAGGCCTTCGCCGCGTTCGGATACTTGGTGAAGTTGAAGGCGAGGATCGGCAGCGTAAGCTGCAGCTCGGTCGGCTTGCCGACCGGTCCGACCGGGTGCAGCGCGTGATAGGTATCTTCCGCCAGTTCCTTCTTGGTAGGATCGGTCTTGGCGGCAACATAGATCGAAATGCCGTTGAGGGTGCAATAGAGTTCACCGGCCAGGTACGCCTTATTATTGGATGAGTCGTTCCAGGAAGGCGTGCCTGGGATGAAAGTCTCGTAAAGCGCTTTGCAATACTCTAGCGCCTTTGCGGTCTCGGGCGAATTGATGCTGACCTGATCCTTCTCATTGACAGTCCACGCATTGTGGCCCCAGAGGATCCAGTGCAGCCAGCCGTTGGCATCGCCGCTCGCGTGTCCGAGGGCAAAGCCGGCCGGCGTGTTGTTCGCCTTGAGCGCTTTGCACATCTCCAGGAAGCTTGGGAAATCTTTCGGGAATTCCTTGAAGCCCGCTTTGTCCGTCGCCGACTTCCGGTAGGTCATATAGCCGCCGTTGGTCGCGACAGGGATGCCCAGCCAGTCTTCGCCAAGCTTGCAGGTCTTTGCTGCAGCGTCCGTCCAGCCGCCATATTTCTTGCCGAGATAGTCGGCGACGTCGTTCATTTTCAGGACTTTGGTCGGGAACAGCTGCGGCAACGTGTGCAGGCCCCAGGCGACGTCGAGGCCGGAGCCCGTGTTGGCTGCAACGGATGCCTTCGGCTGCACGTCCTCGAAGGACTCGCTGAATACGTTCATCTCGGTGCCGGTGGCGGACTTGAAAGCCGCGACCATGGCATTGAACGCATCGTCCTCCGCCGGAACGAAGCGCTTCCAGCGCATCACGGTCAGCTTCGCGCCGGGCTCGGCTTTCCACGGCGAGTCCGCCGCCCAGGCTTTCGCAAACTCGAACAGCGCGGGCCCAGTCAGCGCGCCGGTCGCAGCCAACGCCGTTCCGCCCTGTAGCAATGCCCGGCGGGTAAAGTCTTTCATATCGTCCTCCCTCTGATGATTTTTTCGTTTTGTTAAATTTTGGCTTATGCGTTCATGCGTTTGCCCGTCGCATCGTCGAACAGATGGACCAGCGACGGCTCGGGTTTCAGTCGCACCTTGTCGCCCGGATTGAACTGATGACGCTCGCGGAAGACCGCGACGACCTGCTCACCGCCGAGCTTGGCGAACACCTGCGTCTCCGAGCCGGTCGGCTCGACCACGATGATCTCGGCCTCGGCGCCGTCATCGGCGATGGTGAAGTGCTCCGGCCGCACGCCGTAGACCGCAGGACGGCCGTCGGATCCGGCCGGTGCGGTCTTGAGCGGAAGCTTCACGCCGTTCGGTCCTTCGAAGGTCGCAACGCCGTTGACGCGGACATGGCCTTTCAGGAAGTTCATCGCGGGCGAGCCGATGAAGCCGGCGACGAACTGGTTGTCGGGCTTGTCGTAGAGCTCGAGCGGGGTGCCCATCTGCTCGACGATGCCGTCATGCATGACGACGATCTTGTCGGCCATGGTCATGGCCTCGATCTGGTCGTGGGTGACGTAGACCGTCGTCGTCTTGAGGCGCTGATGCAGCTCCTTGATCTCGGTGCGCATGGCGACGCGCAACTTGGCGTCCAGGTTCGACAACGGCTCGTCGAACAGGAACACTTGCGGATCGCGCACGATGGCGCGGCCCATGGCGACGCGCTGGCGCTGGCCACCGGAGAGCTGGCGCGGATAGCGGTCGAGCAGCGGCGACAGCGCGAGGATCTCGGCGGCGCGCTTGACGCGCTTGTTGATCTCATCCGAGCTGGCATTCCGCAGCTTGAGCGAGAAGCCCATGTTGTCGGCGACCGTCATGTGCGGATAGAGCGCGTAGTTCTGGAATACCATCGCAATGTCCCGCTCCTTGGGCTGGACATTGTTGACGACGCGATCGCCGATCGAGATCGTGCCGGAGGTGATGTTCTCGAGGCCTGCGAGCATGCGCAGAAGCGTCGACTTGCCGCAGCCGGAGGGGCCGACCAGGACGACGAACTGACCGTCCTCGATCGGAATCGTGACGCCGTGCAGGACTTCAAAATTGCCGAACGATTTCCGCACGTCGCGGATTTGCACAGACGACATCTAGCTCCCTCCTCGAAAGTCCACGGCGCCTCTCGCGCCGCGACCGTCTTGTTTTTCGGACTTCACCGAACGAAGCCCGAGCTTAGCGGGCGACATTGTCGGTAGTTTGTGCGGTTTTGGCAATTTGTCTTTGGTTAGTCGTTGCTGGTAGCGCTGTCAACGTTCCTTTGTTTGCGGGACTGACTGTGTTAAGAGCAGCAAATGGGTCGAAAACGCACCAAGTCAGGCAAAATCCGGCTGGCCGAAGTGGCCGAGCTCGCCGGTGTCAGCCCGATTACCGCGTCGCGCTTCTTCCGTAATCCGGAGGCCCTGTCGGTCGCCAAGCGGACGCGGGTCGAGAGCGCCGCCAAGGAGCTCGGCTATGTGCCCAACCTTGCCGCGCGCGCCCTCGCCTCGCAACGCACCGAGGTCATCGGTGTCTTGATCCCATCGCTCACCAATAACGTGTTCTCGGACGTGCTGCGCGGCATCTATGACGCCTCCGAAGGCAGCCGCTACTCGATCCAGTTGTCCAACACGCGCTACAGCATTCTCCAGGAAGAGAAGCTGCTGCGTCTGTTTCTGGCGCAGAAGCCGGCCGGCCTGATCGTCACCGGCATCGACCAGACCACGGAGTCCCGCGCGATGCTTCAAGCCGCGGACTGCCCGATCGTGCAGATCATGGAGATCGGCCCGGACCCCGTCGACATGATGATCGGCTTTTCACACTACGATGCCGCCCGTGCGGCGATCGCGCACCTGTTCGAGCAAGGTCACCGCAAGATCGGCTTCGTCGGCGCGCGCATGGATCCGAGGGTGCAGCGGCGGCTGGACGGATATGTCTCGGCTATGCAGGATGCCGGATTGTTCGACCAGCGCCTGGTGGTCACGACGGCGACGCCGACCTCGGTGACGCTGGGCGGCGCCCTGTTCACCGATCTGCTGGCGCACGAGCCCGACATCGACGCGGTGTTCTGCGCCAATGACGACCTCGCGCTCGGCGTGCTGTTCGAATGCCGGCGCCGGGAGATCGCAGTCCCCGGGCAGATCGCGATCGTCGGCTTCAACGACCTCGAATTCATGGCCTCCGCCGTCCCCACCCTCACCAGCGTCCGCACCAACCGCTACGAGATGGGGAAGAAGGCCGCCACCATGCTGATCGATGCGATCGAGGGCCGGCGCCCGGAGCAGCCGGTGCTCGATCTCGGCTTCAAGGTGATCGAGCGGCAAAGCTCGTCGGCTCGACGTTCGGACAGCAGGCCAGCCGTATCGGGCGCGGCTGCGGCGAACAAAATGGTAGCGTTACCAAGTAGCCCCGACTAGTATCTGAATCGTGAGGAAACGACCCGCTAGCGGGAAGGCAGATCATCGCGCGCGCCGTTGGGCACCGCACATGCCGACACCATGAGACGGACGCCAGTGCGTTTGCATCGCAGGAGAAACCAATGACAAAGAAGCCAACCAACGGGCACGCCGCCGGCAGTAACGGTACCCGCCGCCATCTTCGCTCGCAGGAATGGTTCAACAACCCGCACAATCCGGGCATGACCGCGCTCTATATGGAGCGTTATCTGAACTTCGGCCTCACCCGCGCCGAGCTGCAATCCGGCAAGCCGATCATCGGCATCGCCCAGACCGGCAACGACCTGTCCCCCTGCAACCGCCATCATCTCGAGCTCGCGCACCGCGTCCGCGAAGGCATCCGCGAGGCCGGCGGCATTGCGATGGAATTCCCGACCCACCCCATTCAGGAGACCGGCAAGCGCCCGACTGCGGCGCTCGACCGCAACCTCGCTTATCTCGGCCTGGTCGAGGTCCTCTACGGCTATCCGCTCGACGGCGTGGTGCTGACCACCGGCTGCGACAAGACCACGCCGGCCTGCATGATGGCGGCGGCGACGGTGAACCTGCCCGCGATCGTGCTGTCGGGCGGCCCGATGCTGAACGGCTGGCACAATGGCGAGCGCACCGGCTCCGGCACCATCGTCTGGAAATCGCGCGAGCGGCTCGCGGCCGGCGAGATCAATTATGAAGAATTCATGGAGATCGTGGCCTCCTCGGCGCCCTCGGTCGGCCATTGCAACACCATGGGCACGGCCTCGACCATGAACGGGCTTGCCGAAGCGCTCGGCTTCTCGCTGCCGGGCTGCGCGGCGATCCCGGCGCCCTATCGCGAGCGCGGCCAGATCGCCTACGAGACCGGAAAACGTATCGTCGAGATGGTCTGGGAGGACCTGAAACCCTCGGACATCCTGACCCGCAAGGCGTTCGAGAATTGCATCGTCATCAATTCGGCGATCGGCGGCTCGACCAACGCGCCGATCCACATCAACGCCCTCGCCCGCCACATCGGCGTCGAGCTGTCGATCGAGGATTGGCAGAAGTTCGGCCACGACGTGCCGCTCCTGGTCAACATGCAGCCGGCCGGCTTCTATCTCGGCGAGGAATTTCACCGCGCCGGCGGCGTGCCGGCCGTGGTGCGCGAATTGATGAAGCACAAGCGCATCCATGAGGACGCGATCACGGTCAACGGCCGCAGCATCGGCGAGAACTGCAAGAACGCGCCCGTACCCGACAACGACGTGATCTGGGCTTACGACAAGCCGCTGGTGAAGGACGCCGGCTTCCTGGTGCTGAAGGGCAATCTGTTCGATTCCGCGATCATGAAGACCAGCGTGATCTCCAAGGAATTCCGCGACCGCTATCTCAGCAACCCCAGGGACCTCAATGCCTTCGAGGGCCGCGCCATCGTGTTCGAGGGGCCGGAGGATTATCACGAGCGGATCGACGATCCCTCGCTCGACATCGACGAGCGTTGCGTGCTGTTCATCCGCGGCACCGGTCCGATCGGCTACCCCGGTGGCGCCGAGGTCGTGAACATGCAGCCGCCGGCGGCGCTGATCAAACGCGGCATCCTGTCCCTGCCCTGCATCGGCGATGGCCGCCAGTCCGGCACCTCGGGCTCGCCCTCGATCCTCAACGCCTCGCCGGAAGCCGCCGCCAATGGCGGGCTTGCCATCCTCAAGACCGGCGACAAGGTCCGCATCGACCTCAACAAGGGCAGCGCCAACATCCTGATCTCGGACGAGGAGTTGAAGAAGCGACATGCCGAGCTCAAGGCCAACGGCGGCTTCAAGCATCCGCCGAACCAGACGCCGTGGCAGGAGATCTATCGCAACACCGTCGGCCAGCAATCGACCGGCGCCTGCATGGAGCTCGCCACAAGATATCAGAACGTCGCCGGCACGTTCGGTGTGGCGCGGGATAATCACTGAGTTGGGCACACGTAGCCCGGATGGAGCGTAGCGCAATCCGGGTCATCATCCGCGAACGCAACACACCCGGATTACGCTGACGCTCCATCCGGGCTACGGCGCTGCGGCACCGAGAAAATCAAGGAGAACAACAAAATGGCAGACCGCCTCAAGGGAAAGCGCGCCGTCGTCACGGCGGCAGCTGCAGGCATCGGGCGCGCTTGCGCGATCGCATTCGCGCGTGAAGGCGCAACCGTCATCGCCACCGACATCAACGAGGCCGGCATCGCTGGCTTGACCAAGGAAGGCATCGCCGAAGTGGCCAAGCTCGACGTCCGCAATACCGCCGAGGTCAACGCCTTCGCCAAGCGCATCGGCAAGATCGACATCCTGCTCAACGCCGCCGGCTTCGTGCACCACGGCACCATCCTGGAATGCTCGGAGGAGGATTTCGA
Source organism: Bradyrhizobium sp. CB1015 (assembly GCF_025200925.1). Lineage (GTDB taxonomy): Bacteria > Pseudomonadota > Alphaproteobacteria > Rhizobiales > Xanthobacteraceae > Bradyrhizobium. Next base: position 4,282,373 of record NZ_CP104174.1, on the reverse strand, counting down.
CTTCTCGTTCGACCTCAACGTCAAATCGATGCACCGGACCATCAAGGCCTTCCTGCCCGACATGATCGCGGGCGGCGGCGGCAGCATCGTCAACATCTCGTCCTGCGCAGCCTTGCGGCCGCCGGCGAACCGCTACGTCTACAGCTCGTCGAAGGCGGCAGTGTCACTGCTGTCCCGCGCGGTCGCGCTCGACTTCATCACCAAGGGCATCCGCTGCAACTCGATCTGTCCCGGCACCGTCGAGACGCCTTCGATGCTCGACCGCGCGGCAGCCCAGGGCCCGCAGGGCAAGGAGATGTTCATCTCCCGCCAGAAGATGGGGCGGCTCGGCACCGCCGAGGAGATCGCGGCCATGGCGGTCTATCTCGGCAGCGACGAGAGCGCCTTCACCACCGGCGTCGACCTCGTCGTCGACGGCGGCTACATGCTCTGACGCAAGAAGGCCGCCGGCATGAACAAGATCGATCTCAACGGCCGCATCGGCGTCGTCACCGGCGGTGCGCAGGGCTTTGGCCGCGCCATCACCGAGCGCTTCGTCGCCTCCGGCGCCAAGGTCGCGATCTGGGATTTCGACGCCGCGCTGGCGGAGAAGACCGCAAAGGAGATCGGCGGCGAGACAAAAGTCTTCAAGGTCGACGTCACCGACACGGCGGCCGTCGAGCACGCACGCGATGCGACGCTCAAGGCCTTCGGCAAGATCGACATCCTCGTCAACAATGCCGGCATCGCCGGCGTCAACAAGCCGGTCTGGGAGACCGACCTCGAGGAATGGCGCAAGGTGCTGCGCATCAACCTCGACGGCCCCTTCATCGTCTCAAAGGCGATCGTGCCCGAAATGCTCAAGCAGAGATACGGGCGCATCGTGAACATCGCCTCGATCGCCGGCAAGGAAGGCAACCCGAACGCCGCGCATTATTCGGCCTCCAAGGCCGGCCTGATCGCGCTGACGAAGTCGCTCGGCAAGGAGCTCGCCGCCCATGACATCCTCGTCAACGCGGTGACCCCGGCGGCCGCCAAGACCGCGATCTTCGACCAGATGACGCAGCAGCACATCGACTTCATGCTGTCGAAGATCCCGAAAGCACGCTTCGTTCTGGTGGAAGAGCTCGCCGCGATGGTGGCCTGGCTCGCATCCGAGGATTGCGCCTTCTCCACTGGCGCGGTGTTCGACATCTCGGGCGGGCGCGCAACCTATTGAGGACATCATGATCCGGGAAGGTGGATGCCTGTGCGGCGCGGTGCGGTTCAAGGCGGAGGGCGAGCCGCTCAACGTCCGCATCTGCCATTGCCGCATCTGCCAGAAGGCGATGGGCTCGCCCTACTTCGCCCGGGCGCAGTTCGAGCAGCGTGCGCTCAGCGTCGCGGGCGAGACTGCACGCTATGCATCGTCCGAGAACATTGACCGCGTGTTCTGCAAGCGGTGCGGCACGCGCCTGTTCGCCTGGCGGCGCAACGGCACGCTGGCGGGCGTGGCGCTTGCGAGCTTCGACGATCGCAACGCCTTTGCGCCGACCGATCACATCTGGGTCTCGGAAAAGCTCGCCTGGGTGAAGCTCGACGATGGGCTGGTACAGTATCAAGGGACAATTCCGGCCTGAATTGTACGACTGCACGCCGGCATCGACCGGCCCCATCTCGGGCAGCGTGGCATTCCGGAGCCGGCCGCCCTATCTTCAGCTCAAGCGCTGCTGCACCGCCGGTCGACCGGGACGGCTGCAAGGCCGCCGGCAAACCGGGATGGACGAGCCGTGAATATTTCCTTCTATGACCTTTCGGTGTGGGTGCTGCCTCTGGTGCTCGCCATCACCTTCCACGAGGCCGCGCACGCTTTCGTCGCGGACCGGCTCGGGGACAACACGGCCTCACAGCTCGGCCGGGTCAGCTTCAATCCTGTCAGGCATATCGACCCGTTCGGCACCCTGATCCTGCCGGCGATGCTGCTGTTCGCGCATTCGCCATTCCTGTTCGGCTATGCCAAGCCGGTGCCGGTGAACTTCCGCAAGCTCAACAACCCCAGGCTCGACATGGTCTGGGTGGCACTCGCCGGGCCCGCCACAAACATCCTGCTGGCGCTGGCCGCGGCCGTCGCCTTCCATGCCCTGCCCCTGGTGCCCGCAAGCTCGGCGAAGTGGGTTGCCGACAATCTCAAGAATGCGCTCATCATCAACGCCATCCTGGCCGTCTTCAACATGATGCCGATCCCGCCGCTGGACGGCGGCCGCGTCGCAGTCGGGCTGCTGCCGCGGGCCCTCGCCTTGCCGCTGGCCCGGCTCGAGCCGGTCGGTATGTTGATCCTGATCGGGCTCTTGATCCTGCTGCCACTCGCAGGCTCGCAGTTCGGTCTAAATCTTGATGTTATTTCAGCAATACTGCGAACGTTGACCGGTTATGTGATTCAGGCTGTTCTCTTCCTGACCGGCAACGCGTAGTTGAATTAACATCCGAACCCCACGCCGAAGGGCCAGAGGCCGACTTGGTCAAAGCTGCCGATATGCTGATCGCGCGACGCGCCGACACCCGCGCCCGCGCCGATTTCGCCACCTGGAAGATGATGGCCAAGCTCAACGGGGCGTCCGCGCTGCCTCCGGAGGCCCAGGAGTTCCTGGCGAGCTATCAAAACCTGCTGGCGCAGATGAGCGAGGGCGAAGCCACCGAGGCCACCATCGGTGCGATCTACAAGGCCTATTACGTCGAGATGGGCGGCGCGGGAACGCCGCCCGATGTCCGTCCCCGACAGGCCAGGCCGGCAGCGGACAATGTTACCGCCTTCCGGCGCCCGGCGCCGAAGCCGAAGCCGAAGAGCGCTGGCTTCTTCGGGGCAGGCGCAGCCAGCGGCGCCCAGAAACGCCCCCTCCCCGTGGCGCTGATCTTCGCCTGCCTAGTCGTGGTCTATGTCGGGATCCGGCTCTACTGGCGCTGAGCCGTCTTTTTCTTCTTCGAATCCGGCGGCGTGAAGATGATGTCCACGGTCCGTTCGAACCGGTCGTCGGTCAGTCCGGCAGGCGGCTGCGGGATCGGATCGGACTTGCGGACGATTGACACCGCCGCAGCATCGTAGGCTGCATCTCCCGACGATTCCGCGACATCGACCGACAGCACGTTGCCTTTCCGGTTGATCGCAAAGCTCACCTTGACCTTCTGGTTATTGGGCTGCTTGCCCTCCGGATTGACCTTGTGAGCCGCCAGATGCGCGCTGATCTTGCGGTTCCAGTCGGCGGTGATCTTCAGGATGTCCTTGCCAAGCCCCAGGACCGGTGCCAGGGCCTTCTCGGCTTCGCGCGCCTCCTCGTCGAGCGTCTGCCGCGCACTTGCAACCGACTTCGGCGATGCCTCGGCCGCGGGCGTTTCGACGGCCTGAATCTTCGGATCGTCTTCCGTTGGCTTCTTCGTGCTGTTCTCGGTCACGACGCGATCAGGATCCTCGACCTCCTGCGACTGGTCCTTCGGAAGCTCCGTCTCCCTGGTCTCGGCCTTCTGCTCGGGAAGCGCCTGCTGCTCCTGCATCGCCTCGCTGTCGGGCCCAGGCGGCAGATCGGTATCGGGCACCTTGGGCGATGCCATCTCGACCGCAAACTCCGCACCGGCTGCACCGAGGCCATCGCCGTCGTCGTCGGCACGCAAATGCGCCAGCGCGAGCGCAGCACCACCGAGATGGAGCGCGAGCGCGGCGACCGCCGCCACGATCCAGAGCTTTCGGGATGGTCTCGGTTCGTCCGACATGGCTGGCCTTTAAGGCTGAGCGGCGCCTGCCGCAGGCGCCCCTGGCGCGCCTTCCAGCGCGACCAGCTTGACCCGCGTATAGCCGCCCGAACGCAAGAGCTCCATCACACCCATCAGCTCGCCATACGGCACCGAGCGATCGGCGCGCAGGAAAACATACTTGTCCTTGCTCATGTCGGAAAGGCCGTCGAGGGTCCCGATCAACTCGGCCCGGTGAACCGGGTTCTCTCCGATCGCGAGCGTCAGATCGGGCTTGATGCTGAGATAGGTCGGCTTATCGGGCTTCTTCTGCGGCGTCGCACTCGACGTCGGCAGATCGATCGGCAGGTCGACCGTGGACAGCGGCGCGGCGACCATGAAGATGATCAGCAGCACCAGGATGACGTCGATGAACGGCGTGACGTTGATGTCATGCGTTTCCGAGAAATCGTCGTCATCGTCGTTGTCTGCGAGCGAAACGGCCATGGTCTACTCCGCCGCGCGCGAATGCACGCTGCCGTGGCTGCGGTCGAGATCGCGCGAGAGCAGCCGCCCTGCCGCGCCCGAGGCGCGGCTGACGAGCTCGAGATAGCCCTTC